>NZ_DALZCH010000079.1:0-15164 GCF_031978065.1 Oscillibacter sp.
ATGCGGCGCAGCAGCTCCACGGGGGAAACCACGCCCCGGCTGTCCTCACCGGGAATGCCGGCTTTCTTGTCGGTGTGGGCGCCCACGGCGGGATACAGGCAGTCATACTTCCGGCTCAGCTCCTCCCGTGAGGGGCTGGTGCCCACGTCCACCCCCGTGTGGACTTCTATCCCGAGGGACAAAATGGAGGCAATCTCCTCGTCCAGCTTTTCCCGGGGAAAGCGGTAGCTGGGGATGCCGTAGCGCAGCATCCCGCCCAGATGCTTCTGCTTTTCAAACACGGTGACGCGGTGGCCCATCAATGTGAGGTAATACGCGGCGGACAGACCGCCGGGGCCGCCGCCCACCACGGCCACGGTCTTCCCCGTGGAGGGTGCACAGGCAGGCTGGGGTACCTCTCCGGCCTGATCCACGGCGTACCGCTTCAGCCCCCGAATGTTCAGGGGATCGTCCACCATGTTCCGGCGGCAGCGGGCCTCGCAGGGGTGTTCGCAGATGTAAGCGCAGGCGGTGGGGAAGGGATTGTCCTTGCGGATGAGCTTCACGGCGTCGCCATACCGACCGGCATTGATCAGGGCGATGTAGCCGGGGATGTCCACCCCCGCGGGGCAAAGAGCCACGCAGGGTACCGGGTTTTTCAGGCTGCCCAAGCACCGGTGACGGAGAATGTGCTCCTCATAATCGTCCCGAAAGCCCAAAAGTCCCATGAGAACCAGTTGGGCGGCGTTGATGCCGATGGCGCAGTCGGCGGTGTCCACAATGGCCTGCGCAGTCACTTCAATGCGGTGAATGGCGCGGACATCCGCCTCTCCGTCCAGAACGCCTCGCAGCATGTTGGAAAGCTGCCCCAGTCCGATGCGGCACGGGGCGCACTTGCCGCAGGTCTGGGCATGGCAGAGATTCAGAAAATTCAGCGCCATGTCGATGGGGCACAGGCCCGGAGGACTGGCCGCGATGCGGCGTTCCATGCCGCGGTATAGCTGATCCACCACGGATTGGGCCTGACTGGGCGTGTTGATGTCAAGTCTGCTCATAGGCTTCTCACTCCTTTTCCATATTCCTGTCTGCTTTGCATAGCTCATGAAAATAGCCGCCCGCGGGCGTGGCTTCGGGACCTGCGCATTCCGGGAAGCTGCCATAAAGCTGCCCGGTGCAGACCCGCGCCCGCGAGAAAGCATTTTTGTCAGTTTACTACCTCCGGCGGCAAGATACAACCGTCTTTTGTCGGTTTTTCTTGAAATGCTGTCGGAAGAGCGGGGGCGAGGTTTGACAAGACGGAAAAACTCGCGTATAACAAAAGAAGGAAAAACACGGGGCGGCGGCGAACAGCCGCCTGCGGAACGGAGGACGATATGGGTGAGCTGATGGAGTTTTTACGGGCCGAGGGCGTGAGTGAGGCCCTTTTGCAGGCGACGGAGGACTGGAAAATTCACCAGACCCCGGTGCGGGAAGCGGCGCTCCACCGCATTCCAAAGCCCCGCTATCCCTATTACGGTAAGGAGGTCTGGGAGGAGGCCATCTCCGCTCTTTTGAGCGGAGAGCATCTGCTGCTGGCAGGCCCCAAGGCCACGGGAAAAAACGACTTGGCGGAAAATCTCTCCGCCCTGTTTGGGCGGCCCCAGTGGGACGTGTCGTTTTACATCAACACCGACGCGGCCTCTCTGATCGGAACGGATACCCTCTGCGGAGGGGAGGTTTCCCTGCGCCACGGACCGATTGCCCGCTGTGCGCTGGAAGGGGGCTTCGGTGTGCTGGACGAAATCAACATGGCAAAAAACGAATCTCTGGCCGTGCTCCACGCGGCGCTGGACTTTCGCCGCTGCATCGACGTGCCGGGCTATGACCGTATCCCGCTGTCTGAAGCCTCTCGCTTTATCGCCACGATGAACTATGGCTACGCCGGGACACGGGATCTGAATGAAGCACTGGCCTCCCGGTTCCTTGTCATCAACATGCCATCCATCACGGAGAAAAATCTTCTAAAGCTTCTGGGGCGGGAGTTTCCGGAGTTGAAGCCCGCCTATGCCGATCAGATGACGAATTTATTTACAGACATCCGCAGAAAGTGCGACAGCGCGGAGATTTCCACCAAGGCGCTGGACCTGCGGGGCTTGCTTGCCGCCGTCCGCCTGATGCGGCAGGGGTTGCCCGCCGCCCGGGCACTGGAGCTTGGCATTGTGAACAAGTGCTTTGATGAGTTTGAGCGCCAGTTGGTGGAAGACGTGGTAAAAAGCCGCGTGCCGGAGGACCTGTCGGGCCGGGAAGCCTTTGCGCTCTGATGGAGATTCAGGAGCGCGAGCAGCGCCGGGCAAAAAATCAGGTCTGGACGGCGGCGGAGGAATACGAGTTTGAGCCGGAACTGAAAACCTATGACGCGGCGGGTCGCGCGGATTTGTACTGGAACACAGTGGCGGGCTGTGTCCGCCGGGACTGGGGCGGCGCGCTGGAAAGCCTATTTGCTTCTTTCGAGGGCTTGCCAGACCGCCGGATTTATGAGCAGCTTGCGTGGCTGGGACTGGAGAGCGCGGCGTTTGCGCGAGAGCGAGACAGCCGCCCCGCCATGGCGGCGCTGCGGCAGAGCTATGCCCGCAAAACGCTGGAGGCCTTTGAACGGGCTCCCTCGGATCGGCTTGTCCATCTTCTTTCGGTCGGACGCTGCCGGGAGATTTTAGGACAGGACTGCGGGCTGAAGGGCGGCGACCGGGAGCTTCTTGCCGCGCTGGACCTGCCGGGAGAGCTGGACGGGGCGGCGCTTGCCCAGCGGCTGGGGCAGACCCTTGCGGTCTGGTTTGGCTATGCGCCCGCGGATGCCCCGGATGGCGAAGACCCGGATAAGCTGCGAGCTGTGAGAAGACTGCGCCTGTTTGGCAGGCGGCAGAAGAATAAAGCCCCTTTGCCCAGCCTTCGGGAGTTTGGCTTCGGCTTTGGAGAGCACGCTCAGGCTGTGGAAGGGGGCGGCGGCCCCGCGCCTCAGCGGCGGCTGGGAGAGATGACTCTGGCACAGAGCGAGGAGGCTCTCCGGGCCTATATTTCCAGCTATTTCGGCGCGTCGCTGTACCCGACTGACAAAGTGCAGCGCTTGGAGCGGGAGCTGTGCACGGGGGACCACAAGGGCTGCAACCTTTATTACGCCCGGGGCGGGGCGGAGCTTGACAAGCACGCCCGGGGCTTTGCGGCGGAGCAGCGTCGAGCGGCGCTACGACAGATGGAGAAAAACAAGGCGGCCTATGAGGCAAACTCCACCGTCAACCGCATGACTGTGGCGCGGCTGACCGCCCGTATCCGTAACGCCATGCAGACCCATTTACAGCCCGAAACCGTGCGGACCTCCGCGGGGCTGCTGGACGCGGCGAGAGTCTGGCGGGCGGAATGCCTGGGAGATGATAAGGTTTTCACCCGCATCCTGCGGGGGGACCCCGGCGCACTGTGCGTGGACCTTTTGCTGGATTCCTCCACCTCCCAGATTTCGCGGCAGGAGACTGTTTCCGCGCAGGGGTATATGATTGCGGAGAGCCTGACCCGCTGCGGCATTCCCGTGCGGGTGACGGCGTTTTGCTCCCTCAGCGGCTACACGGTTTTGACCCGCTTCCGGGACTATGGGGAGACGGATCGGAACGAGATGATCTTTCACTATTTCACCACCGGCTGCAACCGGGACGGGCTTGCTGTCCGCGCGCTGGGCCGGGATTTGGAGGACGCGCCCTGCGAGTACCGGTTGGTGATTCTCTTGTCCGACGCAAAGCCCAACGATGTGATCAAGATTGCCCGAAGCGGCGGCTTCCGGGATTATGCGGACCGCATGGGCGTGGTGGATACGGCGCAGGAGGTGCGCAGTCTTTCCCGCACCGGCGCGGCCGTGGTGTGCGTTTTCACCGGGGAGGACGAGGACTTGCCCGCCGCCCGGACCATCTACGGGAGGAATTTCACACGCATCCGGCGGCTGGATCAGTTTGCCGACACAGTGGGAACGCTTCTCCAGAATCAGATCTGCAACCTGTGAAAATTCCAATGAGTCCGGCGAAAGTCGGCGCTTAAAAATGTAGGGGTCCCGCCTTTTGGCGGGGCCTCTAGATTTTTTTGGTTGAATACGGGAATCGGCGGCTGTTGATGGGGAATGGTATGGCAATGGAGGGGTCGATGTGGAAGACGGAGAAGGGACGAGCCGCGCTTAATACCCGGGCATACGAAAGAGCGCACAATAAACGCCCGTGGGACCCTTTTAGAGGGGGAGGTCTGGACAAGACTTTTACTTGACCCGCCCAGATGGGTTAAGATATACTATGCCCACAAGATGAAAACAAAGGACATTGCAGGAGAGGGGGCGCAAGCGGAACCATGTCTGAAAAAGTAAGAGCCCATCTGACTGATCAGGAGTATCATCTGATTCTGGAAAATTGCTGCGCGGACTTGTTTGCCACCGATGGGCGTGGAAAAATTATCTATGCAAACGAAGATTCAGTGCAGGTGCTCTGCTGCCCTTTGGAACAGCTTTTAAGCATGGACATTTATCAGCTTCGGGCAGAGGGCTATGTCAGCTACTCCATGACGGACGAGGTGCTTCGCACCCGCAGGCAGGCGCTGGGCACATATTTTAATAAGACCGGACAGGAAGTGGCTTGTGTCAGTACGCCGATTTTTGACGAGGCGGGCGAGCTGCGCATGGTGGTGACATACAGCCGCAGACTGGATATTCTGGAGACGTTTCAAAAGGAACTGCAACGGGAAAAGGAAAAGCTTAAGGGCTATCAGGCCGCCATGGAGATGACCGATTACCGCGGGGAAAATCAGGTTGTGGCGGACGACCCCGCCACCCGGAAAATATTTTCCATTCTGGAAACGTTGGCACGGATGGACAGCACGATTATGCTTTACGGGGAGTCCGGAGTGGGCAAGGAGGTTGCCACCAACTTCATCCGCCGTCACAGCGGAAGGAAGGACGCGGTATTTGTGCCGGTGAACTGCGCGGCCATCCCCAACGAGCTGATTGAGGCAGAGCTTTTTGGTTATGAAAAAGGGGCCTTTACCGGCGCTTTGAAGGAGGGCCGGGCCGGCTTGTTCGAGGTGGCCAACGGCGGGATTATCTTTATGGACGAGGTGGGAGAGCTACCGCTGACTGCGCAGGCAAAGCTTCTCAGGGTGCTGGAGAGCGGGGAGTTCCGCCGTGTAGGTGGAAGCAAGACACAAAAGACGGATGTGCGAATTATTGCCGCCACCAATCGGGACTTGAAGCGGATGGTGGCGGAAAAAGCCTTCCGGGAGGACTTGTACTACCGACTCAACGTGGTTCCCATCACGATTCCGCCCCTGCGGGAACGGCCGGGGGATCTGCGGGCTCTTGCCGGCGTTTTTCTGGCCCAGTTTAACCGCAAACACGGAAAGGCCAGGGTTTTGTCCACACAGGAGCTGGCAAATTTGCAAAATTACAGTTGGCCCGGCAACATCCGGGAGCTGCGCAACACCATCGAGCGCTTTGTGCTCATTGGGGAGCTTTCCTCGTGGGAGACAGAAATAGGCGGAGGCAATGCCGCCAAGGAGGCGGACCCGCCTGCCCTGCCCGAGGGGCAGAGACCGCTGAAGCAGGTGATGGCGGAATTGGAGGCGTGTTATATCCGTCGGGTTCTGGGGGAGAATGGCGGAGACGTGGACAAAACCGCAGACTGTTTACAGGTGAGCCGCTCCGGGCTTTATAAAAAACTGAAGGCGGCAGGCTCGGATTAAGCGTGCCTGCGCAAAATTGCAAGCTGTCTATATTTTTAGACTTTCTAAAAATATAGACAGCTTTTTCTACATTTTTAGACTTTTTAAAACAATTATAAATATCAAGACAAATTATTCAATTAAAATTTGTGAAAAATACACCTATAAATATGGCACGGTAATTGCTTTCTGGTTGGTGAGGCACGATTTATTGCCAATTAAAATATGGAGGAAGACTATGAAGATGAAAAAGTTAAGCGCACTGCTCATGGCCTTGCTTTCGGTCAGCACTCTGCTGGCCGGGTGCGGTGGCGGTAGCCAGAGTTCTCAGGGCTCTCAGGCGGGTGGAGAAACCTACAAAATTCAGTTGGCCGGTTCCGTGGCTGAAGAGCATCCCATCACTCAGGGCTTATACAAGTTTGAAGAGCTGGCGGAGAAGTACTCCGATGGCCGCATCGAGGTGGATGTCTATCCCAACGGCCAGCTTGGCTCCAACAGAGAGTATTACGAGCAGTGCCAGCAGGGCAACATCCAGATGGCTGAGGGCGGCGCCGTGGTGCTGGCCAACTTTACCGACAGCTTCAAGTTCATGCAGCTTCCCTATCTGTTCAACAGCCGCGAGTCCATCCAGAACTTCCTGAACAGTGAGGACGGCAAGGCGCTGACCAAGAAGATCGCCGAGGAGAGCGGCATTTATCCTCTGGCGTTCTTTGAGAACGGCTGGCAGGCCCTGACCAACTCCGTGCGGGAAGTTAAGACCCCTGCGGACCTGAAGGGGCTGAAGATTCGCACGCAAGAGAACGACATCCTGCTGAAGGTTTACACCGACATGGGCGGAAACCCCATGCCCATGGCATTCTCCGAGCTGTTCACCGCCATGCAGCAGAAAACCGTGGACGGTCAGGTGAATCCCGCGCTGATTGCCTCCACCGGCAACTATGACGAGGTGCAGAAGTATATCACCGATGTGGCCGCCGTTTACGACGCCACCGCCATTTCCATCAACTATGACTTCTATCAGTCCCTGCCCGCCGAGCTTCAGGCCGTGGTGGATCAGGCTGCGCAGGAGGCCACCCAGTATCAGCTCGAGCTGTCCGCTGAGGGCGAAGAGGGCGCATATCAGGAGCTGGCCGACGGCGGCATGACCGTCACCCGTCTCACCGACGAGGAGCGCGATGCGTTTAAGGCCACCACCACCGGTGTGTACGACTGGTTCCGTCAGCAGGACACCGAACCGAATCTGGATACCTACTTGGAGAAGATTCAGGTTTGCAATGACAAGTTTACCAACGGCGAGCTGGAAGCAATTACCGGCGTAGAGAAATAAATACGCATGAAATTCCGCCGCTTCCCGGAAGTCTCCGGGAGGCGGCAGCGGAGAGGAGATAACAATGGTAAAAGCAAATCAGATTTTGGACCGGGTTTTAAATTTCTTTGAAACCTATGTCTGCGCCGTTCTCTTTTTTATCACCTGCGCCATTATTTTCATTCAGGTGGTGTTCCGAGCCCTGGGACTTCCCGTGGGCTGGACGGAGGAAAGCGCCCGTTACCTGTGCATTTGGGTCATTTATCTCGCGGCCAGCAAGGGCGTGAGAAATGGCAACCACATGTCCGTGGACCTGCTGCCCATGATTCTCAAGGGCAAGGCCCGGGTCGTACTGTATATCATCGCATCTTTGATTTCACTGGCATTCTTTTTCATGCTGTGCTATGTGGGCATGCAGGTTCTCAGTTCCATGGGCGTGCGGCCCCAGTATTCCGCAGCCAACAAGATTAATATGCAATTTGCATACGCGGCGCCTTATGTGGGCGCGGGTATGATGATTGTACGTGGGCTTCAAAGATTGGTGGTCCTTGTAAAGCAGCTCATCGGCGTTCTTCCCATGGAAGAAACTGAAAGCGAAAAAATGATGAAGCAGGGAGGGGAAGCAGAATGAATGCAGGATTGATTTTGATTGGCACCTTTTTTATTCTGCTGGTGCTGAACGTCCCCATCGCTTGGTCCATCGGCATGTCCGTGACGTTGTACATGCTTACCTCCGGTTCCTTTGGTCTTTCCTATATTGCCCAGACCATGTTTACGGCCTGCGATTCCTTCACGCTGATGGCGATTCCGCTGTTTATTCTGGCGGGCGCACTGATGGAGGGCGGCGGCCTGAGCAAACGGTTGATTGACTTTGCCGACTCCATGGTGGGCCACAGGCAGGGCGGTTTGGCGATTGTTACGGTTCTGGCCTGTATGTTCTTCGGCGCCATTTCCGGTTCCGCGGCGGCCACCGTGGCCACCATCGGCGTCATCATGGTGCCCTCCATGATTAAGCAGGGCTATTCCAAGGGTTTTTCCTATGCGCTGATCGCCGCCGCCGGCGTGCTGGGCGTGCTGATTCCGCCGTCCATTCCCTTTGTGACCTATGGCGTGGCAACCAACGCCTCCATCGCCACCATGTTCATGGGTGGCTTTGGCCCCGGCATATTGTGCGGCGTTCTGCTGATTGCCGTGTCTCAGTTTATCTGCCGGAAGAACGGCTGGCAGGGCAACGGACGGCAGTTTACATGGAAGCGGGTGGGTCAGACCTTCGTCTCCGCCATCGGCGCGCTGCTGGTTCCCGTCATCATTCTGGGTGGCATCTATGGCAGTGTTTTCACGCCCACCGAGGCGGCCGCCGTGGCTGTTGTGTATGCCCTTGTGGTGGGCTTCCTGATTTATCGCGAGCTGACCTTTAAGAAGTTGGTGGCTTCTCTTTCAACCTCTGCCGTCACCACCGCCACCATCATGGTCATCGTGGGCACCGCCACGGCGCTGGCCCGGATGCTGACGCTGGAGAAGATTCCCATGGAGCTGGCAAACTGGATCGGCGGACTGACCGACAGCCGCATTCTCGTGCTGCTTGCCATGAACGTGTTCCTGCTGCTGGTGGGCTGTGTCATGGACGGAACCCCCGCCATTCTCATTCTGGCGCCCATCCTTCAGCCCATTGCTGCCGACTATGGTGTGGATATCATCCACTTTGGTCTGATGATGTGCCTGAACGTGGCAATCGGCTTCTGCACGCCGCCGGTGGGCCTGAACCTATTTGTGGCCAGCTCCCTTGGCAATATCCAGTTTATGTCCCTGTGCAGGCGGATTGTGCCCTTCCTGCTGGCGCTTGTGGTGGGACTGCTGCTGGTGACCTATATCCCGGTAATTTCACTGGGCATCCCCTGGCTGTTCGGCTATGGATCCTGATTGAAAAGGTGATAAGAAAAAATGGATTGGAAAGCAACCTATCAAGATAAAATCGTCTCTGCGGCGCAGGCTGTCAAATGTGTGAAATCCGGAGACACCGTGGTGCTCCAGCAGGCGGCGGGCACGGCCATGCACCTGATGGACGCGCTGACGGACCGGGCGTCGGAGCTGAAGGACGTAAAGGTCATCGCCCACAATATCTGGGAGACGCCCCGATTTCTGGAGCCTCAGTATGCGGGGATTTTCCGCCACGTCAGCCAGTTTTTGGACCGGGGCACCCGGCAGGCCTACCGGGAAGGACGGGTGGACCCCCTGCCCGCGTTCTACTACCAGATGCCCAAATATTACCGCGAGCATCCGGCGGACGTGTTCTTCGTAATGCTGACGGAGCCGGACGAAGAGGGCAATTGCAGCTACGCACTGAACGCGGACTATTCCGTTGCCAACATGGAGGCCGCAAAAACCGTGGTGGCGCAGATCAATCCCTCCCTGCCGTGGACATATGGGGCCAAGGTTTCGCTGGATAAGCTGGACTACATTGTGATTCAGGATCAGCCCCTGCCGGAGCTCACCAAGAGCGAGACGGGCGGCGTTGAAGAGCAGATCGCCGCCCACATCGTCCCCTTTATTCAGGACGGCACCTGCTTGCAGCTTGGAATCGGCGGCCTGCCCAACGCCATTTTGAATTTCCTGAAGGACAAAAAGCATCTGGGTATTCATTCCGAGGTGCTGTCCGACGGAATTATCGACCTTTATGAGTCCGGCGCCATTGACAATAGCTGTAAAACGCTGGACAAGGGCAAAATCGTCTCCAACTTCCTGATCGGCACCAAGCGCCTGTTCGATTTTGCGGACCACAATCCGGATCTTCTGGTGGTGCCGGTGGACTATACCAACGACCCCTATGTCATTGCGCAGAATGACAACGTGATTTCCATCAACTCCTGTTTGCAGGTGGACCTGCTGGGTCAGGTAAACGCGGATACCATTGGCGGAAGGCAGTACAGCGGCTGCGGCGGACAGATTGATTTCGTCCGCGGCGCCCAGATGTCCAAGGGCGGAAAGTCCTTTATCACCCTGCCTTCCACCGCCAAAAAGGGCGCGGTCTCCCGCATCATCCCCCATATGGAGACAGGCACGCCCGTGACGACTTCCCGGTTTGATGTGCAGTACATCTGCACGGAATACGGCGTGGTGAATCTCAGCGGCAAAACGGTCAGCCAGCGGGCGGAAGCCCTGATCGGAATTGCCCACCCGGATTTCCGGAAGGAGCTTCGCCGTCAGGCCGTGGAAGAGGGATTGATCTGGTAATGATGGGGCGGGGCGAAACCGCCCCGCCTTCTTCCATGAAAACAAAAGTAAGAGGGTCTTTATAATTATGAAAAAAGCATACATCGTTGCCGCCAAGCGCACGGCAATCGGAAAATTTCTCGGAAGCCTGTCCCCGGTGAAGCCGGGAGATATGACGGCACAGGTGATGAAGGCCGTTATTGCGGAAAGCGGCGTGAATCCGGCCGAGATTGACGAGGTGTTGGTGGCCCATCAGCATTCCGCCGGACAGGGCCCCTCCATCGCCCGCCGGGCGGAGCTGGAAGCGGGCATTCCCGACCACGTTCCCGCCACCACGGTCAACATGCAGTGCGGCAGCGGCCTGAAGGCCGGAATTCTGGCGTACAACGCCATTCAGGCCGGTGCAAATCTGGTGCTGGTGGGTGGGGTGGAGAATATGTCTCAGGTGCCCTATATTCTCACCAACCGGGTCCGCAAAGGGACCAAGATGGGTCCCACCTCCGTGGATGTGCAGGACTCCCTGTACTGCGACGGCCTGATTGACCAGTTCAATGGCTATCTGATGGGAATGACGGCGGAAAATGTGGCCGTGAAAGAAGAAATTACCCGGGAGGAACAGGACGAATTTGCCCTCCGCTCCCAGGCCTTGGCGCGGCATGCCATCGAGTCCGGCCGGTTCCGGGACGAAATTGTTCCCATCCGCTATCAGGACCGCAAGGGCCGGGAATTTGTGTTTGACACCGACGAGAGCAATACCCCGGGAACGACGTATGAGGCTCTTGCAAAAATGCGCCCCGCCTTTAAAAAGGCCAGCGAGGGCGGAACCGTTACCGCCGGAAACGCCTGCCAACTCAACGACGGCGCGGCGGTGATGCTGGTGGCCTCTGAAGAGGCGGTGCTGGTCAACGGGTGGAAGCCCATGGCGGAAATCGTCTCCATGGCCACAGTGGGCATCGACCCGGCCATCATGGGTCTTGGTCCAGTGAAGGCGGTGATCAAGACGCTGAATCAGGCGGAACTGTCCTTGAAGGACGTGGACTTGGTGGAGCTGAACGAGGCGTTCGCAGCCCAGTCCCTTGGTTGCGTAAAGGAGTGGAGCGCCCACTACGGAATGACCAAGGAGGTCATTCTGGAAAAAACCAATGTCAACGGCGGCGCCATTGCTCTGGGTCATCCCGTGGCGGCCTCCGGCGTGCGGATACTGGTGACGCTGATGCACGAACTGAAAAAGAGAGAGAAAACCTTGGGTCTGGCCACGCTTTGCGTGGGCGGCGGCATGGGCACCGCCATGCTGATCCGGCGGTGCGATTGAGAGGAGCAAATACAATGGAAATGAAAAAAATTGGCGTATTAGGAGCGGGCATGATGGGCTCGGAAATTGCCTTGTGCTTTGCCATGAACGGATATGAAACGGTTTTGACCGATGTGAATCAGGAGCTTGCAAACAAGGGTAAGGAAAAGCAGTCGGCGGCGCTGGACCGCCGCATTGCCAAAGGAAAACTGACGGAGGACCAGAAGGAGCAGATTCTGGGCCGGGTATCCGCCAGCGGAAATGTGGCGGACATGGCGGACTGCGACCTGATTGTGGAAGCGGTTCTGGAGAGTCTGGACATCAAGACTAACGCCTATAAACACATGGACATAGTCTGTAAACCGGAAACCATTATTGCCAGCAACACCTCCAGCATCTCCATCACAAAGCTGGCCGCCGCCGTGGGACTGGACCGGGCGTTCATCGGCACCCACTTCAATTCGCCCGCCAGCATCATGAAGCTGGTGGAGGTGATTCCCGGACTTCAAACACGGGAAGAGACAGTGGACACGGTATTTGAGGTGCTGCGCTCCATCGGCAAGGAGCCGGTGCGTGTGAAGGACGTTGTGGGCTTTGCCCTGAATCGCATGTTCCATGTGTTTTATCTCGAGGCCTGCCGTCTGGTGGAAGAGGGCGTGTGCTCCGTGGAAGATGTGGACAAAATCTGCCTGTACGGGTTAGGCCATCCCATGGGGATTTTCAAGCTCATCGACCAGACGGGCCATGACCTGAATATGAATGTGGACGAGATTCTTTTCAGCGCCTACGGTGAGAGATTCCGTCCCTCTCCGCAGATTCAGCGCCTGCGGGATGCAGGGCGCTTGGGAAGGAAGAGCGGCGCGGGCTTTTATGAGTACAACAAGTAACGTGCAAAAAAAGGGTTTCCCGGAGCGCTGCCCCGTGGTATCCTATTGTCTGGAAACGGAGGAACATCAATGAGAGGAAAACTAATCGCGCTTCCCTCCAGATATATGCAGGGAGCGGGCGTTTTACAGGAGCTGCCGGGGCTTTTAAGCGAGCGGGGAATTAGAAGGCCCATGCTGCTTTGGGGTCATCGTACCAAAGCCTCCACGGAGGGCGCGGTGCTGCCTGCCATGGAGCAGGCCGGGATTCAGCCGGGAGAATATATGCTGGAAGGCCAGTGCTCCCGGGCAGAATGCGCCCGGGTGGTGGCGGCGATGAAGGACGCCGGGTCCGATGCAATTATCGGGCTTGGCGGCGGAAAGGCGCTGGACCTGAGCAAGGGTGTGGCCCATCAGGCGGGAGTGCCCTGCATTGTGGCGCCCACCATTCTCTCCAGCGACGCGCCGCCCACCGCTTGTACCGTCTGGTACAACGAGGACGGCAGCTTCAGCGACACAGAGGGCTGGCCCACCAACCCAGACATCGTGCTGGTGGATACCGCCGAGTGCATCAAGGCGCCGCTGAGAATGTTCCTTGCGGGCATCGCGGATTCTCTGGCCACGTATATGGAGGCGGAGCCAAGCTATCTCAGTCATATGCCCACGCGGCTGAAATATCTTCCCACCATCACGGCCCGGACCATGGCAAAGCTTTGCTGCGAGGTCATCCGGGCCGACGCGGAGGCGGCAATTCTCGCCGCCAAAAGCGGCGTGGTCACACCCGCTTACGAGCGGGTGGCGGAGGCCAGCATTCTCCTCTCCGGCATCGGCTGGGAGAGCTGCGGAACCGCCGCCGTCCACGTACTGGGGACCCGCCTGGCGGATTTTCCCCAGCTTCACGCTGCGATGCACGGGGAGAAAGTCTCCTTTGGCATCGTGACCCAGTTGATGCTGGACCCGGAGGTGGACATGGCGCAGGCGGAGGAGCTGGTGGACTTTATGGTACGGCTGGGCCTTCCCGTAACCATGGAGGACATCCGACTGGATCAGGTTCCCGAGGAGGAGCTTATGGCATGGTGCCGCAAGCAGTGCGTTCCCGGCGGCAGGCTGGACGCCATCGCCCGGGGTATCACGGCGGAGGAGCTGATGCGGGCGATGCACGCGGCCTCTGCCTTCGGAGCGACCCGCAAGCAGCGGGCAAAATCGCAGAACTGAATCAAACCGGATTGTCACATAAAGGCGAGGGGCCGTTCTTTAAAGAACGGCCCCTCGCTTCAATCTGTCGAAGAAGCTCAAATGACGGGGAGGTGTCATGCGGGTTTCTTCACGGACTGCGGGGTCCCACCTTTTGGCGAGGCCCCTGCCCTATTTTGGAGGGGAGAAAACAGCACGGAAAGCTTATTCCTTGGGAATGCAGATGCGCTGGCATTTCATAAGGTTCTCGAAGTCTACATTGGGGTTTGCTGCCATAATCGCAGTGGGAGGGAGGTTAAACTGATTTGCAATCCGATTGAGGGTGTCCCCGCACTTGACGGTGTAACGGCAGGCCGACCCTTGGCAGCGATTCATGGGGATAAGGATATACGTGCCCTCCTTCAGGCAGTAAAGCTGCATGTTGGGGTTGCTTCGGATGATGCTCTCCACGCTGACACAGTGGGCTTTTGCGATTTTGCAGATGTTGTCGCATTTTTTTACTCTGTACAAAAACGTATCGGAGGAGGGCTGTGGCTGCGTGGGCATCTGTGTGGGGGTCTGCGCGGGCATCTGCGCGGGCGGTTCCATATCGGCCGGAATGCAGATCACGCTTCCGATGCGCAGGTTCTGGGGATCCAGACCGGAGTTGAGGTCCATGATGCTCCGCACGCTGACGCCGTACGTCTGGGAAAGCTTCCAGAGGGTGTCACCCTGCCGAATCGTATAGGGGAAGGTTTCATCCCCGCAGATAGAGGGCAAAGCAGTCGGTGTGGTGGGTTTTGCGGTTGTGGTTTCCGAAGACTTTGACGTCACAGAGGGGTAGGTAATCTTGGGCGCGGTAATGGTTGGCGCGGTGATAGAGGGAGGGGTAAAAGAGGGCGGCGTGATGCCCGTAGACGTAATAGATGGGAACGTAAAGGAAGGAGCCGTAATAGTCGGGCCGGTAATGGTTGGGGGCGTAATCGTAATAGGCATCGTAACAGACGGCTCCGGCGCGGGGGCAAATGGGACACAGATTACAGTGCCCACCTGCAAATTTTGAGACTCCAGCCCGGGATTGAGCTTGAGAATGCTCTGCACGCTAACGCCGTAAATCTGGGCGAGCTTCCATAGAGTGTCCCCCTGTTGAAGCGTATAGGAAAACGCTTCGTCCCCGCAGACGATGGGGGGTCTCGGTGTAGGCGTGACAGGTTTGGGCGCGGGTGTGACGGGCTTTGGCACGGGAGTAACCGGCTTTGGCGCAGGGGCAAAGGGAATGCAGATTACAGTGCCGATCTGCAGATTTTGGGCTTCCATCCCGGGATTGAGTTTGAGAATACTTTCTACGCTGATACCGTAAATCTGGGCGAGCTTCCAGATGGTATCTTCCCGTTGAATCGTATAAGAGAAGGTCCCATCCCCGCAGACGACAGGGGGCTTGGGCGCTGGGACAACGGGCTTAGGCGCAGGCATAACCGGCTTTGGCGCGGGAGTAACCGGCTTCGGAGTGGGCACGAGGGGAATGCAGATCACGTCTCCAGCCTGCAAATCGTCGGCTTACAGCCCCGGATTGTGCACTAGGAGGCGCTCCATACTGAACACGTAAAACAGCACGAGCCGCCAC
>NZ_DALZCH010000080.1:0-15159 GCF_031978065.1 Oscillibacter sp.
ATGAAAACCTCCTAATTTTTCTGGGCCGCTCTATGCGGTCGATGATTTTGAAAAACAGATGGACCATGGTGCAGACGCCGACGAGGGTGAAAAAGCAGGTCATGTGGCCTCCTTTAAATGTGTGGAAATATCATCAACAATCCCATGGAGTTGCTCGACGAACTCCTCAATGCCTTCTGGATGCTGCGGAATTTCCACGCTGATCTCTGCTTCCGGTGTCCCGTACTCTTCCCTTTCAAAGCACATAACGTAACGGGAGCCATAGATTTTGTAGGTTAGCGTTTTACTTGTTGCCATTTAGTCCTCCTTTCAAATTTTCATTAAGATGTACCCAACCGTCAAAACCACCAGCGGCATTGCATCATCGAGTAACGGATGCTCCCGGAATGCTCCAATAATCCGATCAATCATTGAGCACCTCCGTAATCAGGTCAAACAATTCTCCCGGCTCCAAATCCCGGATGTCGATTTCGTCCAGAATCCACATTTGCCCGTCGTCCTCCGAGAAGTCGGAATAGCCGTCTACAAGGATGTAATCATCCTCGCTGGCATCAATCCGGGACATTTCGTTGATCGCGTCCTCGGCGCTGTCGAACGTGCCTAAAAACGTCTCGCCGCAGTAGAGGTTGATGCCGTATAGAACGCCGTCTACGACTTGCGGGAACGTGTGCAGAGGGCCTTTGCTTACCATGGTGTCGCGGTCCTGATTGATGATGTATTGCATATAAATACCTCCAAATGTTTTTGCCTGCGCGGGGAGGTATCGGGTGTAGAGTTACAGCAAATCCGGAAGCCGGTTGATGCTGGCGTTAAAGTTATAAGCGTTCAAAATCTGAATGGCATATTTGCGGTCACCGGAGGCAGTTGAAATCTTCGCTTCCCGGATAATCGTCTTCGGGGAGACGCGAGAAAGTTTGCTCACAAGCGTTTTGGACTTGTACTGCTCGCGATAAGCTTTCATAAATAGGTACAGCCCACTCATGATCTCGTGTCTGAAACTCCAAGAATCGCCGCCCCACGCCTCACGCAGAATATGTAAAAACTCGGAATACTCGCGCGGGTCGTTGAAGTCATTGAAAATCTGGAACGCAGTGCTGACGGCTACGATCTTGTTTTTCCCGGCGCTTTTCGTCCAGTCGATTACAACGCCGTTCATCTCGGTCAGCCGAACAAAGTCAACCACAGCTCGGTTCCCGTAATTAAACTCAACCCGCAGCTTATCCATGGCGCTGACCTGCGATGTGGTTCCGTTCTGCTTCACGAACATTTCCGCCGTATCAAGTTCCGTCATCCCGTGAAAGACTTTGCACCGGACAAGGAGATCGTTGTTACGGTTCCGGGCCTTGAGTACCTTCATGGTCATCTGACCGTTGAAGCAGTAATACTTCCCGTTAATTTGCGCCACGCTGATGTCGTTCACCAACCGGGGGTCGAACTCCTTCATGATCTTTCGGAACTGAGCGTCACGCTTATTCACGTCCCGCTGTGCGCTGGGATTCACAATAATTTCCTTTGTAGACAGTTGCTTATACTCAAAATCTGTGGTATTCTTAGTCATGAGATAATCCCCCTTAATTTTTTGATAGCCGTTTCTGCTTCCGACAGAGCGGCTTCAATTTTTCCTTTGCAATCAGGTTGCTGAACCATGGTGCTGTGAAAAACCAATGTATCTTTGAAGTTCTTAAAAAAGGTTTCCGTGCAAGCGTCCAGCTCCATTTTCAAATCGTCGGAGTTGTATTCTGCGCAAGTGGATTCAATAATTACTGGTTCTTTTTCAACCTCCTTTTTGATCGGCTGTACTCGCTCTCCATTTTGGATTGCCTGTACGGCCTTTTTGCGTTCCGGTTCCTCCATCTTTGGAAGGGAGGCTATAACGGATTTCGGGGCCTTGATAGTTCCGGTTAGGACGGAATCCTTGAATCCGGGAACCACCTCTTCGGCGGAATCGAGGCCGTGTGAAAACTCAACGGCGGACTTTACGGCCCCTTCTGTGATGCCGTGAGCTTTGGCCACAATGGACCGGGTGGGTGTTTTGGATTTTGGAATCTGGAGGTTTTCGCCAGATTCCATTTTTGTGTATTGGTTTCCAGTGTGTTCCCCCACCGTCTTCCTTTGCGCGTCGTATTCCTGCGCAATAAGTACCACTCTTTGCTCATCGGTGATGCTCCTGCGGCCTAGCTGGTTCCGGCACATCCAAACGATAGCGGCCCATTTGTCGGGGAAATCCATTAATGTAGTGGTATAAGGAATCTCCGGGTGCTTCTGGATGATAGCCCATCTGTTATGCCCGTCTATGATAGTTCCGTCCCATACAACAAGAGGGTCCCGGACCTTCCCGTCTTTGGTAATGTTGTCCTCCAACTGGCTAAACTCCTGTGCCGTCAGCGGAGGGATTTTGTCCCGAAATTCCGGGTCAATTTTAAGCTGCATATTGATTGACCTTTCATGTGGTGGTAAGATTTAGGAGAGGTGATTTTAATGGCTTTTACGCCGCCAATGCAGTTCCCTAAGCCGCCCAAACTGACGGGCGAAGAATCGGAAGAACTAAAGTCTTCCGAGGTAGAGAATCCACGCGTTGCAAAGTACACTGAAAAATACCGTTCATGGGAAGATCAAAAGGCCAAGGAGGTGTCCGAAGAGAGCGCCAACGAGAAGCGCGTAAAGCGTGCGAATTTTCTTCTCGATCTGCTCAAGGCGTTTATTGGTGGCGTTTCTGTCCTCATCGTTGAACACTTCACGGACATTGTTAGGTTTTTTCAATCGCTGTTACCTCCTGCTATCTGAAAAAGATTGATGCAGCCGCAATCAGCCATGTAAGAATCCAGCACCACCACGGCGGGCCGTCGGTTGCATCTGCAAGCCAATGCCAAAAGTTTTTCATACGTCTCCTTTCATTTCGTTGGTATGTAGCCGGGGTCTATCATTGAGAATGGGATGCGTTTTTCTTCATCGGGAGTCTTTTTCCGCACGGTAATTTTTGTAACCTCATACCCTGCGTTCTCGTAGCAGCACCGAACAAGAAATTCAATCGCTCTCTTCGCAGCTTCTTCACTCATACAGCGCTCTCCTTTTCGGGCAACTCCGCAAGTTCAAGAATTTCACTGATTGCGCTAATAATCTTCGGCGTAGCCAGCTTCCCGGTCTGAATTTTAGAGAGATATGATCGGTCAAAATAAAGCCCAGTCTTTTCGGAAACTCTCTCAATCAGCCACGCTTGCGTGTGCCCGATATCAATTAAGCGCTTCTTGATGTCCTTCCCGAACGGCGTAAGTACATCGTTTTTAATAGATTTCACCTTCTTTCGTGTTTTGTGTTGACATTTACGCTATTGTGTAATATATTGTATGTGCTACCATCAATATATAACTCGAATGCGTATGTCATGACTTGATATTACTACGCACTCGAGTAATAGTCAAGCGCAAATTACTATACAATCGCGTAATCTGCGTTTTGACCAAAAAAGGAGTGCAACGCATGGCAGATTTATACAACACACTTTCTGCGCTTTGCCGTGAGCGAGGGATTACGGGCTATAAAATGTGCAAAGACGTAGGCATTCAGCCCAGCATTATGACGGACTTAAAGATGGGCCGCAGAAAAGGGGTCAACGCAGAAACCGCAGATAAAATAGCTTCTTATTTTGGCGTAAGCGTTGGCTACTTACTTGGAACGGAGCAAAAAGAAAAGCCCTCCGTCGATAATGACGAAGAGCTAGATAAGTTATTGGAAATGTACCGCACCCGCCCGGAATGCCGGATGCTATTTTCGTTAGCTGCTGGGGCGACGGTGGAAGACGTGAAAAAAGCCGCAGCCATTATTGAGGCCATTAGAAAGGTCGAGGAATGACAGTATGTGGACGCCTGATTATTTTATTCGCTATATAGACTTTCCTGCGAGTGTCGAGGGTGTCACCATACCGAACAATGACGGAACTTTTGACATCTATATAAATCAAAGGCTATGCCCCAAAAAACAGCAATTGAAGCTGGCTCACGAGATTAGGCATATACGGAACGACCATTTTTACAATGACATTTTGCCGATAAGGGACATAGAAAGAGAGGCGGACGGAGTATCAATAAAGCCTCCTAAGAGACTGCCTGATGTGCTGTTTTACCACCCTGCTGGAAAGATAGCGCTTTTCCACAGTTTAGAGAGCTTGGGGAATTACAGCAGGAACTATGCGAAGCAGTGGAACAGAGAACGCGCCATGAAGGGATGATGAAAAATGCAACGGGTGGCACTATATGTCCGGGTGAGCACTGAAGAGCAAGCGTTGCATGGGCTGTCTATCGAGGCCCAGTCCGAAGCCCTCAATGAATGGGCGAAGGAAAACGGGTGTGAAGTCATTGGGCGATATACTGATGCTGGTATTTCAGCCAGAAAGAAAGCGGCAAAACGTCCCGACCTTCAAAGGCTTTTGGAAGATGTGAGCGCTGGGAAAATTGACTTAATCGTATTTACAAAATTAGATCGGTGGTTCCGCAACATTGCGGAATATTATAAGGTTCAAGAAATTCTTGAAAAATATAATGTTAACTGGAAAACCACCTATGAGGACTACGACACGTCCACTGCCGCGGGAAGGCTGAAAATAAATATCATGCTGTCCGTAGCGCAAGACGAAGCAGACCGCACAAGCGAACGAATAAAGGTCGTGTTTGACAACAAAAAACAGCGAAAGGAGCCGGTGAGCGGGCGAGTTCCGTACGGATATCGTATCGAAGGTAAGCGCGTTGTTGTTGACGAGGAGGCGGCCCCCGCTGTACGGGCACTATTTGAGGAATATTTAGCGTCCCATCTTGTTTCTCTAGCGATAATTGCCGCAGAACGCGCAAACGGTAAGAAAATGACGTACAACAGGGCGAAAACAATGTTTAGAAGCCCTGCGTATTACGGAGAGATAAACGGCACGGAGGATATGTGCGAGCCATATATCACGAAAGAGCAATTCTTGGAAATGAAAAAGATAAGGGGCGCGCGGGCAAGAACCGCAACGCAAAATAGGATATATCTTTTTTCAGGAATTCTGTTTTGCGGAGATTGCGGACACAGGATGGCTGCGAGAACGCATCGCGAAAGGCAGGCGTATAATTGCTCACATCATTATCTTGGCGGGGAATGTTCCAATAAGGTTAATATTAGTGAAAAAGACATAGAAAAATTCCTGCTTGAAAATGCAGACACTGAATTAAAAAAATATATTACGGATGCCAAATCAAAAAACGTGGAGAAGACGAACCCTGATATAAATATATCTTCAATTAAGCGCAAACTGTCACGATTGAAGGATTTGTATGTGAACGAAATGATAGATATTGATGCCTACAAAAAAGATTATAATTTATATAAATCGAAAATTGCCGAAGCAGAAGCGGCAGCGCCCCCGGAGACGGTAGATATTGATGCCATAAAGCGATTTTTTTGCAATGGATGGAAGTCCACATATGAGAGCCTAACAACCATTCAAAAACGCAAGTTTTGGATAACGGCAATAAGTGAAATTCGTGTATCTCCAGATAGAAGTATCTGTTTTTCTTTTCGCTAATGGCTACTTTATATTCATCATCCGGTCGGGTGCCCCTTCCAGCCGCAGCGGCAGGGGTTCATGGCACAGATCAACTGAAATCCCGCGGGCAGGCGCAAGATTCCCCCCGCCCGGGCCACGGTGACTTCCCCGTCTTCAAGTGGCTGGCGCATGGCTTCCAGCACATCCCGGTGAAATTCCGGAAGCTCGTCTAAAAATAAAACGCCGTTGTGGGCCAGAGACATCTCCCCCGGCCGCAGGGCCGGACCGCCGCCGCTGAGGGCCACGGCGGAAGAGGTATGATGGGGCGCCCGGAAGGGTCGCCGGGACAAAAGGGGCCTGCCCGGGTCCGTCAGCCCCGCCACAGACCAGATGCCGGAGACGGCCAAAGCCTCGTCCCGGGTCATATCCGGCAGGATAGAGGGCAGGCGCTTTGCCAGCATAGACTTTCCCGAGCCGGGAGAGCCGATCAACAGCAGATTATGCCCCCCGGCGGCGGCAATCTCCAACGCCCGCTTTACATTCTCCTGTCCCATCACGTCCCGCAAATCCGGCAGGGCCTCCGTCTCCTTCTCCAGAAGCCAAGGCTCTGCCGGAGCGATGGGTATTTCGCCGCGAAGGTGGGCCACCAGCGCGGCAACATCCGCCACGCCGTAAACCGTCAGCCCCCCGGCAAGGGTGGCCTCTGCGGCGTTTTCCGCAGGGACAAAGAGCTGCTTCACTCCCGCGTCCCGCGCGGCCATGGCCATGGGCAGCACGCCGCTGACCCCCCGCACCGCACCGGTGAGGGACAGCTCGCCCAGAAACGCCGCGTCGGCCGGAAGCCGTTTTAGTTCCTCCGCCGCGGCCAGAATGCCAATAAAAATAGGTAAATCGTATACCGTTCCCGCCTTTTTCCGGTTGGCGGGGGCCAGATTCACCGTGATGCGGCTGACGGGAAATTTCACTCCGCAGTTTTTCACCGCCGCCCGGACCCGCTCCCGGGCCTCCCGCACGGCGGCGTCCGGCAGGCCCACTATGTCAAACGCGGGCAGTCCCCCGGAGAGAAAGCACTCCGCGCTCACCTCGTAGCCGGAAATTCCGTTCAGTCCCAGTGAGCGGATGGACACAACCATGGGTCCACCTCCTAAATCAATTGACGGTAACACCGGGTAAAATACCCGCCCGGACAAGCTCTGCCGCCGTGCGAGGTATGACAAGCGGCAAAGAAGCAGACAGGTAGAAGCTCTCACCAAAAGCAAAAATATTTTACCACAAAACGACGAAGATGGAAACCCTTCCACGAAAAAAGTGTTCAAAAATTGAGAGTTCTTTTGGCCTTTCCGCAGAAAAACAAGATTTTGCCCATAGAATCACAAGGTAAATGTTTACATGGCAAAATCACGGTGCTATAATGACTTTGCACGGATATCGTTCGGGAAAGCGGATTCGTGGCTTCGTTAAAATGCCGCCGCTTGCGGGCGGCAACAATTAGGAGGTAAGCTTATGGCAAGAAAATTTAAGTCCATGGACGGTAATAACGCCGCTGCTTATGTCAGCTACGCGTTTACCGAGGTGGCGGGAATCTATCCGATCACCCCGTCGTCCCCCATGGCAGACTTGGTGGACCAGTGGTCCGCCGCTGGGCAGAAAAACATCTTCGGCACCAAAGTGAAGGTGGTGGAGATGCAGTCCGAGGCAGGTGCCTCCGGCACCGTCCACGGCTCCCTGACTGCCGGCGCCCTGACCACCACCTACACCGCCTCTCAGGGCTTGCTGCTGATGATCCCCAACATGTATAAGATGGCAGGCGAACTGCTGCCCGCTGTGTTTCATGTCTCCGCCCGAACGGTTTCCACCCACGCGCTGAACATCTTCGGCGACCATTCCGACGTGATGGCCTGCCGGGCCAGCGGCTTTGCCCTGCTGTGCGAGGGCAATGTGCAGGAGGTCATGGATCTCAGCCCCGTGGCGCATCTGGCCTCGATTGAGGGCCGT
This sequence comes from Oscillibacter sp., assembly GCF_031978065.1. Taxonomy (GTDB): domain Bacteria; phylum Bacillota; class Clostridia; order Oscillospirales; family Oscillospiraceae; genus Oscillibacter. Next base: position 7,508 of record NZ_DALZCH010000080.1, read on the forward strand.
GTTCCCTTTGTGAACTTCTTCGATGGCTTCCGTACCTCTCACGAGGTGCAGAAGGTTGCCGTGTGGGATTACGAAGACCTGAAGGAAATGTGCAACATGGGCTCTGTGGACGCGTTCCGTAAGCACGCGCTGAATCCCGAGCGCCCCACCACCCGCGGCTCTCACGAGAACGGCGACATTTTCTTCCAGCATCGCGAGGCCTGCAACCAGTATTATGACTCTCTGCCCGCCGTGGTTGAAAAATACATGGGCAAAATCAACGAGAAGCTGGGCACCGATTATCAGCTCTTCAACTACTATGGCGCGGCCGACGCCGACCGCGTGATCATTGCCATGGGCTCCATCTGCGACGTGACCGAGGAAGTCATCGACTATCTCAACGCGCACGGCGAGAAGGTCGGCCTTTTGAAGGTCCGGCTGTACCGTCCCTTCGCCCCCGAGAAAATGCTGGCCGCCATCCCCGCCACGGCGAAGAAAATTGCCGTGCTGGACCGCACCAAGGAGCCCGGCTCTCAGGGCGAGCCCCTGTATATGGACGTGGTCACCGCCTTTGCAAACGCCGGCCGTGAGGCCGAGATCATCGGCGGCCGGTATGGCCTTGGCAGCAAGGATACCCCGCCCCGCAGCGTCTTCGCCGTGTATGAAGAGCTGCAAAAGGCCCAACCCCGCCGCCAGTTCACCATCGGCATCGTGGACGACGTTACCAATCTTAGCCTGCCTGAGAAGGACGTGCCCTCCACCGCCGCTGCGGGAACCATTGAGTGCAAGTTCTGGGGGCTTGGCGGCGACGGTACCGTGGGCGCCAATAAAAACTCCATCAAAATCATCGGCGATCATACCGATAAATATATTCAGGCCTACTTCCAGTATGACTCCAAGAAGACCGGCGGCGTGACCATCAGCCACCTGCGCTTCGGCGACAAGGCCATCCGCAGCCCGTACTATATCAACAAGGCCGACTTTGTGGCCTGCCATGTTCCGGCCTATATCACCAAGGGCTTCCCCATCGTGCGGGACGTGAAGCCCGGCGGCACCTTCTTCATCAACTGCCAGTGGAGCGATGAGGAGCTGGCCGAGAAGCTGGACGCCTCCTCCAAGCGCTATATTGCCGAGAATAACATTCAGGTCTATACCATCGACGCCATTGATCTGGCCGCCAAGATCGGCATGGGCAAGCGCACCAACACCATTCTTCAGTCCGCATTCTTCTCTCTGGCAAAGGTTTTGCCCGGAGAAGAGGCCATGGGCTATATGAAGGACGCCGCCACCCACTCCTACCTGAAAAAGGGACAGGACGTGGTGGATATGAACCACAAGGCCATCGACATGGGCGCCACCGCCTACAAGAAGTTTAACGTCCCCGCCGACTGGAAGGACGCAGCAAAGGCCACCGAAGCGAAACACGCCGAGGGCGCGCCCGCGCTTGTCAAGCAGGTAGAGGACATTCTGTGGCCCGTGGGCAAGATGGACGGCGACAGCCTGCCCGTCTCCGCCTTCCTGCCTCATGTGGACGGTCAGTTTGAGCTGGGCGCAGCCGCTTACGAGAAGCGCGGCGTCGCCGTCAGCGTTCCCACCTGGGATCAGGTGAAGTGCATCCAGTGCAACCAGTGCTCCTATGTCTGCCCCCATGCCACCATCCGTTCCTTCGCTTTGACGGAGGAAGAGGCCGCTGCCGCTCCCGCCGCCATGAAGATGGCCGACGTGAAAGTGGGCAAGGGCAAGGGCGTTTATAAGTTCGCCATCTCTATCTCCCCGCTGGACTGCATGGGCTGCGGCGTTTGCGTGAAGCAGTGCCCCGCCGGTGCGCTGAGCATGGTTTCTCAGGAGCAGGAGGCTCCCCAGCAGGAGGTCTTTAACTACTGCGTCTCCGAAGTCTCCATCAAGAAGGACATGCAGGACAACACCGTCAAGGGCAGTCAGTTCCGCCAGCCTCTGCTGGAATTCTCCGGCTCCTGCGCCGGCTGCGCCGAAACCAGCTATGCCCGTCTGGTCACCCAGTTGTACGGCGACCGGATGTATATTGCCAACGCCACCGGCTGCTCCTCCATCTGGGGCGGTCCCGCAGCCACCTCTCCTTACTGCGTGAACAAGGAGGGTCACGGCCCCGCGTGGGCAAACTCCCTGTTTGAAGACAACGCGGAGTTCGGCCTTGGTATGTATCTGGGCCAGAACGCCATCCGCAACAGCCTGAAGGAAAAGACACAGGCTCTCATTGCCGTGGAATACGCCCAGCCCTTTGTGAAAGAAGCAGCACAGGCATGGCTGGATGGCATAGAAGACAGCACCGCCAGTGCCGAGGCGTCCGAGAAGTATATCGCCGCTTTGAAGTGCGGTATTTTGGGTGTGGATGAAGCTGTTGAATTTATGAGCAGTCCCGTCGCCAAGGAGAAGTTCGGTGCGCAGCAGGTTGAAATGCTGGAGCACATGAAGGGGCTGAAGGCTGCGGGCAAGACCCAGTGCGACTGCGAAGCCTGCACGCTGGCCACGGAGATTCTGGCTCAGAGCGAGTATCTCACCAAGAAATCCACCTGGATCTTCGGCGGTGACGGCTGGGCCTATGACATCGGCTTCGGCGGTCTGGACCACGTTCTGGCTTCCGGCAACGACGTGAACGTCTTTGTCTTCGATACCGAGGTTTATTCCAACACCGGCGGGCAGGCTTCCAAGGCCTCCAGCATCGGTCAGGTGGCTCAGTTCGCCGCCGCCGGCAAGGAAGTCAAGAAGAAGTCTCTGGCCGAGATTGCCATGAGCTATGGCTATGTGTACGTGGCGCAGGTGGCCATGGGCGCCAACCCCGCCCAGACCCTCAAGGCCATTCAGGAGGCCGAGGCCTATCCCGGCCCGTCCCTCATCATCGGCTATTCCCCCTGCGAGATGCACTCCATCAAGGGCGGCATGACCAACTGCCAGGTGGAGATGAAGAAGGCCGTGGAATGCGGCTACTGGAACCTGTTCCGGTTCAACCCCGCCGCCGAAGGCGCGAAGTTTACTCTGGATTCCAAGGAGCCCGCAGGCGGCTATCAGGACTTCCTGATGAGCGAGGCCCGTTATTCCCGCTTGACCCGCGAGTTCCCAGACCGCGCCGACGCCCTGTTCGCCAGAAGCGAGGACGCCGCCAAGGCGCGCTATGACAAGCTGGTGAAGCTGAAGTCCCTGTACGCCGAGTAAGGTTCGGTTTTCCACGGCTCGAGCTTACCAAAAAGCACCGCTCCGTGAAAAGCAATTTTCTCTAATTTAAAACGGAGGCTCCCGGCTTAAAAGCCGGGAGCCTCCGTTATTACTAAAAGAATCTGCAAGCCCCGCCGTTTCCCGCAGACTTGCGCGCTCCGGCTGCCTTACCTGACGTATTTTGCAATTTTGCGCACTGCGGTGGCCTGGGAGATGCCCAGCCGCTTCGCCACACCCACGGTCGTACCCATAAGTCCGTAGGCCTCCCGCACAATCTGACCCTCGTAGGCATCCAGCCGTTCCTGTAATGTTGCGGAGTGAGCTGTCCTCCCATCCTCCGCCGGGGCAGTTTGGGCGGCAAACTCGGAGGGCAGCGCCGACACGTCGATCACAGGGTCCTGCACCGTAATGGCCAGACGCTCCATCAGGTTTTCCAACTGGCGCACGTTTCCGGGCCATGGGTACATTTCCAGAAAGTTTAAAAATCTGGGGCTGAAGGTCAGTTCCTTTCTGTACTCCCGGTTAAACCGCGTCAGGAACTGATAGGCCATGGGCAGCACGTCCTCCTTCCGCTCTCGCAGGGGAGGAATCTGCATCCGAATCACGTTGAGCCTGTAAAACAGATCCGAGCGAAACAGCCCGTCCGCCACATCCTTCTCAAGATTCCGGTTCGTAGCCACGATCAGCCGGAAATCCAGCACGATCTTCCGATTGCCGGAAACGCGCTCAATAGTCTTATCCTGAATCAGTTGCAGCAGCTTGGACTGCAAGGCCGTAGGCAGCTCCCCAATCTCGTCGAGAAACAGCGTGCCATGGTTGGCCAGCTCAATCTTGCCGATTTTACCCCCGGAGGACGCGCCGGTAAACGCGCCCTTCTCATAGCCAAACAGCTCCGACTCAATGAGATTTTCATGCAGCACGGCGCAGTTGACCTCAATGAACGGGCCGGTGGAAAAATCGCTCATTTTATGAATCATTTTTGCGATAGCGCTCTTGCCAACGCCCGTCTCTCCAGTAATCAAAATGTTGGCCCGGGTGTTGGCGGTATTCTGCATCAGAATGAGGAGCTTTTGCATCGCGGGACTTTTGAACAGCAGGTCCGCCGCCGCCATGTTCTTTGCCCGTAAGTCGGCCAGCTCCTGAGAATATTGCTGCACAGATTCCTGAAGCCGCTGGTAATTGCGCTGAATGGTGTTGATCTGCTCCATGGACAGCGTGTTGAAGCAGGCGGCATACTTAAGTTTGCCCTGATTGTCAAACAAGGGAATCCCCACGGTCAACACATTCTTATTGATATGGTTTACCGTCTGCACCGTCATGATCTTCCGCTTCTCGCGAATAATCTGCGCGGTGATGCAGGGCTGAAAGGTCCCGTCCTTCTCCAGATCAAACACCGATTTCCCCACAATGGAGCCGGGCGCAAACCCAAAGTTTTTTTCATAGGACTTGCTCACCCGCAGAATCGTTCCGTCCGCGGCGGAAAGCATCATGTCGTCTGCAGAAACCAAATTGTTTTCCGGATTGATGATTTCAAAAAGCCCTTGTAAATTGATGTCCTGTTCGGCCAGGAAATCCTGTATATCCATTCCCTGGTACCCACTCATATCGATCAAGCTCCTCTCAGTCCTCCTATGCTTTTTCTATTCATATATGATTGTACCATATTCACAAATGAATAGAAAGAGGGAAGAGCTACTTTTTAACGTTTACATAGCCAAATCAGCTTCTCGAATTTTGTAAGAATTCACAAATTGCTGATAACTTAGTTTGTTTTAACTTTATTCACTTTTGAATTGCGACTTCTTTTTTACTGAATAGCTGCTATAAAATTAGTTAAACTTGTCAAATTTTGTTGCATATGCGACCAAGGTTTTCCAAATACTTTGTGAATCCTTTTTAAACTCTTGTAATTTCCATTGCTTTTCTGGCACGTATTTTGCTAGAATATAAAGCAGAAGGATTCGCTCATTCAAAACGCATTGAAAAGGAGGGTTTTAATTGTACACTACTATTCGCTATGAAGTAAAAGACAGTGTAGGAATTGCCACCATTAACCGGCCCGAGGCTTTGAACGCCCTGAATTCCACGGTGATCGAGGAGCTTTCGACACTGGTAAACGAGATAGAGAACGACAAAGCACTGAGGGCGCTCGTTATCACCGGGGAGGGCCGTTCTTTTGTGGCCGGAGCCGACATTGCCGAGCAGTGCCCCTTGGATTTGGCCGGAGGCCGGGCCTGGGGCCGCAGGGGTTCCGCTCTGTTCCGCAAAATTGAGCTGCTGGAGATTCCCACCATTGCTGCGGTAAACGGCTTTGCTCTGGGCGGCGGCTGCGAGCTGGCCATGGCCTGCGACATCATTCTCGCCTCTGAAAAGGCAAAATTCGGCCAGCCCGAGGTGGGCCTTGGCATCACTCCGGGCTTTTCCGGCACCCAGCGTCTGGCGCGCCGTATCGGCGCGGCAAGAGCCAAGGAACTGATTTTCTCCGGCAAGATGATTAAGGCCGACGAAGCAAAAGAAGTGGGTCTTGTCAACGCCGTCCACGCCCCTGAGGCGCTGATGGATGCGGCTTTGGAGATGGCGCAGTCCTTCGCGAAAAACGCGCCGATTGCCGTCAAATACTCCAAGGCCTGCATCGACCGGGGTCTTCAGACGGATTTGGACAGCGGCATTGCCATGGAAAACGAGCTGTTTGCCATGTGCTTTGGTACGGAGGATCAGAAAGAAGGCATGACCGCTTTCCTGGAAAAGCGTCCTGCACAGTTCAAAAACAAGTAAGCTGCCAACCTGCGTAATTTTGACAAATACGAGGGGTACACTGCTATGAAAAAAGTCAGGATTCTCACCGCCGGGCAGGCGGCTGAACTGGTCCGGGACGGGGACACCATCGCAACCGGAGGCTTTGTCAGCTGCGCCTGTCCCGAGGCGCTTTCCAAAGCGCTGGAGCAGCGGTTTCTGGAAACGGGCCACCCCCGGGACCTGACGCTGTTTTTCGCAGCCGGACAGGGCCATCGGGACGGCACCGGCGGCGACCACTACGGGCACGAGGGTCTGGTCCGCCGGGTGATCGGCGGCCACTGGGACCGGGCGCCAAGGCTTGGCGACCTTGCCCTTGCAAACAAAATCGAGGCGTATAACCTGCCGCAGGGCGTAATTTCCCATATGTACCGGGACATTGCAGGCCACAACATCGGCACCATTACCACCGTGGGGCTTTACACCTTTGCCGACCCCCGCAACGGCGGCGGCAAGCTGAACGAGCACACCAAGGAGGATTTGGTCAAGGTCATCCAGATAGAAGGTCAGGAACGCCTGCTCTACAAGTCTTTTCCCATCAACGTGGTATTCCTGCGGGCAAGCTATGCCGATGAATACGGCAACTGCACGGTCCACCGGGAAATTGGCCCCATCGACGTGACCGCCATGGCGCAGGCCTGCAAAAACTCGGGCGGAAAAGTCATTGTTCAGGTTGAGAAGGTTGTTCAGGGCGGTTCTTTGGATCCGAAGCTTGTGGCCATTCCCGGCATCTACGTGGACTCCATTGTGGTGGGCTCCGTTCAGGACAACGAGCAATGCCTTGGTATGCCCTATGACGGTGCGCTTACCGGCGAGTTCCGCATCCCCGTGGACGCCATTCCCTCGATCCCCTTGGATGCCAAAAAAATTATTGCCCGTCGAGCCGCCATGGAGTTGCCGCAGGACGCGGTGGTGAACCTTGGCACCGGCGCGCCGGAGAAAATTGCCAATGTGGCCGCAGAGGAAGGCATTTCCGACCAGTTGACGCTGACGGTGGAGGCCGGTTCTATTGCGGGCATCCCCTACGGGGGGACCCAGTTTGGCGCGGCGGCAAACTCCATGGCAATTCTGCCCCACAACGTGCAGTTCGATTTTTACCACGGCGGCGGGCTGGACGTGGCCTTTCTGGGCCTTGCCGAGACGGCGCCCAGCGGTGATCTGAACGTTTCCAAGTTCGGCTCCCGGCTGGCCGGAGCGGGCGGCTTCATCGATATTACACAAAATGCCAAGAAGGTCGTCTTCTGCGGCACGTTTACCGCCAAGGGCCTTGAAACCGACTGCCGGGACGGCCATCTGGTGATTGCCCGGGAGGGCGCGAAAAAGAAATTTGTCAAAGAAGTGGAGCATATCACCTTCTCCGGCAGATACGCCATTCAAACAGGTCAGCCTGTTTTGTACATCACCGAGCGCGCAGTGTTCGAGCTGCGTCCCGAGGGCGTCACCCTCGTTGAGATTGCTCCCGGCGTGGATTTGCAGACGCAGGTCCTCGACCAGATGGAGTTCATCCCCAAGATCGCGGGAGACTTGAAGCTCATGGACGAGCGCATTTTCCGCGATGAACTGATGGGCCTTGTCAGCAAGTAATCCCTGTCCTTCATTGTCAAAGGTGAAGAACGTTTTATAACCGACTTATTACAGGAGGAATAAAAAAATGGCACTCAAAACAGGAAAAGAATATGTGGAAAGTCTGC
>NZ_DALZCH010000081.1:0-15072 GCF_031978065.1 Oscillibacter sp.
CATTGGCCCCACCGGCCCCACCGGCGCGGACGGTCCGCAGGGACTTATCGGTCCCACCGGCCCCGACGGCGCGACTGGCCCCACCGGCCCCACTGGTGCTGGTGCGATTATCCCCTTTGCATCCGGACTGCCCGTTGCTCCCACGGCTCTGCTGACAGGTCTTGTGGGCCTGCCTGCGGTGGTGAGCTTTGGCCATAGCACGGTTCTGCCTAATATTTTGGGCGCAACCATCGACCTCACCGGCGCGGCGGGGCTGATGGCCAACATGTCCTTCTCCATGCCCAGAGACGGAGTCATCACGGATATCACTGCGTATTTCAGCACCGTGGTTGCCTTGTCTTTGATTGGCGGAGCGGCGACCGTCACTGCCCAGCTCTATGCCTCCACCACGCCCGATAACACCTTCTCGCCTGTTGCCGGGACGGCAGTGACGCTGGCCCCCGCGTTCAGCGGTCTGGTGGCGATTGGAGACATTGCCTCTGGGTCGCTCACCGGTCTGAACATTCCTGTGACGGCGGAAACCCGGCTGCTGCTGGTGTTCTCCGTCACCACTACCGGGCTTGCGATTGCCACCACGGTTACAGGCTATGCCAGCGGCGGCGTCAACATTGCCTAATTTCTAAAGTTCTTCCGGACGGAACGTCCGTCAACCGGCCCGCCCGCCCACATGCGGGCGGGCCGGTACTTAATTTTTTCCGAGAGGTGAAATGCGGATGAATACCATCAGCTTGTGCATGATTGTCAAAAACGAGGAGGCGCAACTTGCGGACTGCCTTTCCTCTGTGGAGGGCATTGCGGACGAGATTATTATTGCGGACACCGGGTCCACGGATTCCACAAAAAAAATTGCCGGTGAGTTTACAGACAAAATTTTTGATTTTCCATGGGTAGACGACTTTTCCGCGGCACGCAATTTTTCTTTTTCCAAGGCAACAATGGACTATATCCTCTGGCTGGACGCCGACGACGTGCTGTTGACTGAGGACCGGGAAAAGCTGAAAAAGCTCAAAGAGGAGCTGGACCCCGCTGTGGATGCGGTGATGATGAAATATAATATCGCCTTTGACAAAAGCGGAGCCGTCACTTTCAGCTATTACCGGGAGCGGCTTTCACGGCGGGAACGGCAGTTTTTGTGGAGAGAGCCGGTGCACGAATATCTTGCCACCGGTGGAAAAATTATTCATACGGATATCGCGGTGACGCACCGAAAGCAAAAAGCATCCTCGTCCGACCGCAATCTCACTATTTACCGGCGGATTCTGGACGGCGGCGGAGATCTGACGCCCCGGGGCCTGTATTATTACGCCCGGGAGCTGAAAGACCATGCCCAATACGCTGAGGCCATCCGTTATTTCACCCTGTTTCTCGACGGAGGAAAGGGCTGGGTGGAGGACAACATTGCCGCCTGCAACGAGCTTGGGGAATGCTATCGCCGGGAAAACCTGCGGCAGGAGCAATTGACGGCCCTTACCCGCGCCTTTAGCTATGACACGCCTCGGGCAGAAACGTGCTGTGCGCTGGGCTATGCATGGAAAGAGAAGAGCGATTTTAAACGGGCCGCTTTCTGGTTCCGTCTGGCTGGGATGCTGGAGCGGCCTGAAAACAGTTGGGGCTTCTTCCGGGAGGACTGCTGGGGCTTTATCCCCTGCATCGAGCTTGCGGTGTGCCTCGACAAGCTGGGGCAGACCCAGACTGCGGAGCAGTACAATGAAATGGCTGGGAGACTAAAGCCCGAGGACCCCGCAATGCTGCACAACCGGGCATATTTTCAGTCGCTGAAAGCCGCCGAGCAGCCGGAGGGCCAGAAAACCTGAGTAAAAAGGTCCGTTGCCTGCGGGCAACGGACCTTTTTACTCAGTATATCCGAAAAAGCGTGTTTTCCATCTTTACATCAGCCGCAGGTTTATCCGCTGCGGCTGGCAAGGTCCAGCCGCTGAATCTCCAAAATGGCGGCACACAGCCGGTCCTCGTCCCGGATGCTCATAGACTCGAAAAAGCAGCCGAACCGGGTCTCCACCTTGTTGACCGGCTGTGCCCAGCAAATTTGTGTAGTGAACACAAAGGGCTGAGACTGAGACTCATCCAGCCAAAGATTGGTCAGCAAAAGGTGATCGCCGGGGCGGTAACGGTCCTGACTGCGCAACTGCACGCCCCCCAGACTCACGTCCACCACCTTGCACAAGCGGGCGTAATACTGGGCTTCGCCCCGAGCACTTTCGGGATACAGGGCGTTGATGCACAGCGCGTTGGCCCGCAGGGAAACCGGCTGGCGAAAGTTCACCCGCTGCTCCCGCTGATGGCATTTGGACAGGCTGCCAAGCTTCCAGAAGGAGCGGGAACTGCCGTGAATCTTTCCCAGCCACACCTGCGTCGATTTTCTGGGAATGTGCAAGATGAGCTTGAAGTCATCATTGTAGATGACGGGCGGGGCCTCCCGCCCTCCGGCAGGGAAGATTGCCAGCGCGCCGTTGTCTGTTCCCTCCACGCGTCCCAGAAAAACCAGCTTGTTGTCGTTGGGCTTCCGCACCTCGCACAGGTGGCCCACTGCTTCACGTAGGTCCGCCGGAGTGGCCGCGCAGGGCCCCTCGTCCTCTTCCGGAACGGTTGTTTTGTATGCCATAGACAGCAACTCCTTCTAGAACTGAATTTACAGCGTGATGGCGCGGCAGAGAATCACGGCCATTTGCGCGCGGGTGAGAGAGGACTGGGGATTTAGCTTTCCGTTGCTTCCGCCCTGAAAAACGCCAAGGCGCACCATGGCGGCCAGATCGGCCGCCGCGTAGTCGGAGACTGCGGCGCTGTCGGAAAAGCCGGAGAGATCGGATCTGCTTCCCGCCGTAAAGCTCCAGCCGGAGGCCCGCAAGGCACGGGCAAGGAACACGGCGGCCTGCTGGCGGGAAAGGGGTTGGGTCGGATAGAAGGAGGAGCCGCTGCCTTGGGCGATGCCCAGCGCCTGTGCAATCTTCACGGCTTCGGCATAGACGCTGCCCGCCGGCACATCGGCAAAGCCCGGGCCGCCGGAGGCGGTGAATTGAAACGCGCGGTTGAGCATCAGCATAAAGCTGCCCCGGGTGATGGCCGCGCCGGGAGAAAAGGCGCTGCCGCCTGTGCCGTTTACCACGCCGGCGGAATATAGATATTCCACAGAGGAGGAGGCCCAAGTGTAATTCCCCATGTCGGTAAAGGAGCTTGTCTTGGTTTCAGAGGTGACAGTGACGACAACGGAGCCGGAATAGGAGTTGCCTTGGCTGTCCTTTCCCGTGTAGGGAATGGTTGCCGTGCCGGTATAGCCTGCGGCGGGGACAAAGGACAGGTTGGAAACCAGCGGTGAGCCGGAGGCGGAATAGGCCGACCCGGAGGTCGCGACCGTGCCGGGCGCGGAGGAGGAAGTGTACTGATACCGTAGCTGCCCCGTGCTGGAGGAGGGCTGGGAAAAGGCCGCGCTGACAAAGGAGCCTGCGCCCCGGGCGCTGCACGCAAGCTGGAACGCAGAGACGTCAAAGGCAGCTGCCTTTCCGACGGAAACCGTGTAGTAGATCACGCCCGCAGACGCCGTCTGCTTTACCTCCACGCTTACGGAGCCGGTATAGCGCTGCCCGCTGGTGTCATAGCCGGTGTAGGAAATCGTCGCCGTGCCGCTCCATCCTGAGGCGGGAACGAAGGTGACGTTGCTGAGGTAGGGCGAAGAGGAGCGGTAATAGCCGGTGGAGGCGGAGATGGCGCTGCCGGTGTTGGAGGAGGAGCTGTAATTATAGCGCAGCGTCCCCACGGAGGAGGAGGGCAGTGTAAAGCGGACGTAATCCAGGTTCCGGTCCGTCTCTTCCCGGCACACCGTATCAAAATCATTGGCGGAGAAATTCACGGGCGTGTCCTGCTTTGTGGAATAGGACACGCCGCCTGCGGCGGAATCTCGGACGGTGACTCGCACCGTGCCGGTAAAGCGCTGGCCGCCGGTGCTGTATCCGGTAAAGCTGATATCCACCGTGCCGCTCCACCCGGAGGCGGGAACGAAATACACGTTGTCTAGATACGGCGAAGAGGAGCGGTAATAGTTAGTGGAGGAGGAAACAGAGCTGCCGGTGCTGGAGGAGGAATAGTAATTATACCGCAGCGTCCCGTAGGAAGACGAGGGCAGGGTAAAGCTGACATAATTCAGCCATTGGCCGGTTTCGTCGTCGCAGCGGGTGTTGAAGTCGTCCACGTCAAACCGCACGGCGGTGTCCCGCCGGGTGGAATAGGACAGCGTGCCGGAGGAGGAAGTGGAATCCACGTCCACGGTGACAACGCCGGTGAAGCTCTGGCTGTTGCTTCCGTACCCGGTGAAGGAGATGTCCGCCGTTCCGGTCCAGCCGGAGGCGGGGACGAAATACACGTTGTCCAGATACGGCGAGGAGGAGCGGTAATAGCTGGTGGAGGAGGAAACCGTGCTTCCGGCGCTGCTGGAAGAGCTGTAATTGTACCGCAGCGTCCCCACGGAGGAGGCGGGCAGAGTGAAGCGGACGTATTGCAATCGAACGCCCAGCACGTCCTCACACAAACTGTTAAAATCGCTGGCGTTGAACCGAGCGGACCTGTTTTTCGAGGTGGAGTACTGAATGTTTCCCCGGCTACCCGCGCTGGTGGAAACGGTGATGGAAACAGACCCGCCAAAGGAGTTTCCATTGGTGTCCCTGCCGGTATAGGAAATGGAAAGCGTGCCGGAATACTCATCGGCGGGAACAAAGCTTACGTCGGAGAGCAAGGGGGATTTGCTGCGGTAATAGGCCGTGCCGGAGGTGACCTTGTTGTCAAGGTCGCTGCCGTTGTATTTGTAGAACAGCGTTCCCTTGGAGGTTGAGGGCAGGGAAAAGGTCACGTATTGCAACTCATGGCCGGTGGCGGCCTGGCAGACCGCGCTGAAATCCGCGTCGTTGAAATCCACACGGTTTCGCCCTGTGGTGGAGTAGCTGATGCCGGAGACGGCGGCGACGTTTACCTCAATGGTTCCCTGAAAGGCTCGGGGGGTGGAGGAGGAATCGTAGCCGGTGTAGCGGATGACGGCGGTGCCGGAAAAATCCGCTTTGGGGACGAAGGTCACGTCGGAGAGCCACCGTGTTCCCCGGTCGCCTGAGTAAGAATAATCCTCGTTGGACCCCACACCCGCGCCTGGAACACTCTCGGAGACATAGCCGTAATACAGCGTTCCGGCGGAAGCGGGGACATACAGCCCCGTGACATAGGACAGGGAGGATTGCAGCACCCGGCTACACTCGGTGTTGATTCTTCCGGCGACATAGGAAAAGGCCAGAGGATTGTCGTTCCGGGCGGATTCTGTAATAACATTTGCAACAGCTTCCTCCGCCGTGACCTGACATGTGGCGGAATAGGCGCCCGCCTTGGCGGTAATGATGGCGGTCCCCGCGCTTCCAGCGATCACAAGACCGCTGGAGGACACCCGGGCAACCAACTCGTTGCTGCTGCTCCACGCCACTGTCTCATCAATGCCAATGGGAAGAAACAGCGAGGAGGTGAGCTGGCGGCTTTCCTGCGTTTTCATAGAGAGGGCTGCGCTGCTGAGGACGATGCCCGGAAGAAGCACGCTCCGGCTGATAGTAGCGGAATTGGTGACGGTGGGGTCCGAGGCCCACGCGGCGGTCACGGTGACGGAAACGTCGGTCCGTCCGGGCCGTTCGCCCCGGAGAATGGAAACCGTCTCCCCCACGCCGCTGACCGAGGCCACGGCGGTATTGCCACTGGTCCAGACGTAGGAATAGTTCACGGTTGAGTCCGTGGGCGCGCCGGAGACGACTGCGGTCACGGTGCGGCTGCTCTCGTTGAGAAGCAGCTCGCCGGTGCCGTCTCTGAAGCTGACGGAAAGACCGGAGAGGTCCGGTCCGGCGGGGGGGACTGTCTCGTCCGCCGCCGCGGGAAGGATCAGGGAGACGGACAGCAGCGCCGAGAGCAGAAGCGCCGTCCCCCTGCGGAAAAGTTTGTTATTCATGGAGGGCTCCTTTTCATTCCGGGTCATGTGGTCATATCCCAATCCTGCGTTACCACAAAGCGTGGGGCCGTGCCGCTGGCGTCCAGCTTAACGGTCAGGGGGATTGCGTGGACGTTGCCGCCCTTGTCGCCCAGCTCTGTGGCGGCGTAAATGTACGCGCCGTTCTGGGCGTTGGTAAAGCTAAAAGTGACGGAGGAAACTTTCTGCCCGGGCGTGCCTGCAACCAAAGAAAAAGCCGCGCTTTTGTTGAAGGCCAGCCCCGCGGAATAGAAGCCGGACGAAGACATGCTGACGGTGGCCTCCAGCGGCGTCACGGTCTGGTTGGAGGTGCCGGGGTCCTTCACAACCCAATAGAGGTCCTCGTTAAATACCAGCGTCACGGTGCCGGTATAGGCGGTTCCAGCCGCATTGGGCTGAATGTCGGAAAGGCAGTCTGTGACCATGGGGGGCGTTGCATCCGTGTTGAACACGGGGCGGATGGCTCGGAACGCATCGCCGGAACCGGCGGAGCTTTTGGCCACGGTCAGGAAGGTGTACCAGGTGGTGCCTACCATGCCGGGGGCACAGTTCACAGTTTTATTGCGGATGCTTGTGGCGTCGCCGCTCATAGTCACGTCGCCGCTGGTGGTGGTCTGAGAGCGGATGAACTCCGCAAAGTCGTCCTTTGCCGTCTGAGAGGCGTACTCGTCAAACACGGAGCCTGCCAGCTTGCTGTTCTTGAAAAAGCTGTTGCTCATGGCGTCTAGCACCGTGTAGACCTTGCCCGTGCCGGTGCCCTTTCCGGCATATGCGAAATCAAACTCGGACCCTCTTCCGGAAGCCACATAGTCCGCCATGGGTCGGCTCAGGTTGCCCGGCTCGCTGCCATTCACCGCCAGCAGATAGTTCACGTCCGAGGTGGTGTCCGTTTTAATGGAGACGTTGGGATTGCTGATGGTCAACTCAATGATGGGCCGGGAGGTTTCGGAGGTGTCAAAGCCGAAGAGGTAAGGCTTCTCGGAATAAATGGTGGAGGCGCTGCCCTGAAGCACGAAATAAGCCACATATTTCGTCTCCGGGCTGAGGCCCCGCAGGGGAATGTTCACATTGCTGCCGTAATAGGAGAGGCTGCCCTTGATAATGGAGGTGTCGTTATAGGGGGGCGTCATAATATTGCCGCTGGTAGGAACGGAGGAGAACACCAAAAGGCTGGTGTCGACGGTGGTGCTTTTGGGAAGCTTAGCCCAGTTGGCGGACGTAAGAGATACGTTGCCGTCCAGCTCCTTGGAAAGCGTGGTAGTGATGGTGGACACGGGGGCAATCACGTAATAAATCTTACCGGAGGTGCGGGTAAGCTGGACGCTGATGGAGCCGCTGACATCCAGCGCGTCAATTTTGGGATAGCCGGTGACAAATTCCGGAATCATCGTGTCGCTGAAAATGTGCTTCATGGTGTAATCAGAAGGACTGCCCACCTTTACAAGGCCGTCCTTAACGGCCTGTGTCAGGTCCCCGTCCTGCATGGCGCCCACGGCCAGATTGTGCAGCGCACTTTTATCCGACCCGGCCACGGCCTGCACCTGCATTTCAACCTTGCCGCTCCAGGTTTTCCGGCCCTCCTCGCCGTCCACGTTTTTGATGGAGGTGAAGCGGATGCCGTAATACCGGGTGGCGGTCATGTCCCGAAGCAGCTCCGCGTTGGTGGAGGAGCTGGTGTTTCCAGTGCGGAAATAGCGGGTGTAGCTTGCGCCGTACATCGTTCCGTCGGTGGAGTTGATCTCGGCGGAATTGGCGTGCTTTTTCCAAGTGCCCTCCACCTCCTTGCCGTCCGAGCCGATGGTGTTCACCTTTTCATAAAGGTCAAATTTGGCAGGAATGTTCATGCGGAACAGCAAGTCCCAGTACACGCCCTCCCCGGCGTTGCCGGTGGAGAGGGGGAGAGCCCGAAACGACATGTCAAAATCAACCGTTTCATTGCCCACCGTGGCGGAAACGTCCGTGCTGGAGAACTGAATCTGGGCGAACACGGTGGTAAAGGTCGACAGGGTGAGAGGATTGGGCTTAATAATATTTTTGGCGGTGGAGGTGTCGGCAATGTTCTGAATTTTAAAATAATACTTCGCGCCGCTTTTCAGCTTCAATGCCTGACCGGATTTAAAGGTAATCACGGTTTTGCCGTCCTCGGAGGTAATTTCCACAAAGCGGTAGTCAATGGTCCAGTCTGCGCCGGTGCCGCTGGTCGCGGTCCGCTCTACCACCCGCTCGGCGGGCGCAGCGTCGGCGGACCAGAGCTGGACATCGTCCCGCAAAAGGCCCGTGAGGACTTCTGCGGCGGCGTCTCGCTCCGCCTGCGTGGTCGAGGAGTCCTTGGACTTCTGATAAAGGGCCAGAAGCTGGTGGTTGGTTCCGGAATCCTGCACGTTTTCACTGAAAACGATGCGAATGTCGGTATCTGCCAAAGGAGAGGTACCTGCCGCGTCGTTGGTGCGGGTGAACTCTTGCGTAATGGCGGGCGGGTTGGTGTCCAGTGTGTGGACGGTGAGCTTGCCCACGGGGTCGGAGTAATTTCCGGCCTTGTCCTGCGCCACGTAGTACACGTCGTAGGCCGATTCGGAGGTAAGTCCGCTGATGTTAATCAGGGCTTCCTTGTTGGCCGTGGCGGACACCTTGCCGGATTTCAGGCCGTTGATGCCGCTGGAAACCTGAAGCTTGGCCTCGGGGCTGCTCAGGGTAGGCTTGGTGGTCTGGCCGTTCATGGGCTTGGGGTATTCGTCCCCCTGTTTCACAGCCACCCAGAAGATGGTGGCCGCTTCGTCCACCACGGCGGTCAGCCCCACGGAGGTATCCTTAATGGTGGTGACGGTGGGGCCGGAGACGAAGGTGGGCGGCGTGCCGTCCAGCGTTGTAAACGAGACTTTTTTCACGGTCGAGCTTTTTGCTCCGTCCGCGTCGGTGAGCCAGAGGAACAGGTCATAGTCCGTCAGCTCCTTCAAGGTGCCCTGCCGATTGACCAGGAAGGTGTCGGTCACATTTTTCACCATGTTCCACGAGCCGGAGCCCAGATTGCCGGACAGCGACCCGGACTTGAAGTCGGCGGCGGTGGGCGCTGTGGCGTTTTTGGGCATCAGCGCGTAATACAGCCGGCAGGACTTGGTGGTCATCACTGTGACCTCGCCGGAGATATTGGTGATTTTGGACATGTAGGGATAGCCCGAGGCAAAGGCTGGAACGGAATCGTCCGACGTTGCGAAGGACACGGCCTTCACGGGACTGTGCTGCTCCCGCTGGTCCACCAGCATGGCGGAGAAGTAGTAAGACCCGTCGGAGGTAAGCCCGGTGAGGGAGGCGGTGTAGTCCGTGTTGGACTTCTCGGCCTTGATATTGCCGCTTTTCAGAATGCGGGCGTTGTTGGTGGGCTTCAGCAAATCGGCCTCGCCGACAGACCCGTCGGTTACAGAGGTGACGGCCCAGTAAATCGTGCCGGACTTGTTGGTGCGCATCAGTCCCTTGGCGGAGGCGGAGGCCACGTCGGTCATTTTGGGATAGCCCGCCAGAAGCCGGGGATCGGCAGAGGATTCCGCCGCCAGTGTGGTGTCCATTTTCTGGCCGTGGATATCGGCGTTGACGCCGGGGCGGATATTGATGGTGTCCGGCAGCATGTCGGCCTTGGTGCCGTTGGCGTTCACGTTAAGCTGCTCTACGTCGCCCCGACCGGTAAGGGTGGTGCCGGTATCCAGATTCAAAACCTTTGCCACAGCCCCGTTGAGCACTGCCACGGAGGAACCTGCGGCCCGCTCATCCACGGTCAGGGAGAGGACGGAGCCCTTCGCCACGGTGACGGTGGATTCGGGAGTGATCGTGACGATTTCCTTGAGGTTGCCCGCGGCGGTGAGGGCGGTTCCGGCCTCGCCTTCCACCCGGATGGCGGTAAAGCCATAGCTGTTTTCGGTGGAGTCTTCCACGTAGGAGGGGGTGCGGATCAGGGTTTGGTCAATTTTGGTGCTTCCCTCCGCCCGGATGGAAACAATGTTGTTGGCCAGGTTGTCCATCACCAGCGTGGGGGCGGTGACGCCGCGGAGAATCACGCTGTTGTTGCCCTTTTCACTCTCGCCTGCGCCGCACACCACGATTTTGCCCAGTACGGTGACGTTTTCCAGCGTCACGTTGCCAAGTCCCAGTCCGCCGGTGATGTACAGGTTTCCGGCGATGGTGGTGTCCTTCAGCGTCACGCCGGAGGTGGAAATGGTGACGTTTCCGTACACGCCGCCTAAGGTGTGGGTTCCGGATTTGTTGACGGGAGTACCGATGGCGTTTACCAGCAGCACGGCCATCTGCCCCCGGGTGATGCTTTGCTTGGGACGGAAGGACCCGTCGCCGTAGCCGCTGAGAATTCCCTCGGTCACGGCGCTGCGGATCAGCCCCCTGCTGTAATTGGAGAGCTTGCCACTGTCGGTAAAGTCAATGCTGGCGCCGGGCTCGTCGTCCAGCACAAGGTTGCGGCCCAGAAGAACCGCCGCCTGCTCCCGGGTAACGGAGCTTTTGGGTGAGGCGGTGTTCTTGCTGGTGCCGTTAAAATAACCGGTGGTGTAGCCGATATTAATATCGTCGTAATACCAGTCGGCGGCCTTCACGTCCCGGAACGGAACGGTGGTGCTGACGTCGTCATAGCCGAAGGCCCGGTTGACCAGCACCACAAATTCCGCGCGGGTCAGCGTCCGGTCGGGGTGGAGATTGCCGGAGGAGTCCCCCTGCATCACGCCCCAGCTCACCAGCTTTTCAAGATAAGGCTCCATCCAGCTCGCGGCGGAGGCGGGGACCGCCAGTCCGGGCAACAGGGACAGAGCCATCGTCAGGCAAAGCACGGCGGACAGCAGCCGCGTACCCCAGCGGCCCTTTCGGATTCCGTTCAGTTTCATAGAGAAGCTTCCTTTCTGTATCTGGGTCTGTATCTTTAAGTGTCTTTTTTTAAGATGGTGTTATTTGCGCGCGTCGCGGTTTGTAATCTGCTGGGAAAAAACAGTCTCCCGCAGCAAAACTTCTTCGTCGTGAATCAAATCCAAAAATTTGGCGGCGTAGAGCGGGATATTGGAGTTGGAGGGCCGCAAACGCAGAATCTGCGTGCGCAGAATCAAAGGCTGGGAGGTGATGGGAACCACCACCTCTACAATCTCTGAGAGATTGAGGGGGAAGTTGCAGAAAAAGGCGATTCCACCGCAGCTTAAATCGTGGCACACGATGGGCAGTCGCCCCGTCCACGCGCCGCTGACGGGATAGACAAAGCTTTCAAACCGGACGGGAACCCGCAGATTCTGTCGCGGACTTTCTCCCGCTTCGTTCAGCGGATTCACTTCAATCATGTCTGCATGGTCGGTGGAGAGAATAATGCCGATCATGTTGGGACGGCTCGCGTCCATGGAGATCAGGTTGATAATTTCATGCTCCAGCACCTCGGGGAGATCGCTTTCCTCCAGCCGGAGCCGCCAAGGCTTCTGCTCCGGCGGTGTTACAAGACGGGCGTGGGCCAGCGGCTCGTTCTGGCTGTCGGAGAGCATATAGCGATCAAAATATTCGGGCATTATTCAGCCTCCTTTTCTGGGGCGAGAGACGGCGTGTGGCGCCGCCTCGGCTTGTCGGGCTGTCTGGGGTCAAATTCCAAAAAGTACACGTAGATGTCTACGATGGCCTGATAAAGAGACGGGGGAATCTCCTTCCCCAGTTCCAACTGGGAGAGCATGGTGGCCAGAGAATTGTCCTCGTAGACGGGGACGCCGCTGTCGGCCGCCACTTCCACAATTTTCTCCGCCAGATACCCCATGCCCGAGGCCACCACCACTGGGGCCGCATTGGACCCATATTGCAGCGCCACCGCCTTGCCGGTGGGTCTTTTTCTTTCAGGCTCTGACATTAACACTGTCCTTTCCACTAAAGATTTTAGGAAAAATTTCCGACACAGTCAAGGGCTTGACCATTTTTTCCACGTCCACGGATCCGGCGGAAAAGCCATTGTCTGCCAGAATGCCGCTTAGGGAAGCGCGGATGACGTCGGAAAACGGGGCCACGGACTCGGGGCAGCGCACTGCCAAATCCACGGCGCTTCCCCGGCTGGTGATCACGATGTCGAAAAGGCCCAGAGGTTCCACGTCCGCCTTCAGAAGAAAGCGCAGTGTGCGCGCCTCGTCTTCCTGCGGACGGTCGTCTCGGTCTGCGTCCGGGTCTACCCATAGCTCAGAATACATCATTCTTTCATTCCATACAAGCGGGAGAATGAAATGATTCAAGGGCATATAAACACTTTCGTTCACAAGCATGGACGCAACCATGGCCCCAAACCGCTCCTGCGCTTCCGCGCCGGCGGAGCCGCGCAGGGCCATGTCCGCGGCGGAAGCCAGCCGGTCGGCAAAGGGATTGTTCCTCCCCGTGCGCTCGAAGGGCGTGTTTTTCAGCATCCGAAGCAGCGCCGCGTCCTCCGATCCCCGCAGGTCCCCAAGCGCGCCTCGCAGAGACGGATGGTCAAACAGGCGGCGCAGCGCCTGAAGCATTCCCTCCTGCGAGCCGCTTTCATACCGGGCGATGTCCAGCGTCAGCATGGACAGGGCAGAGCGAACCCGGCCCATGTCGTGGGAGCGGGAGATATAGTCGGACAGGTACGGAATGATCTGGCCCTGCAAAAGCTTCAGTGCTCCGGCCCGGTCCCCGGCCAGCATACTGTTTTGAAGCTGTCCGGTAAAGTCCGACACCTGCGCGCCCCAGCTTCGGGGGAGAGAAGAGACAATTCGGTTCAGGCCCCGGAGAAGATTGTCTTCAATGTGGGCGGTGGAGGAAAAGTCCCCGTACTGCTTGAGAAATTGCAAAATGTCGCTTCGCAGGCTTTGAGAGTCCGCAGCGCGGTAGGCGCTTCGCAGCGCGGCAAAAAACGCGCCGCCAAAGCGGCTTGCAGAAATCGACTGGTCCTGAAGAAACCGCAGAAACTCTCCCTCGTTCATCCGTAGCAGGTCCAGAATCTGCGACAGGTCCCCCGCGCTTCCCGCCCGCAGACCGGAGGACACAGTGGTCCTTGTGCCTCCCGTCAGCGCCCGAAGCAGATCGGCGGAAACGCTGTCGCCGCTTTCGGACACCCGCTGAAGAAAGGCCTGAAAGTTGGAGTCATACCGCAGAGGGAGGGAGCCGGACTCCTCTCCGGCGGCGTGCTGCTGGCCGCTGTTAGAGTCCGACCGATTGACGCGCCCCGGGTTGGGGACATTCTGAATGCCGGGGTCATAGGCCGTGTTGGGAATGGAACGGTTGGCGGCGGCTGGCTCCCGTGCGGGGACGGGATTAGTGACGTTCATAATTTCCGGCATAGGTTCAGCTCCGTTTCGTTACTTCAAAAATTTCACAAATATGCAACAAATTTCAAGGCAATTCGTTGACGCGGGACGCGGAAGACATTATAATGGAAAAACAGGAAACCTGTCGTTCTTTGCGGATACGCGAAAAATGGCTTTTGGAATTATTTTTATAAAGCGTTAACTTTTTCTCAAAAGTGGACGATATGTCAGGTGAATTGCTGAATATTTGGAAAGGGGGGCGGTGCTCCCCTTCCTTGAAAAAGAGAGGGGCGGCTTTTTATGGACAACGGCGGAAATGAAAGCATTCTGGAAACTTATCTCTACGAGACAAACACCCTGCTGGAGCAGCTAGACAGCATCGTCCTGGCGGCGGAGCAGGCGGATACCTTTACGGAAAACGACGTGAACGAAATTTTCCGCATCATGCATACCATCAAGGGCGCTTCCGCCATGATGGAATACGGATCCCTGACCACGGTGGCCCATCGGATCGAGGATATGTTCTTCATCGTTCGGGAGCGGTCCATGGATGTGATCCCCCACGCGGAGCACGGGTTGCTGTTCGACATGATGTTCACGGCCATCGACTTTTTCCGCGGCGAGGTGGAGAAGGTCCAGAGCGGCCAGCCTCTATCTGATGACATCGGCAAATTACTTGAAAAAATTAATAGCCTGATTACCAAAATTCAAGACGGAGCAGAAGGCGGCGGGGCCACCGGCTCCGCGACCCCCGTTGAGGCTGCCGTTGCCCCCGCCTCTGGGGCGGAGCCGGGCTTTCCATACGGGCTGCGGGTGTTCTTTGACGAGGGCGCGGGCATGGAGAATCTGCGGGCGTTCATGCTGGTGACGGAGCTGCGGGGTATCTGCGGCGAAGAGAATTTCACCTTCTCCCCCGCAGACGTGGAGACGGATACCTCCACCACAGAGACGATTGTCACGCAGGGCTTTGTGCTCTCTTTCCGCATGGCGGCGGACCGTGCAGGGGCCATCCATGTGGTGTCAGGCTCCGGCTCTGTCCGGGGGTATCAGGCGTTTGACGGACCGGGCGCTCCCGCGCAGGAGGAAACGAAGCGCACCGTCCCTGCCGCCGAAGCCACCCGGCACGCAGAGCAGAAGAGCGCTGCCTCCGCGCCTAAGACGGCGCGGGAGGAAACCTCCCCGGCCAAGAGCGCGGCGGCTGCGCCGGTTCCCGCTCAGGCGGGCGGCGCCCATCCCAAGGAGAGCCTGATTAGCGTGAATCTCAGCAAGCTCAACCAGCTCATGGACGTGGTGGGCGAAATCGTCATCACCGAGTCCATGGTCACCGCCTCCCCCGATTTGAAGGGGATGAAGCTGGACAACTTCACCAAGTCCGCCCGGCAGCTCCGCAAGCTGACCGATGAGCTGCAGGACGTTTCCATGTCGCTGCGGATGGTTCCGGTGCTGGGCACCTTCCAGAAAATGCAGCGCATTGTGCGGGACATGGGCAAAAAGCTGGGCAAGCGGGCGCGGCTGACGCTGGTGGGCGAGGACACGGAAGTGGACAAGACCATCGTGGACGGCATCGGAGATCCCCTGATGCACATTGTCCGCAACGCCATGGACCACGGCATCGAGGAGACGGAGGAGGAGCGCATCGCCGCAGGCAAGGACCCCGAAGGCGAAATCATCCTCTCCGCCAGCCATACCGGCGGCGAAGTCATCATTCAAGTGAAGGACGACGGCCGGGGCGTGGATTACGACCGGGTTTTGAAAAAGGCCGTTGACGCGGGCCTTGCAAGCCCTGATGCGGAATATAGCACCAAG
>NZ_DALZCH010000082.1:0-14424 GCF_031978065.1 Oscillibacter sp.
GTTCGCCGGGGTCGGTTTTTATAAAAATATGGGCGAAACTTACTCCATGGAGATGATATAATAGTACACGGGCTGCCCGCCGGAAAGGATTGCCACCTCCGCGTCGGGACAGGCGGACTCAAACAGTTCGGCGGTTTTCCGGGCGTCTTCCTCGGACACGTCCTCTCCGAAATAGACGGAGATGAAGGAGCTGCCTCGCTCCCGAGCGTCCTGCGCCAGCTTTTCCGTCAGCGCGGCAATAGACTTGTCAGTGCCGAACAGCCGTCCTTCCTCCAAAGCAAGGAAGTCGCCTTCCTTAATGTCGAACCCGTCAAAATCGGAGTCCCGGGCTGCATAGGTGATTTGGGCGGTGGTGACGGAGGAAAGGGCTTCGGACATGGCGGCGGTGAGGGCTTCGGCGTCCTGCGCCTCAAAGTCCACATTCATCATGGCGGTGACGCCCTGAGGCACGGTTTTGGTGGGGATGACCACCACGTTTTTCTCCGTCAGGGCGGCGCACTGCTGGGCGGCCATAATGATGTTGCCGTTGTTGGGCAAGATAAACACAGTCTCGGCGGGGATGGCGTTCACCCCGTCCAAAATGCTTTCGGTGGAGGGGTTCATGGTCTGTCCGCCGGACACAACGCCGTCGGCCCCCAAATCTCGGAACAAAGCTTCCAGTCCTGATCCGGCACACACCGCCAAGAAGCCGTATTTCTTCTCCGGCGGGGCGATGCCCCGGGGGGCCTCCTGCTCCGTCTGCGCTTCAAGCTCGGCTTCCACCGCGTCGAGATCGTCGGTGCTCTGGGCCTGCCGTCCGGCGGCCAGCGCATCTGCCTGAGTGCGCATATTTTCGATTTTGGCCAGCTCCAGCGTGCCGTATTTCTGAGACTCCGTCAGCGCCGCGCCGGGAATGTTTGTGTGGACGTGGACCTTGAAGGCCTCGTCGTCCTCGCCGATGACCAGACTGTCGCCGATGCTGTTCAGATAGTTCCGCAGGGGGTCCAGAGAAATGTTTGCCGAGGCCTTACGCACGATATACACCGTGTCAAAGGCAAAGGTGATTTCATCGGAGGAAAGGCCGCCGAAATCCGCTTTCTCCTTCTCCGGCGCGCCAGCTTCGGACAGCTCGGGCATCGGCTCGCCCCGCAGCTCGGCAAGCATTCCGTCCAGAATGAGGAGGAAACCCTTGCCGCCTGCGTCCACTACGCCGGCCTTTTTCAAAACCGGATTCATGTCGGTGGTCTGCGCCAGCGTTTCATAGCCCACGCGGATGGCGGAATCCAACATGGATTCCAAATCCATCCCTTCCGCCGCCGCGTCCACCGCCCGCTTGGCGGTGAGACGGGAGACGGTGAGCACCGTGCCCTCCGCGGGCTTCATCACCGCCTTATAGGCGGCGGAAACACCCTCCTGCATGGCGGCGGCAAACGTGGCCGCGTCGGCGTGCTCCCGGCCCTTCAGCCCCTTGGAGATGCCACGGAACAAAAGGGAGAGAATCACGCCGGAGTTCCCTCGGGCACCCCGCAGCAGGGCGGAGGCGGTGACGGAGGCGGCCCGGTCAACGCTTTCCGGGTCGCACCGGTGCAGCTCGTCCACGGCGGCGGCAATGGTCATACTCATATTGGTTCCGGTGTCTCCGTCAGGGACGGGGAACACGTTCAAATCGTTAATCGCCTGCTTCTGGGCCGACACGGCGGCCGCTCCGTGCAGCACCATTCGCTTAAAAAGCGCGCCGCTGATTTGTTTGTTCATCTGTTTTGAGCCCTCCCTCGGTCACAGAGTCATGGAGTCGACGCACACATCGACCGCCTTGACCTCCACGCCGGTATTTTTGGTGACCATATAGCGCACCTCGTTCATAATGGAGCTGCACACCGCGGGAAGATTCACGCCGTTTTCAACAATGATATGAAGCTCGATGGAGACGGTGCCGTCGTCATTGGCGGTGACGCTGACGCCCTTGCTCATGGCCTCCCGCCGCAGGAGATGGACCAGACCGTCCGTCATGGAGCGATAGGCCATGCCCTTCACGCCAAAGCAGTTGGTGGCGGCAATGCCGGTAATGTTGGAAAACACGGCGCTGCTGATGGTGACGGCGCCCTGTTCGGAATTCAATTGGATCATAAGCGCATTCTTCCTTTCCATAGGTCGGTCCCCCGGGGAACCCCGACCGAAAATGTGCCGTTTCGCATAGTCAGTTGGTTATTATATACGATTTTCCGCAAAAGCACAAGAGCAACCGGCACAGATTTCCCCGCCACCGGATTTTTGATCGGGAAAAGACGGCGCTGGCTGCGAGATACGTGCGCGCTTTTGACCCGACAAATGTATTTCGTCGGAGGGACCTCATTTTCCGCGATTTGCGCCGATCATCCGGTGGCGCGGGCTCCTTAGGGTTCAACCCGCAGAATCCAATGCGGACGCTTGACAAAAGGACGTTGGCTCATTAGAGTATAAATGAATTTGCTCCCCCTTCAACCGAGGCATATGAAACGCATACGCTCCTTCTGATTTGCGGCGGCGATGCGGGGGAAAATGCGGGTGCGGCGGAATGGGCCCGCCGGGAGAAGCTTGTCAAGGGGATGCTCCCGGTATGCTTGCTGCAAACAAATAGCGGTTTGACTGGAAACCTGCCGCGCCAGTGAGCGCCTTTCCCAGATGCACGCCATCGGAGATTTTGCGGGATACCGCTGAAAGAGAGGAACGGCCTTGACTTTGATTATTTACGCGGGAAAATACAGGACGACGCAGCGTTACGCCGAATGGATTGCCGAGAAAACCGGAGCCGACTTGCGCCCGGTATATCAAGTGACGTCCAAAATGCTGCGGCTATATGATACTGTTGTGTATGGCGGTGCGATTTACGGCGGCGCGATTCAGGGAGTTCGGTTTTTAAAAAAGCATCTGGATGAACTGAAGCAGCGCGGATTGATTCTGTTCACCGTAGGGCTGACGATGCCGGGAGATGAAGTCGCCTTTCGCTCTGTATTGGAGCGCAACCTGAGCCCGGTGGAGTTGGAGGGAATCCGCGCCTATCATTTTCTAGGGGCCATTCAATTCAAGAAACTGAACGGGAAGGAGCGGATGATGATGTGGCTGTTGAAGTCTGCTATCTCGAAAAAGCAGGTTCGCAGTCAGGTGGAATCGGATCTTCTGGAGTGCTACAACGGCGAGCTGGATTATGCCAATGAGGCGTATGTGGACGATCTGGTAAAAGAAATTTCCGGTGACGCGAGGCTTTAAACGCTGCATATGCGGGGGAAAGGGGAGCGCCATGATAAAGAGAAGCCAACGGATCATTTTAAGCCTGCTGCTAATCTGCGCGCTTTATGCGGCCTCTCTGATCACGTCTACATACCAATATTTCCAAGCTGATGCTGAAGCGGCGCTGTCCGGAGGCAAGCGGAGGATTGTGGCGATTATTCCGGATTCCGGCAATGTGGATGTTGACGGCATTCGTCAGGAAGCCGAGGCGGCAGGCAGCCGCTACGGCGCGTTTGTGGAAATATATGAGACTTCCACAAAAGAGGAGCAACTGCGGGTCATTCAGATTGCAAAGGACAGCAGCGTGGACGGCGTGCTTCTATACCCCATGGAGAGCACCGGGTACGATTTGGAGCTCACCGCGTGCAGGCGCAGGGAAATCCCGATAGTGGTGATCTCCCGGCGGCTGAACAGCAGCCAGTTTGACACCTTTATCGGCTCCGCCGTCAATTCGGAACGGATGGCGGTGCTGAGCTGTATCAGCGCAACGGACGGTACGGGCAGAGATCTGCTGGGGGACCGGCTGAACAGCGGCGGCCAACTGTATATGGAGGCGGCGGTGCTGGAACCGTCGGAAATTACGACTCCCGGGCCGGGGGAGGGGCTGAAGACCAAGATTGCCAATCTGGTAAACACACCATTTGAGGGATATCGGGTGGTGGACGTGACGGTGATGGATGAAAAGCAGTCCTCCTCCAGCATGCATAACGAGGTTTGGAATCTTTTGGAGACGCAGCGCCCGGACGCGGTGTTTTCCTACGATGAGGACTTGACCAACGTGATTGCGGCTTGCCTGACAAGCGAGGCCGGACTGCGGGGAATCTACGCAGTGGGATACGGCGATTTGCAAGAGTGCGCCGAGCATCTGCGCAGCGGGACGCTGGACGGACTTGTTCAGCAAAACGAAGCGTATTCGGCATCTTTGGCGGTACGGTATCTGGTGGAGCTGCGGAAGGGCTCCGTCATGCCTGCCAGCGTGGATTCCGGGATTGCCCTGATATCAGCGGACAACATGGAAAGGATGCTTACGGGAAATGAAAAGTGAGTATGACAACGAGATTACCCTGAAAGCGCTGAAGCTGCTGCACCGGGAGATTCTGCTGGGCGATACGGCAAGCCAAGAGGCCTGCATCGAAAATCTGGTGAATTTGGTGCGTTACTTTGCCAGAAATAACAGCAAGGGCAATCTGGCAGAGGAACTGGAGAATCTGGAGCGGGCGGCGAGCGTTCTGATTGCGGAGGGGGAAATCAAAAGCTGCCTTTTTCCCGATGCGTCGGAGAACCTGCCCACGAAAGGCGTGGAGCGTTTTTCGGAGTTTGACGCGGCCTTTGGCGCGCTGAATAAAGGCGTGAGGCTGGGAGAGACGGCGTTTGGTGTCCAGTATGACGACGGGCAAGAAAAGCTGGTTGTAAAGGCGCTGGTTGACTAGATGCTGAATCGGATATTGGGGGAGAAGAACAGCGTCAAGCGGATGATCATGAGCTTTAGCCTGTGCTTCATTCTGGTTACGATGGTTTTCGGCGGGA
This sequence comes from Oscillibacter sp., assembly GCF_031978065.1. Classification (GTDB taxonomy): domain Bacteria; phylum Bacillota; class Clostridia; order Oscillospirales; family Oscillospiraceae; genus Oscillibacter. The sequence continues at coordinate 4,774 of NZ_DALZCH010000082.1, forward strand.
TGATTCTGTTCCAGTCCTACATGGCGGACCGGCAATATGACGAGATGCTGCAAAATATTGTCTCCATCGACAGGAGCAAGGGACTGACCGGGCAGCTCAAGTTGTCGGCGAAAAAATACGCAGAGGCCCGGAATGAGCGGGACTACGCCCGGTTTCGGACGGAGTGGACGGAACTGGATCAGAAGCTGGACGTGGTGGAGGATATTTCCAGAGAGCCGGCCAGTCTGTTGGCGGTTCGGAGTATCCGCCAGCTACTGGTGGAAACGGACACGCAGGTGCTGCGGATTCGCAGTGGTCTGAGCCGAAACGGCACCTTTGCACAGGTGGACGAGCGCTGCAACAATGTGCTTTATTTGCTGGATCGGGTGCAGAATCTGGAGGTCAACCACGCGGCGGCGGTCTATCCGCAGCTAAACAGGGACTTTAAATTACTGACAAGACTTGCCGGTGTAATTCTGGTGCTGATGCTGATGGCGGCGATTACCTTTTCCATGGATCTCCACGCGCGGATTTACGCGCCGATCAGGCAGTTGGTGGTCGGCGTGGGGAAGATTTCCAAGGGCAATTTTCAGGACCCGGACATTGAGATTGCCGCCAGCGACGAGTTTGACTATCTGGCTACTGCGGTGAACGGGATGAAGCGGGATTTGAGCCGCCTGATCACAACCCGCGAGGAAAAGATGAACGCAGAGCGGCTACTGAAGGAAACGCAGTTTCTGGCGCTGCAATCTCAGGTGAACCCGCATTTTCTTTTCAATGTGCTGGGGGCGGCCACGGCGATGGCGCTTGTGGAGGGGGCGGATAAGACGCTGGGCATTGTGGAGTCCATTTCCTATATGCTTCGATACAGCCTTCAGTCAATGAAAACGGACGTCACTCTAAGAGATGAGCTGAAAATGGTGCAGACCTATCTCTTCTTGCAGAATCAGCGGTTTGGAGAGCGAATCTCCTTTTCCATGGAAATAGACGACACAATCCCGGATGTGCCGGTTCCCGGCATGACGGTGCAGCCCATTGTGGAAAACGCGGTGATTCACGGCTGCGAAAATATGGAGTCCGGCGGCTGTCTGAAGGTTGCATGCAAGCTGGACACGGAGGAGAACTGCGCCGTGGTGACGGTGGAAAATAACGGCGGCGTGATTTTACAGGCGCAGATACAGGCATTTTACAGCGGACAGAGCGTGCCGCACAGCAGGAAGACAACGGGAATCGGTCTTGGCAACGTGCGTGACCGCCTGCGGCATTTTTATGACAGAGAAGGCTTGATGGACTGCGCGGTGACGAATGAAAAAATCAATGTGGTAACGCTGCGGTATCCGATGGGCGGAGGAGAAACATGAATCATGAAAATTTTCGGATATTGATTGTGGACGATGAGGAAAAAGATCGGAGCGTTGTACATATTCTGCTGCGCCGCCAGTACGGAGACCTGTTTGAGATATTGGAGGCGAAAGACGCGGCGGAGGCAAAGGTGATTATGGAGACACGGCAGGTGGACTTGCTGGTGGTGGATATCCATATGCCGGGCGTCAGCGGTTTGAAGCTGGTCAGAGACATCCGCGCACGGGATTTCAAGGGGTATATCATGATTCTGACGGCGTTCAATTATTTTGAATATGCCAAGGAAGCAATCGTCTATCAGGCCAATGATTTTATTCTCAAGCCCCCGATCCGCAAGGAGTTTTACGAGGCGGTGCAGCGTTTTCTGGATTGGGCACGGGATGAAAAGAGCGCCCGCCAGATGGGACAAAAGGCTCAATCGGTCTTTCTCCAGGAACTGGGAGACTGCATTATGCTCAACGCGGACAGGAAGAAGATCGACGCCTATAAGGCCCTGCTGAACATTCGGGAGAACCGGGTGTTTTGTATCCTGATAGACACCAGTGCTTCCGAACAGCTCAAGACGGCCAGCTTTCAGGACGAGATCGAGTCTGCCATGAACGAAAGCGGGATTCCCTACGCCGTGAGCCATATGCGGGATCGGACGGCGATTTTCTGCTTTACCGGTGGGGACACGCTGGGGTATAACGAGCTCAGCGTTACGGTGGAGCTGAAGATGAAACTGAATCTGGATTTGTGCGAAAAGGCCGATATCACCGTTGGTGACACGGTGTCGGTTTACGACAATCCCAGCCGGTCATACCGCTGCGCTGTGGCGCATCTCAACAGACTGAAAAGCGCAGGCAGCTATGAAGAGCCGGTTGAGGACAAGGTGGTCGCCCACATCAGAAACGGCGAGGCCGAAGAGGCGATTCGGATGTTCGGACAATATCTGCTGCACTACGGAGAGCGGCACGCAATTGACGATTTGATGCTGAAGGACATTGAGGTTTTGACGGTGGTCCGCAAAAGTGTTCAGGTTCGGAAAGAGGATATCGGCCTAAAAATGGTGGACATTTTTGTAACGGGCGATATTCAGGATATCATTCACTTCAGCTCTGCTTATCTGCGGGAGATCATGGAGAAAATGTCCTCCAGCGCCCCCCAGAAAAAGCACTATGTGGTGCGGCAAATTTGCGCCCGGCTGGAAGAACATGCGGAACTGCCCTGGAGTATCAACGATCTTGCAAAGGAATTCGGCTTCAATCCTTTCTATCTGAGCCGCCTGTTCAAGGATGACACGGGACTGTGCTTCACGGATTATCTCACGGGAAAGCGGATGGTAAAGGCCGCCGCGCTTATAACGGATACCAATTTATCCATCGGGGAAATTGGCCTGACAGTGGGCTACAACGACCAGAATTATTTCAGCCGGGTGTTTAAAAAGTGCAACAAGATGGGGCCGAAGGAATACCGCCGCTCGCAGGTATCCAAACAGGAGAGATGACGCGGCGGACAGAAATGCAGACCAGCACAATTTTGACTTTTACGTAATTCAAGTCAAAATTGTGCTGGCTAATTTTATTTGGGTGTCATAAACACGTCAAATGTGTGCTGAAAACCTGCGGTGCAGTCTAGAGATATTGAGGTTTCTTTGTGTTAAAATTCTTAACAGTATCGGTGAAAAACGTAAGAGAATCACGCGACATTATAGAGGAGGAAATTGAAGATGAACAAGAATTTGTCCCGCGTCCTGAGCGGAGCCATGTGCGCCCTGATGCTGGCCTCTGTTCTAGCTGGCTGCGGCCAGAAGTCCCCCGCCGGATCCGCTTCCGGCAGCGCCGGCGGCGCTGTCGAGACCCGTGTCCTGAAGCTGTCCCACCATGTGACGGAGGGCGACAGCAACGACATCCTGTTCAACAAGTTTGCCGAGTTGGTCAAAGAGAAGACCAACGGCGAGATTGAGATCGACATCTATCCCAACGGACAGTTGTACGGCCAGAAGGACGGGCTGGAGGCCCTGAAACTTGGCACGCTGGATCTGGCCATGTCCGACACCTCCCTGTGGGCCAACTATGACCCCGCCTGCGGCGTGCTGGATATGCCCTACATGTTTAAGAGCCGCGAGCACGCGATCAAGGTGGCCTCTTCCGACATCATCGACCCCATTAAGGACCGCTTGGTGAGTTCCGCCGGAATCCGCCCCGTCCTTGTGGAGTGCCTGAATTTCCGCAACGCTCTGGTGAAGGATATGAACGTTGACTCCTTTGAAGATTTCAAGGGCATGAAGATGCGTACGCCTGAGGCTCCCATGACCATCGCCGCGTTTGAGGCCATCGGTGCCAACCCTGTTGTGATTCCCTCCGGCGAGGCGTATACCGCGGTTCAGACCGGTGTGGCCGACGGACTGGAGGGCCACGCTGAGTATATGGTTTTGCAGAAGTTTTACGAGGTTGCTAAGAACTATGTGCAGACCCAGCATGTCATGACGTTTACCGCTTTGAACATGAGCGAGAAGGTTTATGAGACGCTGACAGATTCCCAAAAGCAGGCGTTTGCGGACGCGAGCACCGAGTCTTTGGCCTATTTCTATGAGTACACCGACAAGCTGTTTGAGGAGAAGTATGCCGAGCTGGAGGCCAACGGCGTCAAGATTACCGACATCGACCGCACTCCCTTTGAGGAGGCCTGCGCTCCCTTCATTCAGGAGTTCGTCGCCGAAAACAACCTGCAGGATGTATATAGCGCGATTATGGAGGCTGCGGAGTAATCATGCTGAACGCAACGAGAAAGCTTACCAACGTATTGGTGACGGCTCTGTTCACCATCCTGGTAGTCGTCGTGTTCATCCAAGTTATCTTCCGTCAGGTCGGTTTCAGCTTTCCGTATGCGGACGAGCTGTCCCGTTACACGTTTGTGTGGCTGATCTACTTGGGTGGCACCATTACCATCCGAAATGGGATGAACATCACTTTCGACGTTATTCTGGATGCGCTGCCCAAGCCTGTCTGGAGAGTCGTGTTTACCCTTGTAAACCTGATTTCCTGCTCATTTCTGGCCATGGCCACGGTGCTGGGGAGCAACTTGGCGTGGGTTAATCGCGTGCAGAACTCGTCCGTTATGAAGCTGAACATGGGCGTGGTGATGCTGGCGATTCCGCTGGGTGGCCTGCTGATGCTTTTTGAGCAGATCAGCTATTATCTCAGAAAGATAAAAGAAGCGAACGCGTCTTCTGAAGCCGTGGAAGGGGAGGGGAAATAAGAGATGTTTACAGTTGCATTTGGTTTGTTCTTCCTCCTGCTGCTTTTGGGCGTGCCCATCGCGTTTTCCATGGGACTGGGCTCCGCCATCGCCCTCTTTGTGAGCGGCGCGGTGGACCCTGTACTGGTGGGACACAAGCTCTTCACCGGCGTCGACTCGTTCAGCCTGATGGCGATCCCTTTTTTCATGCTTTCCGGAGAGCTGATGGAGCAGGGCGGCCTGTCCAAGCGGTTGGTGAATCTCTCCTCCTCGCTGATTGGACATATCACCGGCGGCCTGGGACTGGTGGACATTCTGACCAGCGTGATCTTTGCCGGTATTTCCGGCTCCGCGGCGGCGGATACCGCGGCGGTGGGGAGCATGATGATTCCCGGCATGAAAAAGAAGGGATATCCCGGTGGAATGGCGGCCGTGATTCAGGCCTGCGCCGGTTCTCTTGGCCCGATTATCCCCCCCAGCATGACGATGATCATCTATTGCTCTTTGACCAACACCTCCATCGCTTCGCTGTTTATGGCGGGTGTGATTCCTGGACTGCTGATTGGCGTGAGCCTCATGGTCCTGACCTATTTCTATGCAAAGAAGATGGGCATCAAGGGCGAGAAGAGATGCAGCCTGAGAGAGATATGGGTTGCTCTGAAAGAGGCCGTCTGGGCCATCATTATGCCTGTTATCATCATCGGCGGCATCGTGGGCGGTATCTTTACCCCCACCGAAGCGGGTGCCATTGCCGTTGTGTACGCGTTCTTTGTAGGCATGTTCGTCTACAAGGAATTTACCCTGCCAGATATTCCTAGGATTTTTCAGAAGTCCGCCGGTATGACCGCCATGTCTTTGCTGATCGTCGCGGGCGCAGCCATTTTTAGCTTTCTGGTGGCCTTTGCCAAGGTGCCGCAGGCAGTTATTTCCTTCCTGACCGGCATCACGGACAACAAGTACATGATCATGATCCTACTGGTGCTGTTCCTGCTCCTTGTGGGCATGTTCATCGAGACCATTGCCGCAACTATCATTGTTGCGCCAATTTTGCTTCCCGTTGCCGCGCAGTATGGGATTGACCCCATCCAGTTTGCTTTGGTGATGGTCATCACTTTGGTGTACGCGGGCGTAACGCCTCCCGTGGGTGGCGTACTGTTCATTACCATCGGCATTGCGGAGGTGAAGCTCAAGGATACTCTGAAATATCTGATGCCCTATTTGGCGGCGGTGTTTATTGTCGTTCTGCTGTGCATCTTTGTACCCCCAATTTCCACATTCCTGCCGACTCTGCTCTTCGGCTGATTCTCAAAAAAGACGGGCAGAATTTTAAGTTCTGTCCGTCTTTGTTTTATCGTCCAGATTGCTGAATCTATGGGAGGCTTTTTATGAAAGCGCTGGTCAAAACAAAACTTGGACCCGACTGCATGAGATACATGGATATGCCCGAGCCGGTTCCCGGCGCCGACGACATCAAGGTGAAAATTTTTGCCTGCGGTATCTGCGGCACGGATATTCATCTGATGCACGACGAATACCCCAGTAAGCCGCCAATTATCACCGGCCATGAATTTTCCGGCGTGGTGGCTGAGGCGGGCGCGAATGTGACCAATTGCAAGCCCGGCGACAGAATTGTGACACTCACCGCCGTGGACACCTGCGAGGAGTGCGAGTGGTGCCGACAGGGCCTTCGGATGCTGTGTCCCGAGCGCAAGAGCGTGGGCAGCGGCTGTAACGGCGGCTTTGCCGAATACGTGGTAATCCCCGCGAAGCACGCATTCCACCTGCCCGATGGCATCGCCATGGAAACGGCGGCGCTGTGCGAACCGCTGGCCTGTGTGTGCCGCAGTGTCTGCGAGCGCGCGTCCGTCAAGGGGGGGAACTTCGTTCTGGTCGCGGGTGCGGGCGTTATGGCCCAACTGACCGCGCAGGTGGCGATGGCTAACGGCGGCGTGGTGATTATGACCGGATTGAAAAACGACGCGGAGCGATTTGCCATGGCTAAGCGGCTGGGTGTTTTCGAGACGCTTTACGTGGACGAGGGCGATCCGCTGGCCCGCGTTATGGAGTTGACCGGCGGCATGGGCGCGCAGTTGGCGTTTGAGTGCTCCGGCGCGGCCGCCTCCGCGAAGTTCTGCATAGAGGCGCTGATGAAAACCGGCCAGTATATTCAGGTGGCGATTCCCGGAAAGCCCATTCTTTTTGATATGGACATGGCTCTATATAAGGAAATCACCATTTCCAACAGCTACGCCTCGGAGCGCACGTCGTGGCTGATTGCCCTGCGCCTGATGGAGAAAAAACTGATCAACATCGCGCCTCTTGCAAGCTCCATCCTGCCCCTGACCGAGTGGGAGGAGGGCTTCCGCCGCACGATTGTGAAGGAGGGCTTCAAGGTTCTTCTGATGCCCCATCCCGAAGACCTGAAAGAATCCGAGTAAATTGCTTTGCGCATGAAGGAGGTTTTTCAATGAATGAAGAAACAACAAAAGAAATGAACGTCCTTGCGGCACAGATCCGTCTGGAGACGCTGAAGGTGATCCACTCTCTTGGCTTTGGCCATGTGGGCGGATCCGTGGATCTGGCGGAGCTGATGGCGGTACTGTACGGCAAGGTCATGAAGTTCGACCCGAAAAATCCCCGGTGGGAGGACCGGGACTGGCTGGTTCTGTCCAAGGGCCACTCAGGTCCGGTGGCCTACGCTACATACGGGCTGATGGGCTTCTATCCCATGGAGGAGGCCTATACCCTGAATCATCCCCATACAAAGTTTCCCAGTCATACGGACCGCAAGCTCACTCCCGGTGTGGACCTGACCACCGGCTCACTGGGACAGGGAGCCTCCAGCGCGGCTGGCGCGGCGCTGGGCAACAAAATCGACGGACGGGACAATCGCGTGTTCTGCGTGGTGGGCGACGGCGAGGCGGACGAGGGTCAGGTGTGGGAGGCGTTTCACTTTGCCTATGCCCACAAGCTGGACAATCTGGTGTATTTTATTGACAACAACGGTTATCAACTGGACGGCAAGACCTGTGATATTCTGGACCACGGCAGCCTTGCCAAAAAGGCTGAGGCCTTTGGATTGTATACACAGGAGATCGACGGGCACGACGTAAACGCGATCTATGACGCCATCCAAAACGCCCACGCGAAAGAGGGCGTTCCTTCCTGTATTGTGATGGACACCTGCAAAGGCAAGGGCGCGACATTTGCCGAGTCCAAGCACGACCACTCCTCTCAGCCCGACGGGGAGCAGTGGACCGAGGCGCTGGCCACGGCAGAAAAGGCTCTGGCGGATGCCAGAAACGCTTGAGGAGGGTAGACCGATGAATGTGAAACTGATTGGCAAGCATGAAAAAGATTCCCGAGCTAGCCGGGATGCCTTCGCTCTGCCCCTGAAGGAGATGATGGCACAGGACAAGAGCATCTGCTATGTGGACTGCGACCTGATGAGCTGCGTGAACACAAAACAGTTGCAGCAGTGCTACCCCGAGCGGGCGTTTCAGGCGGGCATCGCGGAGGGGAACGCCATGGGCGTTGCCGCTGGGCTGATCGCCACGGGGAAGAAGGTGTTTGTCCACACCTTCGGCATTTTCGCCTCCCGGCGGTGCTACGACCAGATTTATATGTCCGCGGCCTACGCGGGGCTGCCGGTACATGTGATGGGTTCGGACGCGGGCGTGACGGCGGCGTTTAACGGCGGTACTCATATGCCTTTGGAAGACGGGGGAATGTACCTGAATATCCCCGAGAGCACGGTGCTGGACACGGCGGACTACGCCCAGCTGGAAAGCGTGGTACGCCAGTTGCCGGGTATCACCGCCGGCGTGACCTACACCCGGTTCATCCGCAAGGATGTGATGAAAATATACGAGGACGGCAGCGAGTTTGAAATCGGCAAGGGTGTGGTGCTCCACGAGAGCGGGAACGATCAGGCCGCTATCATCACCTCCGGTCTCATGGTGGACGAGGCGCTGAAGGCCTATGAAGCCCTTCGGGCCGAGGGAATCTCCGTGCGTGTGATAGATATGTTCACATGGAAGCCCTTGGACGAGGAACTGGTGGCCAAGGCCGCCGCGGAAACGGGGGCTCTGGTGACGGCGGAGAACCACAACGTCACCTGTGGCCTGGGCAGCGCGGTGGCAAGGTGTCTGGCCCGCAGACAGCCTGCGGCGCAGGAGTTTGTGGGGGTACAGGACCGGTTTGGTCAGGTGGGCCATCAGGACTTCCTGATGGATGAATATGGCCTGCGGTCCGCGAACATCGTCTCCGCCGTGAAAGCGGCCATCGCCCGAAAGTGAGCTTCGGATATCCGGTGGGGGTGGAAGGCTCCCACCGGCGGCCCTGTGCGCGGCACAGGTATGAAAGGAAGAATAACTATGGATAAGTTTTCTGCTTCTCTGGCGGCGGACAGAAGAGAGATTGTCTTTGCCCCTACCGTGTATAAATTCCAGCGCTTTGCAGAGATGGCCCAGGAGTTTGCCCTGAATGAGCGGGACGTGGTGCTGTGCAACGAGTCGGTTCATGCGTCTTATATGAAGGAGCTGGGCCTGAAGTGCCAGTTTGTCTTCCGGAACAAATTCGGCTCTGGCGAGCCCAGCGAGGAAATGATTCAAAACATGTACGACTCCATTCCCTACGACAGCTATGATCGGGTTGTGGCCGTGGGCGGCGGCGCAATTTTGGATTTGAGCAAGCTTTTGGGATGTCGGCGGCCGGACACGGTTCACAACCTGTTCTTCAAGCGTTTCCCCGTGGTTCACGAGAAGGATGTGATCGCCATTCCCACCACCTGCGGCACTGGCAGCGAGTGCACCAATATCTCCGTCGCCATCGTCAAGGACGAGAAGGACGGACAGCTCACCGGACGGGAGACAAAGCTGGGCTTGGTGTCCGACGACATCATCCCTAACCGTGTTTGCCTGATTCCGGAATTGCTCCGGCCTCTGCCTTATAAGGCCTTTGCCTGCGCCGCTATCGACGCTCTGATTCACGCCACCGAGTCTTTCCTCTCCCCCCACCGCAAGACCATGACCTCAGAGCTTTTCAGCGAGAAGGCCATGGATATGATTCTCAAGGGCTTCAAACTGATCA
>NZ_DALZCH010000083.1:0-14402 GCF_031978065.1 Oscillibacter sp.
GCCGGAGATGAATTTCAGATTCACGTCCTTGAACAACGGCTGGCCGCTGAAATTTAAGCTGAGCTCACTGACTGTAATCATTCTCGTTTTCCTTTTTGTTATTTTCGTATTTCAACGCGGCAGCAGGCGTGCCAAAGCGCGTCTGCCGCTGCTGCTGTTTCCGTATTTTACGGCGGCTTTGGATTCACGACAACGCTTAGATTTGGGCCCGGTGGAAGATTTTCTTGCCCTTCTTAATGACCACGCCCTCACCAGAGAACTCCTCCCGGTCGTATGCGTCGGTCACCTCCGCCTTTTTGTCGTTTACCATCACGCCGCCCTGCTGCACCAGCCGCCGGGCCTCACCGTTGGAGGCGCAGAGTCCGCAAGCCGTCAGAAGATTCAGAACGCCGATTTTTCCGTTTTCAAACCGCTCCTCTGTCAAATGAGTGGAGGGCATGTTTTCCGCGTCGCCAGTGCCGGCGAAAAGGACGCGTGCCGTCTCCTGCGCCTTTTCCGCCTCGTCCTCGCCGTGGACCAGCTTTGTCAGCTCGTAGGCCAGAATCTCCTTGGCCCGGTTGAGCTGGCTGCCCTCCCACTTGTCCATGGCGTCAATCTCTTCAAGAGGCAGGAAGGTCAGCATCCGAATGCACTTGAGCACATCCGCGTCCGCCACATTCCGCCAGTACTGATAAAAGTCGAATGGGCTTGTCTTGTTGGGGTCCAGCCACACCGCGCCGGAGGCGGTCTTGCCCATCTTCTTCCCCTCTGCATTCATCAGCAGAGTGATGGTCATGGCGTAGGCGTCCTTGCCAAGCTTCCGGCGAATCAGCTCCGTGCCGCCCAGCATATTGCTCCACTGGTCGTCGCCGCCAAACTGCATGTTGCAGCCAAATGCCTGAAACATATGATAGAAGTCATAGGACTGCATAATCATATAGTTGAATTCCAAGAAGGAAAGGCCCTTCTCCATCCGCTGCTTATAGCACTCGGCCCGCAGCATGTTGTTCACGGAGAAGCAGCAGCCAACCTCCCGCAGCATGTCCACGTAGTTCAGCTTCATCAGCCAGTCCGCATTGTTGACCATCATGGCCTTGCCCTCGCCAAATTCAATAAATCGCTCCATCTGCTTTTTAAAGGCATCGCAGTTATGGCAAATTGTTTCGGTGGTCATCATCTGGCGCAAATCCGTACGGCCTGAGGGGTCGCCAATCATGCCGGTGCCGCCGCCGATCAGGGCGATGGGCTTGTTTCCCGCCATTTGCAGCCGCTTCATCAGGCACAGTGCCATGAAGTGGCCCACATGCAGACTGTCCGCCGTGGGGTCAAAGCCGATGTAGAACACGGCTTTTCCGTTATTCAGAAGCTCTCGGATTTCCTCCTCGTCCGTCACCTGTGCGATCAAGCCGCGGGCCTTCAATTCCTCGTAAATTCCCATTGTCTCAATTCTCCTGTCTAAGCAGTTTTTATATGGGACGAGACGTGGAAAAAACGCCCTCCGTCCCATGGGGACAGAGGGCGAATCGCTTCGCGGTACCACCTCTGTTCGCGCCGCCTTCGCAGACGGACGCCTCTTGCCGCACCTTGGGTGCGGCCGCGCTGTAACGGGCGCTGCCCGAGCGCGCCTACTGGGCCAAATTTTAGCCGTTTGGACGCCGGTTCAGAGGTGTATTCGCCCACGCCCGCCCGCCTCTTTACACCAGCCAGAGGCTCTCTTCGCGGCACCGCGCAGGGTACTTCTCCCCATCATCACTGTATTACTGTATACGTTAGACAGTATACCCGTTTTTTCAGTGTTTGTCAAGAAGTCGGGTCTGACTTGAAACGAGGGCAAACATTCCCGTGGGCAAGCTCAGTACCTGCCCAAATCCGCAGAGCCGTCCGCGGAGGCGGTTTTGCCGAATGTAAAGTCGTTTCCGGGAAGAATGGCGTTCAGCCCAACGCCCGCGATGGCGGCGATGGCCAGACCCGTCAGCGTCACATGGGCGTCCGCCACGGCGAAGGTCAGCCCACCGGTGCCATTAAAGCCCAGACCGGAAACCAGAATTACCGCCGCAATCAGAAGGTTGCGGCTGCGGGTGAAGTCCACCTGATTTTCCACCACGTTGCGCACGCCCACGGCGGAAATCATCCCGTAGAGCACGAAGCTGACGCCGCCAATGACCGCCGGGGGAATGGAATTGATGACGGCGGCAAATTTAGGGCTGAAGGACAAGATGATGGCATATAGGCCAGCCAGCCGCACCACTTTGGGATCGTACACCCGGCTAAGCACCAGCACGCCGGTGTTCTCTCCATACGTGGTGTTGGCGGGACCGCCGAACATGCCCGCCAAGGCTGTGGCCAGACCGTCGCCCACCAGCGTGCGGTGAAGGCCCGGGTCTTCCAGAAAATTCTCTCCCACCGTGGCAGAGATGGCGGATACGTCGCCCACATGCTCCATCATGGCAGCGATGGCAATGGGCGCCATGACCAAAATGGCGGACACGTCAAACTTCGCCAGTACGAAGGGCTGCAAGCCCACAAAGCCCGCCTGTCCCACAGACGTGAAGTCCACCTGCTTTGTAAGCAGGGCCACCGCGTAGGGAATGACCACGCCCAGCAGAATGGGAATGATTTTCAGCATACCCTTCCCCCAGATGTTGAAGGCGATAATGGTCACAATGGCCAGCAGTGCCAAGGGCCAATTGGTGGAGGCATTGGTCACGGCGGTGGGGGCCAGAATCAAGCCGATCAGGATGATAATAGGCCCGGTGACCACCGGCGGGAAGTAGCGCATCACCTTATATGGCCCCACCACCTTGAAAAGCAGTGCCAGCACCAGATACAGAAGGCCCGCAACCACCACGCCGCCCAAAGCATAAGGCAGCTTTTCCGCGCCGGTCATAGCGGCGTACTTTCCGCTGTTCAGATCCGCCACCGCGGCAAACCCTCCCAGAAACGCGAACGAGGACCCTAAAAACGCCGGAACCTTGAATTTCGTGCAGGCGTGGAACAGCAGCGTACCAAGTCCGGCAAACAAAAGCGTTGTCTGGATGGACAGGGGCAGTCCGTAGCCGCTGACGATGATGGGGACCAGAACCGTTGCCCCGAACATGGCAAACATGTGCTGAAGGCCCAGCAGCATCATCTTGGGGATGCCCAGGGTCCTTGCGTCCCGGACAGGTGCGGAATTTTTCTCATTCATGGCAGATCTCCTCTCTATTTTGCGCAAAAAAATACCGGCACAAAGGCCGGTCAAATAGGATAGCAAAAAAAGGCGGCGCCAAGATACTTCCAAACCGTCATGACTCCAGCCCCCTTTCGCACTTATCCGTACGATTATACAAAAACAACGGGCAAATTGCAAGAGCGGATTTCCCTCGCCTTTCAAAAAAATCTATCGAATATTTGGTAATTATGACGGCGACTGTCCTATCTCCCCAGCCGGAGCCTCGGCTGGGGACGCCCCCCCCCTCACGCGGTATACGACCGCTCCACGTTCACCACCGCAAAATAGTCACCGTCCAGTGCCCGTACCGCAGCGCAGATTTTAGCGCGTACCTCCTCGTCCGTAAGCCGGAATTTAAAGGGCACCGCCGCGTCAAAAATCAAGTTTGTGTGCGTCGGTCCCGTCACCATACGAAAATCGTGGATGGAGATTTCCTCGTCGATGCAGTTCACCAGTGCCTCCACACGTCGGCGGGTTTCCTTCGTCACGCCGTCGTCCGTCACGATGGGGTCCATGTGAATGACCGTCTCGCAGCCAAGTGTGCGCTTCAGCTCCCGCTCGATGTTGTCAATTTCGTCGTGAAGCACCAGTACGTCCTCGTTGGCGGGGACCTCCGCATGGAGCGAGATCATGCACCGCCCGGGGCCGTAATCATGGACAATCAAATCGTGAACCCCCAGAATGCCCGGATGGTTCGTCACAATGTTTCGGATGTTTTTCACAAATTCAGCGGAAGGTGGCTGCCCCAGCAGGGGATCCAGCGTATCCCGTGCGGAGGAAAGCCCGGACCAGACGATGAACAGCGCCACCAGAATGCCGCACCAGCCGTCAATATTCGCATCGGTGAAGCGGCCCGCCAGCGTCGCCAGCAGGACCACGGCGGTGGCCGTGCTATCGCTGAGACTGTCTATGGCGGCGGCGTGCATGGCGGTGGAGCCAATGCGCTCCCCCACCGTCCGGTTGTAACGGTACATATACAGCTTTACGAAGATGGATGCCACCAGAATGACCACGCTCTGCCAAGAGAATTCTACGGGCATGGGACGCAGAATTTTCTCCAGAGAAGTCCGGGCCAGTTCAAAGCCCATCAAAATGATGAGCATAGACACCAGCAGACCGGAGATGTATTCGATTCGCCCGTGGCCGAAAGGATGCTCGGAATCCGGCCGATGCCCGCCCAGACGAAAGCCCGTCAGCGTGATAACAGAGGAGCCCGCGTCGGAGAGGTTATTAAACGCGTCGGCAGTGACGGCGATGGATCCGGAGACGGAGCCTGCGAACAGCTTCCCCGCAAACAGCAGGATATTTAAACAGATTCCCACAGCCCCACAAAGAACGCCGTAGGCCGTCCGCACCGACGGCCCGTCAGCCCGGTCCTTAATAAAGATTTTTGCAAGAAGTCGTATCATACCGTCAACTCCTTTCCCGCTGGGGCGCCGCTGTTTCGCCCGCTTCCGGCACACTGGCCAAAAGGGATGCAGTCCCTTATGCCCCGCCGGGAATTGTCAGCCGCAGATGGCAGCACAAATCATCCAAATCGTCCTCCGTGGCCGCAGGAATCCGCAGCTTCGCGCCACAGTCCTTACAGCTCAAATCCACGGCGGAACGGCGGATGTCCATGGCATAGTCATGGCTTCCGCATCCACAGGTAATCCCGTTTTCCCGGGCGGCAATCTCCTTCAATTCGGACAGAACCTCATACATAATCACGCTGTCCAAAAACGGCTCGCCGCTATTTTCCTGATTTTGTTTTTCCTTCTCTGCCAGAACTTCCAGCGTCCGTAAATGCTTCTCAACGCTTCCCTCGTCCCCCACGTAGCAGCAAAACTCCTGCGATTGGGCGCAGCCGAAAGCCACGCCGCCCACCCGGGTCAAATCCTCCGGGGCACACCGGGTGGTATGCGTCTCGCCACACAGCCCGCAGGGGACAAACAGCTTGCACCGCTGCCCGTCAAATTCCGTCCGCAGGGCCGAGCCGCCGCAGCCGCACTCCACCTCCACACCGGAGGCCTCCAGCGCGAACAGGGACCGGGCCGCCATCACGGGTTTTCCGCAGGCGGGACAGAGATAGCCAAAGGTCCTCATTTCATTTTCCATGAATTCACCTCAAATATTCGTTTCCGACAAGGATCAATTGTTAAATTGGCAGTATACCACAATCCGGTCAAATTTTCCAGTGGTTTTTGCCGGTTTGCATCACAGACTCACCGTTTCACCGGAGGCCAGAAAATAGAGCGCCTTACGAACCACCTTTTTCTCCAAAACCCGCTCCAGCGCGGCACCGTATGCCGCAAGCTGCGGACGGTAATGCTCCGCACGGCGAGCCACCTCTTCACCGAACACACGATCTGTTTTGAAGTCCACCACGGTGAGTCCCTCCGCCGTCTCGAAGCAGCAGTCCACCACGCCCTGAAAAAGCACCTGATCGTCCCCCGCGTCCCCGTCCAGTTCCGTGGCCGGAATCAGGACGGTAAAGGGATACTCCCGCAAAACATTTTTTCCCCGGCGAATCTCCTCCCCCAGCGCAGAGGAAAGCAATGCTTTTAGCTGCGCAATGTCCACGCTGTCCGCCTGCTCCTGCGTCAAAAGACGCTTTTCCGCAAAAGTCGCCACCTGCTCTGCCGCGTCCGGGTCAAAAAAGTCCAGATATTGAAGGGCCAGATGAGCCGCCGTGCCCCGCTCCGTGGGGGTAAGCCCTCCGCCGGACTGCCGGAACCGGGGCTGGTCCAATGGCCGCAGCACCGTTGGGCGGGGTGCGTTTTCCAATGCTTCCTCGTCCTTTTCCCGGCCTTTAAGCTGGGTGGCCGTCCGTTTGGCGGGAAAGCGGGTAGCGGCCTCGTAAGGATAGGTCAGCTCCAGAAGACTCAAATCCGCCTCATGCTGCGCCCTGTCCTCTTCACTCTCCGATCTAGTCGTTAAAACCTCCTGAAAATCCTCGCTGTCATGCACAAATACTTGCCACGTGTTTTCGTCTCCGGCATAATAGTTCTCCGGTTCCACGCCCGCAAGATCTCGCAGCGGCTTTGCCTCTGGGCGGCACAGCAGGGGCAACAACAGCCACTCGCCATAGCTCCGGCAGATAGCCGCCGTTTCAGGCGGGACGGGGCAGGCGGCAAGGCTGGTTAATTGCTTCAGCTTACCCGGAGCGTGATAAAGACTGTGAAGCAAAATCAGCTTTTCCTTGGGCCGGGTCATAGCCACGTACAAAATGCGCTGCTCCTCAGACTGGTTTTCTCGACGCAACTTTCCCTCCAAGGCCCGGCGGGCCATGGTGGGATAGTAAATGCGGCGGTCCAAATCCACTCGCCGGGGGCCAAGTCCCAACTCGGGATGCACCAGCACCGGGGTATCAAAGTCCATCCGGGAAAAAGCCCGATCCAGATCGCACAGCAGCACGATGGGAAATTCCAGTCCCTTGGATTTGTGGACGCTCATCAGCCGCACGCCCCCCGCGTCCGATTTTCCCCGGGTGGCGGGGGCTCGGTCGCTGTCGATGAGCTTTTGAAGCTGCTCCAAAAACAGGAACAGGCCCCGGCAGCCGTTGGCCTCGAAATTCTCCGCGTGCTCTGTCATCGCAATCAGATTTTCCTTCCGCTCCTCCCCCCGGTCCATGGCCCCAAACACACCCAGCGCGTTCAGCTCGTTGTAAATCCGCCACAGAAGGCGCTCCACGCTCATGTCCCGGGCCAGCAGACGCAGACTGTCCAGCGTCTCAAGAAAAGAACGGCAGTCCTCTCCCCCGTCCCGGCACACCGCGTCGTAATAATCCCCGTCCGCCGTGCCTGCCCGCACCCTGGCCAACCGGTCCGGCGTAAACCCGAACAGCGGCGAACGCAGCACGGCAATCAACGGCACGTCCTGCCGGGGATTGTCGATGACCTGAAGAAGGCTCAAAGCGGTGGCTACCTCCATGGAGGAGAAGTAGTCCCCCTGCTCCTGAAAGGAACAGGGTACGCCCCGCTCCGCCAGCGCCGCCGAAAATGCCAGTCCCCGGCTTCCCGGCGAGCGCATCAAAATTACAATATCCTCCGCCCGGCAGGGCCGCAAAACGCCGTCTTCGCCGGTGACGGGGTACTCTTCATCCAACAGCTCTCGAATCCGCTTCGCCGCAAGGCGGGCCTCCGCCATGCCCTTTTTTACCGGGCGCTCCAGCTCTGCCGACCGCTGGTGGGCACAGATCAGATGGTATTCCGGGGCGCAGTCGCCTCGCTCCGGGTAATATTCCGCGCCGAAATACAGCTTTTCGTCCGCGCCGTATTCCATCTCCCCCAGCTCAGGGGACATGATATTTTCAAAGATAAAGTTGGCCGCATCCAGTATTTCTCGGCGGGAGCGGAAGTTCTGCGACAGAAGAATTTTCCGTTCCTCCCCCTCCTGCGCATCGGTATGGTGCTTGAAGGCGGCATATTTCCGCAGAAAAATGGTGGGGTCTGCCAGCCGGAAACGGTAGATGGACTGCTTCACGTCCCCCACGGTAAAAAGATTCTGTCCCCCGTGGGACACAGCCTGAAAGATATGGTTCTGTACCTCGTTGGTGTCCTGATACTCATCCACCAAAATCTCCATATAGCGGGCGGAAATCTGCTCTCCCAGCTCCGTGGGCGTTCCGTCCTCCCCCGTTAAAAGCTCCAGCGCCAGATGCTCCTGATCCGAAAAATCCGCCTGATTCAGCCGCAGTTTTTCCCGCCGGTAGCGCCGGGAGAATTCCCCCGTCAGCTCCAACAGCGCGGCCATGGCCGGGGCCACGGCGGTCAAATCCTCCATGGCCTCCTGACCGGTGACGTTCAGCTCGGCCCGCAGCTTTTTTACGTCGGCCTTGCATCCGTCCCACAGGGATTTCAGCCGCAGAACCTCGGGGTCGTCCTTGCGGCCCTTGGGCGTGGTCAGGCGGGGAAAGTCCACCGCCTCCGCCATCATTCCCGCTTCATCCCAGCTTTTCTTCGCCGCTTCATCCAGCGCGTCCAGCGAAGCGGCGGCAGTCAGAAACTTTTGGCCATAGCCAGAATGTAAAGTCGTATCACTTTCCACACTTTGAGCGGCAGACCGAAAAATTTGCGACCAAGCCGCCGCTCTGCGGGCGGTTCCTTCCAACAGCTCCTTGGCGTAGGGCGTTTCGTCGAAGGTTCCGGACAGATTCAGCCAGGATGCCCGGTTTTCTTCCAGCCACCGCTCCGGATAGGCGTGGCTCTGAAGCTTTCCGTGAAGCTCCAGCACCAGCTCCGCCAGTGCGCCGTCGTCCCGACCTGCACCCAACGTATCCGCCAGCAGTGCACCGCCGGGAGCGTCGTCCAGATTTTTATAGAAGTCTTCCAACGTGCGGTCCAGCACCCGGCGGCGCAGCAGCTCCGCCTCGCCCTCGTCCAGCACCCGGAAGTCCGGTGTCAGGCAGTGCCGCTCCCCCTCTTTTGCCAGCAGGTGGGCGTTTTCCCGCAGCAGCGCCGTGCAGAATGCGTCCACGGTTTTCACGTCCGCTTGATATACCCGCATGAGCTGGCGGCGAAGATGGGCGTTGCCGGGATGCTCTCCCAAAAGCTTTCCAAGCTCCGACGCAATTTTGCCCCGCAGCTCCGCCGCTGCCGCCTTGGTATAGGTGATGATGAGGAAGTCGTCGATGTTGCAGCCGTCCTCCAGAATGTAAAGAAACAGGCGCTCTACCAACACCTTTGTCTTGCCGGACCCGGCCGCCGCCGACACCAGCAGGCTTCCGCCCCGGTTTTCCGCCGCCGCACGCTGGGCGGAGGTCAGTTGAATTTTAGCCACGTCCGTTCTCCTCTCCGTCCAGCTCCTGCCAGAATTCTGCCGCTGTTACCTTTCGGATGTAGCGCAGGCGGTCCTCGCCCCGCCCGTCCTCAAAGTGACAAGCCCCGTCCCAGTCGCAAAACCGGCACACGCTGTCATTCTCATCGTGGCAGCAGGGGTCCGCGTCGATCACGCCGTCCCGCATCTCGGCAGCAATGTCGTGGAGCAGGCGCTCCACGTAGCTGCCAAGCCGTCCAAGCTGGGCGGCGGTGGCAATTCCGCCGGAGAGGTTTCCCTCCCGATCTACACGCAAAGGAAGGTACTTCGGCTCCGTCAGAGCGTCGTGCTCCATGGCCTGCAAAACCTCCGGCTCGTTCAGCAAAAGGCCCCTGCGGCGCACTGCCTTCGCCCGCTCCTGCGCCAATCTCTCCGGTGTCACGTTCCGCTCCTGCGCCAAGATCTCATCCCGGGCCGGGAGATACAGCACCCCAGCGGGAACCACCTCCTGCCCAAAATAGGCGCTGCCTTGATTTTTCAGAGTGAACAGGTACAGCAGCATCTGGATGTCCAGTCCCATGCGGACTTCCGCCAAATCGAAGGTCTTCTTCCCGGTTTTGTAATCCACCACCCGGAGGTAGAGCTTACCATCCTTCACCCAGCCGTCGATCCGGTCTACCTTCCCGTTCACCCGCAGCTCCCCGTCCGGTTCCGATACGGTGACAGCGGGCAGCGTCCCCTTGTCCCCGAAGGACAACTCAAATTCCACAGGCACGAAGTCCGACTGCGCCAGCTCCCGCGCCGTTTCCTCCACCACGGCATAGGCCGTGGTCCTCAGCCGGGAGAAGAGGTAGCGGAACCGGGCCGTCCGATCTTGGAGATTGGGCAGCTCCTTCTGTACGTATTCGTCCCTAAAACGGTCGGTCAGCTTAAGAAGCATTTCCCGGGAAACAGTTGTAAATCCGCCCCGTTTCGCCACTTCTTCCGTGACATTTTCCAATATAAAAGGCAAAAACGTGCCGATTTGCGGCGCATCAAAGGAGGCCGTCCTCCGCTGGCGTGCCTTTAGCCCATATTGCATGAAATAAGCAAAATGGCACTGGCGCAGCCGTTCCAGCCGGGAGGCGGACATGCTGAATTGCTCGCCGTACAGCGCCCGGACGGCGGGCAGACTCAGCCGCCCCCGGCCCATGGCGGAGGCCCGCTCCATGGCTCTCAGCCGCGCTGCCCACTCCGACCTTTCCGCAAACCACCGCCACACCGGTCCTCCCGGATTTGCCCCCGCGGCTTCCAACGCCGGGGCAATGGCTGCCAGACGGTATTCTCTTTTTCCGCTCTCCCGCTCCACCCGGTTTTTCGGGAACAGTTTTCCCAGCCGCTCCACCACGAAGGAGGGTCGTAGCTGCGCTCCGTTGACATCGGAAACGGGATAGCTGACGGTCAGTCCGTCCGTGGGCTGGGCAAGAGCCGCATAGAGGTTTTGCAGCTCCACGTTGAACTGCTCCATCCCGGTGGGAGCCAGACGAATTCCCCGGGAGGCAAGCTCCTCACGATCCTCGTCGTTCAGTACGCCGCCCCGCTGGGCCACGGCGGGCAGCACATGGTCATTTGCCCCCAGCAAAAAGAGATGCTTCGCCGTGTGGCGGTCGTTCCGAGTAATCTCGCTGGCAGACACCTGATCCAGCGCGGGAGGAATGGTTCCTACGCTGTACTGTGTCAGCAGCAGCCGGAACAGGCGGGTAAACGTCTCCGCGTCCATGGCCTGATCTCCCAGAATTTCCACGAACTGGTCCAGCACCCCGCAAAGAATCCCCCAGAGCTGGCCCGTTTCCTCCGCCGTCTGCAATTCCCCCTGATTTCCAAGGGCACGAAGCTGCTCCTCCAGAGCGGATTGGAGGTGCAGCGTTTCCATAAAGCTGTAAAGCGTATTCACCTGATCTCTCGCTGTTTGCGCGGACTTCATCCCATCCGACAGCGGCTTTAGCGGGCCGCGCACCCGGCGGCGCAGCTCATTCAGCTCTCCAAGCTCGGTCTGCCGCGCGTCCGTCCACGGTGCGCCATAGCCCCCGGGATTGGCGGACCAATCGGCCTCCCGCAGCCAGAGGGAGCCATGGATTTCCCAAGTGAGCGCGTAATTTTCCAGCCGGTCACACTCCTCGGGCGAAAGCCCCGCCAGACCGGTTTTCAGGTAGTGAAACATATCCTCGTATTCGCACCCGCCGGTGACGGCATCCAGAGCGCCGGTCAAAAGAGACAGCACCGGCTTTTCCAGAATATCGCTTCGGCGGCTGAGGTACACCGGAACGCCGTACCGCTCGAAGACGTTTTCGATGACGGACGCGTAATCCTTCATGTTTCGCGCCGCCACGGTGATGTCCCGGAAGCGGCATTTGCCCGTTTTCACCAGCCGCAGAATGTCGGCGGCAGTCTGCTCCACTTCTGTGAAGGCAGAGTCTGCCTCCCGCAGCCGCACAGCGGGGGCTTCCCCATCCCAAGTCTCGTCTCCGTCAAAAAATGACCGCTCCACAAGCCCCATAGGCGAGTCGTCATAGGACGCAACTAACTGAATTTCAAAGGGCACTCCCGCCGCCTCCGCCAATCGGCGCAGCCGGTCCCGGGTGCGCACGGATACCTCGAAAATCTCCCCCGGGGCGTGCTCGTCCCCCAAAAGCGTCACCGTCACGCTGGCGGCGCGCCGCAAAAACACGGACAGAATTTCTACTTCTAGTCCGTTAAAGTAGGAAAAGCCATCCAGATACACGTCCGTTCCATCGGCATATCCAGACTCCTCCAAGTGATCCCTCAGCTTTACGATACGATCTCTGCCGTCCTTTTCCGGGCGATGAAGGTGCGCCTCGTAATCGGCGTAAATCAGCGCAAGGTCCCGCAGCTTATCTCCCATGGCGCCGGGAATGTCCTCCGCCTGCGCGGCCAGAGTCATGGGCGAGACGGCGTAGCTGGTCAACTCGTCCAACAGCCCCAAGAGCTGTTCCAGAAACCCGGCCCGCTGACTGGGACGGCGATAGACCTTCAGCACGGGGGCAAGCTCCGTCAGGGATCGTTGCAGCAGCAACAGCTTCCCTCCCGCGTCAATGCTCACGTCCGCCGCGCCGCCTGTGATGGCAAGCACACGGGCGGCAAGGCGGCGAAAACTCAAAACCTCTGCGTGGCGGCTGGCGGTGTCGCCGCAGACGCGGCACAAATCCACCTCCGCCTGATGGGAGGCATGCTCCGGCACCAGCAGAATCTGGCGGGAGGAATCGCCCTTTTCCGCAATTTCCTTTAAAATGCTGCGGGATTTTCCGCTTCTTGCCCGTCCCATGAGAATTTTCAGCATGGCTTTCTTCCCTTTCCCCGTATTGGGCCGTATCCCCTGCAAAAGCACCTCCGGCGCCTTTTCAAAGGCTCAAATACCGCATGCGTGTCGCGCTCCTGCGGCCAAAATTGTTTATCTCCGTTACCTTGACATGATACCACAGTTCGACACGATTGAACAGCCGATTTGCATTTTTGCCCCGGGCCTGCTACACTGAAGAAAATTGTCGAAAAGGAGCCGTGCCCATGCATATTCCCAGTTCCACCACCGGAGAAATTGAGGTCCTTTCCTTTGACGCGGCGCTGGAAGCCGCGCTGCTACCCAACCCGGCTTATGACGCTGACAAGTGGCTGTACGTTCCCAACGCTTATTCAGAATACCGTTACATTCTGGGCACCCGGGGGGAAAATCCCCTGATCTGCTTAGGTATTAACCCCTCCACCGCTGTGCCGGACAAGTTGGACCCCACCGTCAGTTCCGCCCGGCGCATCGCCCTGAACAACGGGTACGACAGCTTCCTCATGTTCAATGTCTACGCCCAGCGGGCCACCCGGCCCAACGACATGGAGGGCTCCTGCAACGCCTATCTCCACGGAGAAAACCGCAGGGCCTTTGCGTATCTCCTGTCCCTGTCTCCCCGGCCTGCCGTCTGGGCCGCGTGGGGCAATATCATTGAAAAGCGGCCCTATCTAATGGACTGCCTGCGGGACTTTGCCGAGGAGGGCCACACGGCCGGGGCTAAATGGTTTTCCGCAGGCCCTCTCCTGAAATCAGGACATCCCCACCATCCGCTGTATCTCCGGCAGGACACGGCCCTGTTGGACTTTGAGATTGACACATATCTGGGCGGACGGTAAGAAAATATCCCTCGTCTCCTCATCCCATCTAAGCTTTCGCCGGAATCGACGATTTCCGCAAAGGCTAAGATGCAACGGAGCGCTGTAAGCTTTCTGCTAAGCCGGAAGCGAGCGAAGCGCAGCTTGCAATTAAGCTTGTCCCGGCGGGAATTTTCCGATAAGGCGCACTTTTTTTCCAATTCGTTCATATACTGCCTTGACAACGATTGTTCAACCACCGACAGGAGGCTATCATGGACGACAAGACCAGACAAACCATTAATCAGCTCAATCAGGACCCGGCCACGGTTCAGCGCCTGCTTACCTCGCAGGACGGACGCAGGCTGGTGGAAATGATGTCCCAAGCAAACGGAGGCGCTGCCATGCAACAGGCGGCAATGAGCGCCATGCGGGGCGACCCCACCCGGATTACGCAAATGATTAGCCAGCTAATGCAAAGCCCCGAAGGGGCTGCACTGGTAGAGCGCATCAATCAAGCAACCCAAAAATAAACCGAAAAGGGGCGGACGGAATGGCGGAATTTGAGGATAAACTGAACGCGATACTGTCGGACCCCAACAGCATGGCGCAGATTATGCAGCTTGCGCAGTCCATTGGCGGGGGGAACGGCTCTGCCCCGGCCCCTCCGCCAGGGCAGGCGCAGGGCGGCTATCCCCCGTATTCTCAGCCGGGGCAGGGCTATCAGGCCCCCTCGACGGGGAATTATCCTCCCCCGCCGGGACCTGCCCTCGGGGAAAATCCCCTGAGCTCCTTGCTGGGCAGTATCGACCCGAGCACCATTGCCCGCCTGATGCCACTGATTGGGGAACTGGGCAGTCACCAAAACAACAACAGCCGTGCACTGCTGTATGCTCTGCGTCCCTACTTAAAGGCCGAACGGCAAACAAAAATCGAACGGGCGCTCCAACTGGCGCGCATTGTCCACATCGGGAAAAAATTCATCGCAAACTGGGAGACGTAAGGGAGGATAAGGGATGTATAACCGCTATATCCGCAACGACGACGGCTCTTATTCCCGCATTCCCGAAGAGGACGCCCGGCCCGGTCCCGGAGGGCCTCCTCCGTCCGGCAGTGGTTTTGGACCCAGTCCCGGTGGACCTCCTCCGCCCGGCGGAGGCTTTGGGTCCGGTCCCGGAGGGCCTCCTCCGTCCGGCGGAGGTTTTGGGTTCGGTCCCGGAGGGCCTCCTCCCCCTTCCGGCGGCGGGGGACCAGGGCCGTTTCCGCCTCCCAAGGACCCGTTTTTCGGCCCGCCGCCCCCTCCGCTTCACGGCGAAGGCTTCTCCGCCACGTTGCGGCGTTTACT
>NZ_DALZCH010000084.1:0-13561 GCF_031978065.1 Oscillibacter sp.
CCCGGCGAATCCGGCTGCTCAGGAGAATGCGAGACGACAAACTTCGTTTGCCGGAACGAAGCTTTCTTCCCCGGTGAAGCCAAGGCTTTCTCATAAAACGTACGCGCGGCGATTGCATCGCCGCGCGTACGAAAGACTTCTCTTATAAAAACAGCGCACTTTCCGCCGGTCGGGTATAATTCTCCTCCAGCATGGCCTTGTGGGACAAAAACGCCGGGTCATCAAAATATTTCGCATCCAGCGGACACTTTGTGACGCAGGCCTGACACTTGATGCATGTCCCCGGAACGCTGGCCACATTTTTCGGGTCGATGGCTCCCATGGGGCAGACGGCGGCGCACACGCCGCACTGAGAGCACTTCTTCATATCCGTCACGGGTTTTGCCTTCAGGAACTTGGCGGGCTGACCGTCGGTTCCCAGCGGCGTGTAATAGGGCGCGGCGGGATCGCCGGGCACCTGCACGGGGGCAGGCGTCTCCGTCAGCGACAAAAGCTTTTCCGCAACCTTTTTGCCGAAGTCTTCTGCCTGATCCAAGTCCTGCGCATTGGGCCGACCGTGGGCCAGTTCGGTTGCAAAGGCATGCTGCCCCACAAAGGCAGCGGCGGACACGGTGTGGAAGCCGTGGGCCTCCAGCTCCGCGCACAGCTCCGCCAGCGCATTGTCAAAACTCCGGTTGCCAAACAGTACCACTGGCACGACCAGCGCACCGTTGCCCGTTATCTTGTTCTGGAAATAGGGCAAAATCTTGTTGGGAACGCGCCCCGCGTAGGTGGGTGTGGCCACGATTACCAAGTCGCTCGGCGTAAAGGAAATTTCCTTTGCACGCGTCATAGGCAGGGAAATATTCGTCACCGTGACCGGTTTTCCAAGCTTATACGCCGCCCCTTTGGCCACAGCCATCGCCACCTTTTCGGTGGAGCCTGTGGCGCTGAAATAAACCACCCGTACTCTCTGGATCGCCATATCCATTTTCCCCCTTGTTCTGTTTTCAAACCGCTCTTAAAGTGAAAAGTCCTCTTCTCTCAGCCGCTCCGTTTCCAAAGTGGCAGGCCGGGGCGGAACCCTTTTCAGCGGGTCGTACCGGAAGCTGCGGCAACTGCCCTCTACGGGAACAATTCCCCGCTTCACGCAGGCCACGTCCCGCTCATTGATCTGTGCGCCCCGCAGGCAATAAGCGCACCGGGGATCGATGTCCTTACGAAACAGCACGAAAGTCACCTCACTTTACAGCCCTCAAAGAGCCTCAATCTTAATTCCTTCGTCCTCCACCGTGGCCCTGATTTGAGACACGGGATGCTCGTAGCTGTCAATCATCTTCGCCGCCATGGGGTCCTCCAGCTCTTTCTGGATGGTGCGGCGCAGATTCCGCGCGCCATAGGTGATGGAATAGGATTTGTGGGTGAGATATGCCAGCAGTTCGTCGCCATACGTCAGCGTCACACCCTTTTCCTTCAGGGAAGCGGTCAGCTCCTCCAGCATGATGCGGGCGATGGACTGGAAATTCTCCTCGCTAAGGCGGTTAAAGCAGATCACCTCGTCCACCCGGTTGATAAACTCGGGGCGGAGGAACTGCTCCAGCCCCTTCATGGCCTTGGCCCTGTCCTGCTGTCCGGCAGTGCGGTCAAAGCCCACCGTCCCCTCTTTGGTGGCGCTGCCCGCGTTGGAAGTCATGACGATGACGGTATTTTCAAAGTTGACCTTCCGCCCGTGGGCGTCGGTGATTTCTCCGTCGTCCAGAATCTGAAGCAGAATGTTCAGCACATCCGGATGCGCCTTTTCAATTTCGTCGAAGAGAACCACAGCATAGGGCTTCCGGCGAATTTTCTCCGTAAGCTGGCCCGCCTCGTCATAGCCCACATAGCCAGGTGGAGACCCCACAATGCGGGAGACGGAGTGCTTTTCCATAAATTCGGACATGTCCAGCCGAATCAGAGAATCCGGCGTGTTGAACAGGTCTGTGGCCAGTTGCTTCACCAGCTCTGTTTTGCCCACGCCGGTGGGGCCGACGAAAATGAAGCTGACGGGCTTGCGCTTGGGACTGATGCCCACCCGGTTCCGCCGCACGGCGGCGGTGACGGCCTCCACGGCCTCGTCCTGCCCCACGATGTGGGTTTTCAGACGGCTGGAAAGCTGGCTCAGACGCTGGAACTCCTGCTCTCGAATACGGGAGGCAGGAATTTTCGTCCACAGCTCAATGACGTGGGCCAGATTTTCCATGGCCAGCAACGGGTCGCCCTTATCCAAAAGGACTTGCAGCTCCGTCCCAAGCTTGGCCTGTTTGCTTTTCAAAAGGGCCATCCGGGCATAATCCGGCTCAGCCCCCTCCTCGGCGGCCAGCTCCTCCAGCATGGCGGTTTCCTTTTCATAGTCGTCCAGTTCCCGCTGAATTTCCATGCGGCGGGAAATGTCCGGGTCTTTCAGATTCAAATCGGAGCAGGCCTCATCGATGAGATCGATGGCCTTGTCCGGCAAAAACCGGTCGGTAATATACCGCTCGGAGAGCAGCACCGCCTGACGCAAAATCCCATCGGAGAGCTTCACGCCGTGGAACGTCTCGTACTTGGGGGCCAGTCCCTTCAAAATCTGAATGGAGTCCTCCAAAGACGGCTCACTCACCGTCACAGGCTGAAAACGACGCTCCAGCGCGGTGTCTTTTTCAATGGACTTGCGGTATTCGGTGAAGGTAGTGGCGCCGATGACCTGAATCTCGCCCCGGGACAGGGCGGGCTTCAGGATATTGGCGGCGTTCATGCTGCCCTCGGCATCTCCCGCGCCCACGATGGTGTGCACCTCGTCAATCATGAGGATAATATTCCCCAGCCGCTTCACCTCGTCAATGAGCCCCTTCATCCGGGACTCGAACTGGCCACGGAACTGGGTTCCTGCCACCAAGGCGGTCAAATCCAGAAGATAAACCTCCTTCTCCCGCAGCTTGAAGGGGACTTTCCCATCCGCAATGCGCTGGGACAGCCCCTCGGCGATGGCAGTTTTGCCAACGCCCGGCTCACCGATCAGGCAGGGGTTGTTCTTCTGGCGACGGTTGAGAATCTGAATCACCCGCTCAATCTCCTGCTCCCGCCCGATGACCGGATCCAGCTTGCCAGACTTGGCACGCTCCGTCAGGTTCAGGCAGTAGCTCTCCAGAAATTTGCGCTTTTTGTCACCCTTGTGCTCCCGGTCCCGGTCCGCGCGGGCAGAGCCGCCGGAGGGCTGCTCGTCGCCCCGGGGGGACTCGCCGTTGTTAAACAGCCGGTTCAAAAACGGGAAGGTGGCGGTTTTACCTTCCTCCTCCTCGGGCTCGGGCTCGACTGTCTCGCCCTTGGGCAGGTCCTCTACGTTCTCCACGCCGTCAAAGGCTTGAAGCATCTCGTTGTTCAGGGTTTCCAGATCATCGTCGGAAATCCCCATCCGCTTCATCATATCATCCACCTGCGGAAGCCCCAGATCCTTGGCGCAGCGCAGGCACAGGCCCTCGTTTACCGTGTTGTCCCCGTCCAGACGGGAAATGAACACCACGGCCACATTTTTTTTGCATCTTGAGCAAAGTTTCGGTTGCATTGTATACCTCCAGAATTACAGTGGATGTCCGGAATTCCGCGCAGGCTGCGCCGACGTGCGGAAAACCGGGCTAGCTCAGTAGAAAAGCAGGTCCAGCGGACCATTGGAGACAAAAAAGCGCAATAAATGGGTTTGGGCCACCGTCTCCGCGTCAAAAGAGACGCGGGTGCTGCGCAGCAGCCAGACAAGCAGAAAAATCAGCAGCGCCCCCTGAAGTAACCCGATGAGCGCGCCGCCCAGCCCGTTGATAAAGTGGATGCCCGGCAGTTTTGTCGCCACATCCAGCGCCTTTGCCACCAAATGAAGCAGCAACAACAGCGCCACGAAGGACAGGGCGAAAATCAGCATGTATACGAAGGATTCCGTCACGCTGTCCGCAACCGCCATCGCCAGAGAAACACCGGTCTCCCGAACCTTTTCTGCCGCTTTATCCGACAGGGACTTTGTCAGCGTGTCATCCCAGCCCATCAGCCGCAGCAATTCTCCCGCCTGTATGCGAAGCAGGGAGCTGTCCTCCCCGCCGCTTCCGGCGGCAGACGACCCGCTGCCGATGCTCTCCGTGGGAAGCTCCGGCTGCACCGGAGTCACAGCCTCGCTCCCCTCCGGGGACAGGCCTTCCGCCTGCGAGGATGCGCCGCCGCTCATTGCGTCGTCTACTCTCTGTGAAATGGCGGACTCAATCACAGGCCGAAGCAGATCCACAGCCATGGGCGTCAGCTCCCGGGCCGCAAAGGTGGCCCCCGTCAAAGCGAGAACCACAATCACCAGCCCCACCACAGAGCGAAACAGGCCCCGCCACGCGCCGTAAATCAAAAAGCCCAGCAGCAAAGCCGCGAGAATACAGTCTATTATAACAGCAGTTTTCAACTTTGCCTACCTCTCAACTCGTAAATAATTTGTGAACCGCGCTGAAATATCGACCAGAATTGCACGTTCATGGCAAAAAGCGCACTGCCCGCTCCGCCGCCAGCAGCAAAGCTGAGCCATCTTCGCCCATCAGCGCCTCCCGGGCGTAATCCGTACCGTTGAGAGATGCGTATTGCTCAAGCTGCGGCGTGTAAATCGCAAGCTTATCGGTATACAGCACCGCGATATACCGCCCGGCAGCGGAAATACTCAAAATTTCGTCGCTGACGTTTAGGGATGCAAGCTCCTGTCCGTCTGACCCCACCGTCACAAGACGGCCCACGCTGCCGGATTGATAGCGGTTTAACAGCAGCACCGCATAGCCCTCGCCATGGAGGTCATATTCCCGCAGATAAGCGCCGCCATAGGAATACGTGGCGGAAAGCGCCCTCGCGTCGGCGCTGAAATACACCCCGTCGTCGCACACCAGCGCCAGACTTCGGTTCACCGTCCCCATGTCGTAGCACATCCCCTCGCCCACGGTCCAGGACGCAACGGGGTCCTGCGCCGTCAGGTCATAGAGCACAAGGCCCGAGGCAAAGGCTCCGCCGGACTGGCCAAGCGTCACAGCTGCCAGATACTTTCCGTCGTCGGTGGCATAGGCGCCGGAGATGAAGCGCTCCGACGACCTGAACTCAAACAGCTCATTTCCCGTTGCGTCATAGACGACAATGGAAGCTTTGTAGCTCTGCTTTTTGGCGGTCACAGCCAGCTCGCCGCTCTGGTTCAGCGCGGCGGCAATGTACGGCTCCGTCTCACTTGCGGTGAGCTGATAAACCAGCCCGGTCTTATCCAATACGTACAGCTCCGTGCCCCCCACGTCATAGGCCACGGCCCGATCCCCTTGCGCAATCAGCGCCGGGGCCTCCATTTTTACCGACGCGGACCATATGGTCTTTCCGTTTCCGTCCACCAGAGAAAGCGCCGTGTCCGACAAAACCGCAAGGGTATTTCCCAGCTTTGCATAGCGGTTTTTGTGGGACGCGTCATAGATATAGCCCGTGGACCCGTCTTCCTCGCTTTTGCCATAGGCAACATAGCGCCGCAAAACGTCCAGTCCCGTGCCGTCTCTCCATGCCGCAGCCAGCACCACGCCCAGCACCGCCACAAGCAGCAAAAAAAAGGCCAGAAAGCCCCGCAGGCGGTGCCTTGGCGGGCGATCCTCCTCGTCATCATCATTCCAGATGTCGTTCCGTTTATCAGCCATTGAGCCGCTCATCCTCATACCAAAGTTTTGTCAGGTACAGTCCGCCCGGCGGAACCGTAGGACCTGCCGCGCTGCGGTCCCGGTTTTCGAGAATATACGGGATATCCTCCGGGGTAAATTTCCCCTCCGCCGCGTAGAGCACCGTCCCCGTAATGGCACGCACCATATTATACAAAAACCCGTCGGCGCAGACCTTTAATTCCAAAAGGTCCCCGCTTCGGGATACGTCGCAATAGTAAATTGTGCGGACGGTGGACTTTGTCTCCGTCCCCACACTCCGCACCGCCGCAAAGTCGTGCGTCCCCACAAACATGCCGGCGGCGCGGCTTAAAAATTCCTCGTCCAGCCGCTTGGGATAAAAATATGCCCGATTTACGTAAAACGGGTTCTTAAAAGTGGAATTGTAAATGCGGTAAGTATATTCCTTTTTAATACAGGAGCCGATGGCGTTGAAATTCATGTCCACCTCCAGCGCCTCCCGCACGGCGATATCCTGCGGCGTGTGGGTATTCACGGCAAAGGGAAGCCGGTCTGTGGGAATGCGGCTTTCCGTGCGGAAATTGGCCACGTAACGCTCGGCGTGGACCCCCGCGTCGGTGCGTCCGCAGCCGGTGAGATGCACCGGACCGCCGCAAACCTCCGCCAGCGCCTTTTCCAGCGTCCCGCAGACGGAGACGGCGTTTTTCTGCACCTGCCATCCGTGGTAGGCGGCGCCGTTGTACATCAGCTTCAGCGCAATGTTTCGCATAACCTCTCCTCCTCAGCTTCTAAGCGGCCTGCACTTCGGGGAACTCTTCCGCTCACGACACAGCCGGAGGCATGAGCCGGGAGGTCACTTCCCCTTGTCCATGGGCAATGCGGGCAGTTTCCAGCGGAAATTCGTAGAAGCGCCCATCCTCCCCGGTGCAGGAAAAGGACAGGTTCACCCAGTCCCCGTTGCGGCACACCAGCGCATTGTCCCACGTCTGCGGGCCGTATAGATTTCGCCCCGTCTCATCCTCCACGGCGGGCAGGCTTTTGATCAGCTCCCCGTTGCAGTATAACCGAAAGGCCGGATCCTTTATAGCCACGCTCTCATCCACGTCCATCACGGTGAGACGGCACTCCGGGTTGATCCGCATCAGGCCCACCCCCGGCGTGGGAAGTGATTTACGCACATAGGTCATGCCGCCCTCTTTTAAATCCGTCCGTAGTGTCGTGGTCATAAAAAGCGAATTGGGATACTCCCAAAGCCGCTCTCGGGAAAGGACGCCGCCTTCCTCCACCTCCACTGTCAGAGATACGGGAGTGTCCTCTCTGCTCTGTTTGTCGGGGAGCGCCAGCGTCACAGGCGCGGTATAGGTCCGGTTGGCGCTTTGCTCCAGCGGAACGGAAACTGTTTTCTCTCCCGCTTCAATCAGCAGCTTGACCGCCGCGTCCACTTGGTCCTCCCACAGCCGCAGAGTGATCTCCGCCGTCGCCGTCCCCTTTGTCTCGTCCGTCCCGGCAGGGGTCAGTTCAAACGCTGCCGTTAGGTGAGCGGAGTTCTCCGGCGTGGTTGATACGGGCGCGTCGTCCTGCGGGGAAGAAATCGCAGCCGGGGCGTTTTCACGCAAAGTCCGCAGACGGCTGCCTTGCAAAAGGACGAGGCCCGCCAGCGCGGCGCACAGCGCAAACGCCAGCCCCAGAAGCCAGAAAATGAGCTTTTTTTCTCTCATGGGCAGCCGCTCCTTTCTTCGTTCCGGTTCTCCGGTGCTCGGCCCGCAAGACACGGGATTGTCTTAAAAGCCAATCCGGCCCAGCACAATGACCCCCGCCGTCACTATCCCACCGAAAAGCAGGGCCAAAACATCCCGCGCGGCGTATTTCAGGGGATTCAGCTTCGTCCGCCCCTCGCCACCGTGATAACAGCGGCACTCCATAGCCACCGCCAGCTCGTCCGCCCGGCGAAAGGCGCTGATGAACAGCGGCACCAGAATGGGAATCAGGGCCTTAGCCTTGTGAAACAGGTTTCCACTTTCAAAGTCCGCCCCCCGGGCCTTCTGGGCGGACATGATTTTGTCCGTCTCCTCAATCAGCGTGGGGATAAAGCGCAGAGCAATGGACATCATCATCGCCAGCTCGTGGACCGGCACCCGTACCTTTTTCAATCCGCCCATCAGCCGCTCCAGCCCGTCTGTCAGACGGATGGGGCTGGTGGTGTAGGTCAAAAGAAACGTCCCCATAATCAGCAGCATGATGCGCAGCACCATCCGCACCGCCATGGCAAGCCCCTGCCGTGAGACGTGAAGCACGCCGAACCGGAACAGATCGTCGCCCGGAGTGAAGAACAGATTTAAAATGCCGGTAAACAGAATAATGAACAGCACCGGCTTCAATCCCCGCACCAACGCCCGGGCGCCCACATGGGAGACGCGGGCGCAGACTATAAACACAAGAATCATGATTCCGTAGGTCAGCACAGAGTCAGCCGCAAAGAGACCCACAATATAAAAAAGCGTCAGTAAAAGCTTGGTTCTGGGGTCCAGCCGGTGGGCCACGGTGTTTCCCGGGAAATACTGCCCAAGGGTGATATCCTTCAGCATCCCTCCGCCCCCTTTCGCAGGGCCAAGAGCTGCTTCTCCAAATCCTCCACAGTGTAAACCGCCGGGTCCACCGCAAGGCCCCGGGCTTTCAGCGCCATAGCCACCCGGGTAATCTGGGGCACGTCCAGTCCGGCGGAGAGCAGCTCGTCCGCCCGGCCGAAGACCTCCTTCGGCGTTCCCTCCATCAGCTCCCGGGCAGATTTTAAAACCAGCACGCGGTCCGCCGTTCGCGCCACCTCGTCCATGCTTTGGCTCACCATGATGACTCTGCCGTTTTTGTTCCGGTGATAGTCTCGGATATTTGCCAGAAGATTTTCCCGTCCCGCAGGGTCCAGCCCCGCCGTAGGCTCATCCAGAATCAAAACTTTCGGCTCCATAGCCAGCACCCCCGCCAGCGCCACCCGACGCTTCTGCCCGCCGGAAAGCTCAAAGGGGGACTTTTCCAGTTGGTCGTCCCGGATGCCCACCAGCCGCGCGGCCTCCCGCACACAGCGGTCCAGCGCGTCTCCGGTTTTGCCCATGTTGGCGGGACCGAAGGCAATGTCCTTATAAACCGTCTCCTCAAAAAGCTGATACTCCGGATACTGAAACACCAGCCCCACCCGGAACCGCACGTCCCGGATTTTCTTCGGTTGGGCCCAGATGTCCTTCCCCTCCAGCAAAATCTGCCCGGAGGTGGGCCGCAGCAGCCCGTTGAGGTGCTGAATCAGAGTGGACTTTCCCGAGCCGGTGTGCCCGATAACGCCCAAAAATTCGCCGTCCGCCACGTCGAAGCTCATATTTTCCACGGCGCTGCGCTGAAAGGGCGTGCCAATCCCGTAGGTATGGGTCAGATTCATGACCTTTAAAATCGGTTCCAATGCTCCGTTCCTTCCTGTCCTGTTTATCTCAGCGCCGCCGCCACCGCGTCCGCGCATTCCTCCACGGTGATCGCGTCCAGCGGCAGGTCAAGCCCATCCTGACGCAGCCGGTCCAGCAGGTCCACCGTGTCCGGCACGGTCAGTCCCAGATTTCTCAGTTCCGCCACCCGGGCAAAAATCTCCCGGGGCGAACCGTCCATGACAAGCTCTCCCTCGTTCATCACCACCACTCGGTCCGCGTCCTCCGCCTCGTTCATGTGGTGGGTGATGAGCACCACGGTGATGCCCTTCTCCTGGTTCAGCCGCCGGGCGGTGGAAAGCACCTCCCGCCGGCCTGTGGGGTCCAGCATGGCGGTGGCCTCGTCCAGAACGATGCAGTCCGGCTCCATGGCGATCACCCCCGCGATGGCGATGCGCTGCTTCTGCCCGCCGGAAAGAAGATGGGGCGCGTGCTGGGCAAAGTCCGCCATGCCCACCGCACCCAGCGCCTCATCCACCCGGCGGCGGATGTCCGCCGTGGGAACGCCGAGATTTTCCGGCGCAAAGGCCACGTCTTCCTCCACCACGTTGGACACAATCTGGTTGTCCGGGTTTTGAAACACCATACCCACCCGGCGGCGGATGTCCAGCAGCCGATCCTCGTCGGCGGTGTCCATCCCCTCCACCAGCACCCGGCCCGCAGAGGGCAGAAGAATGGCGTTAAACGTCTTGGCCAGCGTGGATTTTCCGGAACCGTTGTGCCCCAAAATCACCACAAAGGAGCCTTTTTCAATGTTCAGGTCGACGCCCCGAAGGGCCTGCACCGCCTGCTCTCCCTCCTCCACAGCCGGGTAGAGGTATTGAAGCCGCTCCGTTTCAAGAATCGTAGACATCTTTACTACTTCCAATCCTTATTCGCTGCACCAGCGCCCCGTGGCGCCGCAGGGAAGATACAGGCCCGTTCTGGTTACGGGAAGGCCCAGCTCGTCCCATGCGCACTTGCCGCCGTACTTCTCCTTCACCAGAATGCCCAATAAATACCCCAGCACCGATGGAGCAAGCCCCGTGGTATAGGAGTTAATCAGCACGAACAACGGCTTGTCCGACAGCGCTCCGGCGCACAGCTTCACGAACTCGTACAGGTTTTCCTCCAACTTCCAAACCTCGCCGCCGGGACCCCGGCCATAGCTGGGGGGGTCCATAATGATGGCGTCATAGGTCTTTCCCCGCCGGATTTCCCGCTCCACAAACTTGGCGCAGTCGTCCACAATCCAGCGGATGGGCGCGTCCGCAAGGCCGGAGAGCCGGGCGTTTTCCTTCGCCCAGGCCACCATCCCCTTCGCCGCGTCCACATGGCACACCTCGGCCCCTGCTTTAGCGCAGGCCACCGTGGCCCCCCCGGTATAGGCAAACAGGTTTAAAACCCGGATGGGCCGCCCCGCATTTTTAATTTTTTCCATGGCAAAATCCCAGTTCACCGCCTGCTCTGGAAACAGGCCCGTGTGCTTGAAGTTCATGGGCTTCACCTGAAAGGTCAACTCTCCGTAATGAACCTGCCAGCTCTCCGGCAGCTTTCCTTTTTCCCAATGTCCGCCGCCGGTCTGGGAGCGGAGATACCGCCCATCGGCCTTTTTCCAGCCGGGATAGGCACGGTCCGTCTCCCAGATGGCCTGAGGGTCCGGGCGCACCAAGAGCTGCCTGTCCCAGCGCTCCAGCTTTTCGCCGCCGCCGCAGTCCAGCAATTCATAATCCCGCCAGCTCTCCGCAATCCACATGGTGGTTCCTCCGTTTTTTCCTTTAGTACTCAATCGTGTTATTATACTTCAAATAGCGCCGCCCCGTCAATCAAGGATTTCGCCCCTTGGGCGGAGCCTGACTGGGCCTCGCGCACCCCCGCCTTTCCCCAATTTGGAGGGCCTTTGATGCAGGAAAAGGGCCTTGACTTTTTAAAAAATCGTGTTAAAATTATTTCCAATATAAAGTGTAATATATAAAAGGCAGTGACGGAGAGGACGAAGGCGTAGACCTTTCAGAGAGCCGGTGGTTGGTGCGAGCCGGTGGGAAAACGTTTTCAGTGTCTATGGCTCCCGAGCCGAAAGGGCGAACCCGCAAAGGGACAGGTCTTTCCGTGTCGCCGCGTTAAGGCAGAGGGCTTGTTGGAGCCTGTGAGAGGCGCGTTTTACGGCGCGCAATTTGAGTGGTACCGCGGAAGTTATGGCTTTCGTCTCAAAGGATGCTTTGAGGCGGGGGTCTTTTTCTTTTGCCCCAAGGCGTCATACAGAAAGGAGTTCAACAGTATGAGCAAGCAGAACATTGAAACCGTCTGCGTTCAGGGGGGCTACACTCCCGGCAACGGCGAGCCCCGGCAAATTCCCATCATCCAGTCCACCACCTTTAAATACGCCACCTCCGAGGACATGGGCAAGCTTTTCGATCTGGAAGCCAACGGCTATTTTTATTCCCGGCTCCAGAACCCCACAAACGATTACGTGGCGGCGAAAATTGCCGCGCTGGAGGGCGGCTCGGCGGCGATGCTCACCTCCTCCGGTCAAGCGGCCAACTTCTACGCCCTGTTCAACATCGCCTCCTGCGGAGACCACATCGTCTCCTCCTCCAGCATTTACGGCGGCACCTTCAACCTCATCTCCGTCACCATGGCAAAAATGGGCGTGGAATGCACCTTCGTCTCCCCGGACTGCACGGAAGAAGATCTAAACGCCGCCTTTCAGCCCAACACCAAATGCGTGTTCGGTGAAACCATTGCAAACCCGGCCCTGACCGTTCTGGATATCGAGAAATTTGCGCAGGCGGCCCACAGCCACGGTGTTCCTCTGATTGTGGACAACACCTTCCCCACCCCCATCAACTGCCGTCCCTTCGAGTGGGGCGCGGATATTGTGACCCACTCCACCACCAAGTATATGGACGGCCACGGCGCGGCCGTGGGCGGGGCCATTGTGGACTCCGGCAAGTTCGACTGGCTGGCCCACGCCGAGAAGTTCCCCGGCCTGTGCACCCCGGACGACAGCTATCACGGCATCACCTACGCTGAAAAGTTCGGCAAGGAGGGTGCGTTTATCACCAAATGCACCGCCCAGCTCATGCGGGATTTGGGCTCCATCCAGTCCCCCCAGCACGCGTTCTATCTGAATCTGGGTCTTGAGAGTCTCCATGTCCGCATGGCTCGCCACTGCGAGAACGGTCAGGCCGTGGCGGAATATCTGGCGAAGCATCCCAAGGTCTCTTCCGTCAGCTACTGCGGTCTAATCAATGACAAGTATCATGCCTTGGCAGCAAAATATCTGCCCCACGGCTCCTGCGGCGTGGTTTCCTTCGAGCTGAAGGGCAGACGCGCCGCCGCCGGGGAGTTTATGAAGCATCTGAAGCTTGCCGCCATCGAAACCCACGTGGCGGACGCCCGCACCTGCTGTCTGAACCCCGCCAGCTCCACTCACCGCCAGATGACGGACGCGCAGCTTCAGGAGGCGGGAATTCCGGCCGGCCTTGTGCGGATCAGCTGCGGCCTTGAGAGTAAAGAAGACCTGATCGGAGATATCGCTCAGGCATTGGAGCAGGTAAACGCGTGAGCGCTTTCCTCGCTTTGAAAGGAGACACCGACCTTGCCTATTAAAATACCCAATGAATTGCCCGCCACCGGTACGCTGACGCGGGAAAATATATTCGTCATGACCGAGCAGCGGGCCATGACGCAGGATATCCGCCCCCTGCAAATTCTTCTGCTGAATCTGATGCCCAACAAGGTGGCAACGGAGACGCAGTTGGCTCGGGTTCTGGGCAATACTCCGCTTCAGATTGAGCTGGAGCTGATCGCCCCCTCGGGCCATGTGCCCAAAAACACGCCGCAGGAGCACATGCTGTCCTTTTACAAGACCTTTGACGAGGTGCGGGATCGGGACTTTGACGGACTGATTATCACCGGCGCGCCTGTTGAAAACAAGCCCTTTGAAGAGGTGAACTACTGGCCGGAGCTGTGCGAAATCATGGAGTGGAGCAAGGAGCATGTCCATTCCACGCTCCACATCTGCTGGGGCGCGCAGGCGGGACTTTACTATCACTACGGAATCCCCAAACGCCCCCTGCCGGAGAAGCTCTTCGGCGTGTTTCCCCATACGGTGGAGGAGCAAGGCTTCATCCTCTTCCGGGGCTTTGATGATGTGTTCTGGGTCCCCCATTCCCGCCACACCACCGTGGACCGAGAAGATATCGAGGCGGTGCCGGAGCTGAAAGTTCTGGCCTCGTCGCCGGAGGCGGGAATCTACGCGGTGAAAACCGACGGAGGCCGTCAGATCTTCCTGATGGGCCACGCGGAGTATGACCGGGACACCCTGAAAGGCGAATACGACCGGGACGTATCCACGGGCTCCCCCATCAGGCTCCCCAAACACTATTTTCCCAACGACGACCCCACCCAGCCCCCGGTGGTCACTTGGCGCTCCTGCGCCAATCTGCTGTATACCAACTGGCT
>NZ_DALZCH010000085.1:0-13543 GCF_031978065.1 Oscillibacter sp.
CCTGTCACGCAAGGAATTTTTGGCCCGAAAGGTGTCCGGCAAGCTCACCTATTCGGAGTTCTGGGCGTTGCGGGATATGAGCGTGCGGGTGCAAAAGGGCGAGGTGCTGGGCATTATCGGCCGAAACGGAGCTGGAAAGTCAACCTATTTGAAAATTATCTCCGGCATCCTCAAGCCCACTGAGGGCAGTGTGGCCTGTCAAGGCAGTGTGGTACCTATGCTGGAGCTGGGCTCCGGCTTTGATATGGATTTGACAGGGCGGGAAAACATCTTCCTCAATGGCGCGGTGCTGGGTTATCAGGAAGCATTCCTTAAGGAGAAATTTGATGAGATTTTAGAATTTTCTCAGCTGGGTCAGTTTATTAATGTGCCCATCCGAAATTACTCATCCGGTATGCTGATGCGACTGGCATTTTCCGTGGCTACAGTGGTACAGCCCGAGATTTTGATTGTCGATGAGATCCTCGCCGTGGGCGATGAGGCCTTTCAGGGAAAAAGCCGTGCCAGAATGCATGAACTGATGAGCGGTGGAACCACCGTGCTGTTCGTCTCCCACGACCTCACACAGATTCGTGAGATGTGCGACCGCGTGGCGTGGTTGGATCAGGGGCAAGTCAAAATGATTGGCCCTGCGCAGGATATCTGCGATGCCTATGTGCTCTGAGCAGATTATGGTTTCTGTCATCATGGGAGTACGCTGCACGCAAGAGGGAACTGCCGCCTTAAAAGCCGCTGTGACTTCCATTTTGGCACAGACCATGTCAGAATTTGAATTTTTGATTTGCGAGAATGGCTCCGCGCCCTCCGCAAAACAGTTGTTACAGGCGCTTTCTCGACAAGATACCCGAATTTGTCTCATTGACGGAACCGGAGCGGACAGCCTGACGCAGAAATTAAACCGCTGTTTGAAACAGGCACGGGGCACATGGATTGCACGGATGGACGACGACGATTTCAGTCATCCCTATCGATTTGCCCAGCAGCTTTCGTTTCTTTCCACCCACCCGGAGATTTGTATTGTGGGCAGTTGGGTGCTGGAGCAGGGTGGGACAGCCCCGATGGTGCGGAAACTGCCACCCTTTCCCCGAGTGGAGAATTTTCGCATGACCAATCCCTTTGTCCATCCGGCTTTGTTGCTCCGGCGGCAGGCAATGATCGCAGTCGGAGGTTACAGTGAGCATCCGTTGCAGGAGGGTTGCGACGATTACGATTTGCTGCTTCGCCTTTATGAAAATGGCTGTCTGGGCGCCAATGTGCAGCAGGTGCTGCTGGACTATTCTGTAACGGCAAGCCAGCTTAAGCATCGCCCCTACCTCCTTTTTTACCACGAGTTTCGGACAAGGCTGTCACGGTTTTCTTCTTTGGGACGGATGCCGGCATGGTTTATTTGGGCGGTAAAGCCCCTTGTGGTGGGGCTTCTGCCCCGCCAACTTTTACATCAGCTTAAGCGACATCTGCGATTGCAATAAGTAGTGTAAGCCGGGAGGGATCTATCCGTGATTGAGCAACTATCACCGGGCGCATATCCGGTCCCACTTCATGAAAAAGATCATATTCCCATAGTCATGGCGGCCAGTGAGGAATTTCTTCCTTACACGTGTGTGGCAATGCACTCTGTGCTTGCTCACGGAAGGGAAGAATGCGGCTATGAATTTCTTCTTCTGTCACAGAATGGTTATTCACCCGAGGGGCTCGCTCTGCTAGAGACAACAATCAAAGACTATCCGAGCTGTGCCATTCGTCTTGTGACAGTGGGGGGGTATCTGCCTGAAACTCTTTATACCGAGGGACACGTCAGCGGAGAAACCTATGCACGACTCCTAATTCCACGCCTGCTCAAGCACTATAACGATGTGCTCTATCTGGATGGAGATCTGGTAGTTTTGCAGGATGTTTTTCCCTTATTGTCGTTGCCCCATGACCCTGAAATTTACCTCTCGGGTGTAACGGATTTGGATGTATTGGGGCAGTATTGCGGCCCTGAGCGATCGATGCGGTATTATCTGGAGAAAAAGCTGCATATGCATCGTGCGGCAGAATACCTGCAAGCCGGCGTTTTGGTGTTTCATGTGCAGGCTATGAGAGCGGGACTGGGGGAAGATGCACTGCTGAAGGCCAGTACATCCGGCTGTTTTCGCTATTTCGATCAGGACGTGCTCAATGTTCTCTGTCAGGGCCACATTCGACTGCTGGACTTGCGGTGGAACGTAGTGTGTGATTGTGACGGCTATCGGGTTTCCCATATTATCGCAAACACCCCAGAGGAACTACAAAAGGGGTATGTGGCTTCCCGGCAAGACCCGTGGATTGTCCATTATTCCGGTCGGCAAAAGCCTTGGGCGGATGAAAAGACTGATCTGGGGTCGTATTTTCAGCAGGCCATGGCACAGGTGCAGTTGGAAACGCAATGTCTCAAGGAACAAAAAAGGCCGGCGGAATCCAGCAGAAAAAGAATGCTGAACAGGATTTTACCGCCTCAATCTCGATTGCGGGAGCTTTGCAAAATTTTGTATTTTTCTTATATGTATTCATCATTCAAGCAATTATAAGGAGGTGTTTGCATGGAGGAGGCACGGTCCCCCTTTTATAGTCTCAACCAGTTCGAAGAGGAGCTCTCTGGAAAAACATCTCCGTGTACCCATCTCCCTCCTGTGTTTGGGAAAGACAGCGTTGCGGTCTCTCTGGTGTCCAGCGAGGAATATGCTCCCTTTGCGGCTGTGGTGGTAGCTTCGATTTTGGCCAATGCCACATCGGAGCACACCTATGACATTGTGGTGCTGACAAACGATATGCGCTGGCGCTCCCGCAAACGCATGGAAGCTATGGGAGACGGAAAGGAAAATATTTCGATTCGGGTGTTGGATATTTCCAAAATGATCGAGGGTTTTTCCTTTTATACCTGGGCGCATTTCACCAGCAACACCTATTACCGCCTTTTGACGCCTGATGTGTTTACAGAGTACACCAAGGTGGTATATCTGGACTCGGATGTCGTGGTCAACCACGACCTGGCGGAGCTGTTTGAAACCGACTTAACGGGATATTATATGGCGGCCGCTTACGACACCCATGTAATCTCCTACTGCACCAGAACCCCACCGCTGGAGCAGAGGGCATATAACTCTCAGGAATTAGGGATGGAAAACCCGGAGGAATACTTTCAGGCTGGTGTGTCGCTGTTTAATCTCACTGCACTGCGGCGGGATTTTGAACCGGGCTACCTTATCCAGCAGGGAATGATCCACAAGCTGCGCTGGCTGGATCAGGATTTGGTCAACAAGCTATTCTACGGCAAGATCTTAAGATTGTCCGGAAAATGGAATGTGATGGTGTCCAATCAACCGGAGGACTTGGACGAATACCATTTGCCCGATGCACTGCGACAGGATTACTTTGAAAATCGGCAAACACCCTATATTGTTCACTATGTGGGGCGGGCTATGCCCTGTTATACGGTAGAGCCGGATTTATTCGAGTATTTCTGGCACTATGCCCGAATGACGCCCTTCTACGAAATACTGATCCAGCGGATGGCGGTGGACTATGCGGATAAGCGAGCGGAACATCTGCGAGACGATCTTTTACGCCAATTGGGTAGAGAGCCCTTTGTACAGCGGTTGAAAAGGCGAATCAAGGCAATTGCCGATCGGTTGCTTCCCAAAGGGAGCAAGGCAAGAATTTATGTAAAAAGAGTTGTATTTCAGTTTTATAAATGGAATTAAACCAAGACGGAGGAGAACAAAATGAAAGTCGTATTGTTAGCTGGAGGATTTGGCACCCGCATTTCAGAGGAAAGCCAGTTTAAACCCAAGCCCATGGTGGAAATTGGGGGTATGCCCATTCTCTGGCATATTATGAAGGGCTATGCGGCCCATGGCTTCCATGAATTCGTCATCTGCGCGGGCTATAAGCAGGAGGTCATCAAGGAGTGGTTTGCCGACTACTATCTTCACAACACGGATGTGACCTTCGATCTGAAGAACAACTGCATGGAAGTACATAACAACCATTCCGAGCCGTGGAAGGTGACTGTGGTGGACACCGGTCTTAATACCATGACCGGCGGCCGTGTCAAGCGTGTTGTGCCCTATATTGGGAATGAGTCCTTCCTGCTGACTTATGGCGACGGTGTTGCCAATGTGGATATCAACGACTTGGTGAACTATCATAAAGGGCACGGAAAGATGGTTACCATGACGTCCTTCAATGCCGGGCAGCGTTTCGGCGTTTTGGACATTGACGAGGCGGGACACATCAATCAGTTCCGTGAAAAGACCATGGGCGATGGCAACATGATCAATATCGGGTTTATGGTCTGTGACCCCAAGTTCCTGGATTATATCGATGGTGATAACACTGTTTTGGAGAAAAAGCCTATGGAAACCATGGCAAAAATGGGCGAGCTAATGGCCTATAAGCATGAGGGCTTCTGGCAGTGCATGGATACAGTGCGAGAAAAGGAAACGCTGGACAACCTTTGGGCATCAGGCAATGCACCTTGGAAAGTGTGGAAAGACTGATGCAGAATTTATCATTTTATTCCAGAAAACGTGTGCTGGTTACAGGACATACCGGGTTTAAGGGCAGCTGGATGTGCCGCATTTTGGTAGATGCCGGTGCGATTTTAACGGGCTATTCACAAGAAGCTCCGACCCAACCCAACCTGTTCACCCTCGCCGGAGTGGCGGAGCATATGACCAGTATCGTTGGTGATGTGCGAGATTTGGCCCATCTGATGCAGGTGTTCGATGAATCTCAGCCAGAGATCGTGCTCCATCTGGCAGCACAACCCATTGTGCGGGAAAGCTATGAAAAGCCCGTCTATACCTACGAGACCAACGTGATGGGAACCGTGAATATCATGGAGTGCGTCCGCACTCACTCTTGTGTAAAATCCTTTGTAAATGTGACGACCGATAAGGTCTATGAGAATAATGAGTGGCCATGGGGGTATCGTGAAAACGAGCTTCTGGACGGCTTCGACCCCTATTCCAACTCCAAGTCCTGCTCCGAACTGGTGACCCACAGCTATCGTTCCAGTTTTTTTGGCGGAAAGCAATGTGCCATTTCCACCGCCCGTGCCGGCAACGTAATCGGCGGTGGTGATTTTGCCCGGGATCGGATTGTTCCCGATTGCGTGAGAGCCCTGGAAAAGGGCGAAAAGATTGTCGTTCGCAATCCTCATTCCACAAGACCCTATCAGCACGTTTTGGAGCCAGTGTGCGCCTATCTTCTACTTGCACAACGGCAGTATGAGGACGCTTCTTTGGCAGATGCGTACAACGTAGGACCGGACGATATGGACTGCGTCACCACAGGATATCTGGTAGATATTTTCTGCAAGGTATGGGGTGGAGATGCCACTTGGGAAAACCGTTGGGTGGGCGGCCCCCACGAGGCAAACTTTCTGAAGCTGGACTGCTCCAAAATCAAAACAACACTGAACTGGAAACCCCATTGGCATATCCATGATGCCTTAGAAAAAGCGGTGGAATGGACACAGGTTTGGATGGCTGGCGGGGACATTCCCGCTGTGATGCAAAAGCAAATCCATGAATATCTGGGAGTATAATCATTTATGAAACATGCAATTGTTACGGGTGCCAACGGGTTTGTGGGCAGTGCCACAATCAAGGAGCTTTTAAATAACGGCTACACCGTTTGGGCGGTGGGACATCATAACCATTTCTCCTCTTTGCCAGAGAATGACCGGCTTCAAAGGGTCTCCTGTGATCTGGAGGATATGGCATCCCTGTCAAAAAAAATTCCACAGGATGTGTATGACGCGTTCTATCACTTTGCGTGGGCGGGCAGCGCAGGACCTGCCCGCACAGATACCGCCTTGCAGTTGCATAATGTGCAGTGGACGGTGGATTCTCTGCGCGTTGCAAAAAGCCTTGGATGTCAACGATTTGTATGCGCCGGCAGCATCGTGGAGCACGAGACCATGGCTGCGGCCTACAAACAGGGAAACCGTCCGGGCTTGGGTTATATCTACGGAAGCGGAAAATTAACAGCGCATACTATGTGTATGTCTGTGGCAGCCAATCTCGGCATTGATCTGGTCTGGCCAGAGATTACCAATGCCTACGGCGTGGGAGAGCGGAGTCCCCGCATGGTCAATGCCACTATTCAAAAGTGCATTCGGGGAGAATCTCCCCAGTTTACCGCGGGTACGCAGAATTATGACTTTGTCTATATTGACGATGTGGCACGGGCCTTTCGTCTGATCGGCGAGCACGGAAAACCCTTTCATGAATATTTGATTGGAAGCTCCAGCGCGAAGCCGTTGAAGGAATTTCTGCTGGAAATGAAGACCGCCATTGCACCGCATCTCCACTTCATTTTCGGGGATATTCCGTTTACCGGCGTGGATATGCCCCTTTCTAAGTTTGATTGCAGCGAAACGGAAGCCGACACAGGCTTCCGTGCGGAAGTCAGCTTCGCGGAAGGGTGCCGCCGTACCAGAGACTGGTGGGAAACCATCTTGCGGGAGGAACAAATATGATTCAGAAATTTGAATTTAAAGAGACGGAAATTGCAGGGCTGATCGAAGTGACGCCCTTCAATGCCGATGATATCCGCGGCTGCTTTACCAAGGACTACTCTAAAGAGGTGTTTGAG
Organism: Oscillibacter sp.; assembly: GCF_031978065.1. GTDB lineage: Bacteria > Bacillota > Clostridia > Oscillospirales > Oscillospiraceae > Oscillibacter. The sequence continues at coordinate 6,625 of NZ_DALZCH010000085.1, forward strand.
GCCAACGGCATTACTCACGACTTACAGGAGGTGTTCTATACCACCTCCCATAGAGGTGTGATTCGTGCCGTGCATTTTCAGCGTGTGAAGCAGCAGGCAAAGCTGGTTCGCTGCATCACCGGCCATGTTTACGATGTGGTGGTGGATTTACGTAAGGACAGTCCAACTTTTAAAAAGTGGCTGAGTTTTGACCTTGTGGGAGAACAGCACAACGAAATTCTGGTTCCCGCCGGATGCGGGCATGGGTATCTGGTGCTGGAGGACTCCATTGTTTCTTATAAGTGCGGAGAAAAATTTTACGGGGAGTATGACGATGGTATTATGTGGAATGATCCAGATATTTCCATTGCGTGGCCGTTGGAGAAAATCGGCGGAGCAGAGAAGATGCTTGTGGCGGAAAAGGATCAAAAGAACCAGAGCTTTGCACAGTTTATGAAAATCTACGGTGGATTCTAAAAAAGAAAAAAACTCCTTTCCTCAGCGGGAAAAGGGGGGGAGAGAGAACATGGGATATTCGCCCCATAGAAGCCTTAACGAGCTCTATCAGAAGGAAAGTGATCGGGTAGATATTTGCGAGGTGATTGAGCCTGCATTTCCCCGTGTGGATGCAGCGGTCTGCTTGGTTGCCAGCAACGAGTATGCGCCTTTTGCCTCGGTAGTAATTCAGTCGATCATCGAAAATGCCAAACGAGAAAAGAACTACGATATTGTTGTCTTCACAGATGACATGTTCCTCTATAACCGAGAGAGAATTGAGGCTCAGGCCAAGGAGCTTTGCAATATTTCGATCCGTGTGATGGATATTACAAAAATCATTGAAAATTTAAATTTCTATACCTGGGCACAATTTACTCCAAATACTTACTATCGTCTGCTTGCGCCGGATTTATTTGCCCAATATCCCAAGGTGATTTACTTGGATTCCGACATTGTGGTCAATCACGATATCGCAGAGCTATATGTCACCGATCTGGAAGGGTATTATATGGCTGCCGCCTATGACACCCATGTGGTGGCCTATTGTACACAAACGCCTCCGTTGGAGCAGAGAGCGTATAATAAAGAAACGCTCAAAATGAAGTATCCTGAGCAATATTTTCAAGCGGGCATTGCCCTTTACAATGTAACATTGCTCAACGAGACCTTTGAAACAGGCTACCTCATTCATGAGGCCACCAAGTATCAGCTGAAATGGCTGGATCAAGATTTGGTAAATATGCTCTTTCAGGATAAAATCAAACGGCTTCCAAACAAGTGGAACGTAATGATTGCCAATGTCCCTTATGCAACCGATGAGTATTATTTACCGGCAGATTTGCGAAAAGAATACTATCAGGCGCGTCTGGACCCCTATATTGTGCATTATGTGGGTAAAGCCATTCCCTGCTTTGCAGAGGACCCCGACTTGTATGAGTTTTTCTGGTTTTATGCAAGAAAAACTATTTTTTACGAACTGCTGCTGCAAAAAATGTGTCAAAAGAACACAGAATATACTTCCATGCCTCATGTACATGAGTTATACCGCAGAATCAACGAATTAGAAACCGCTTTGGCTGGCAGTGCTGCCGTTCCCAAGCCGTCCCTGAAAAAGCGGATTAAGGCACTGCTGATGCCCATATTTAACCTGTTTTTTCCAAAAGGCAGCAACAGGCGGTATCGGTTTAAGCGGTCTTACTTCCGCCTGAGAGGGTGGGAGATTTAAAAGGAGCTAACGATGATCATTCAGCATTACCAAGATGAAAATGATATTTTCCTGAGAGAGAACACCAGCGATTTCGACATCTATCAGCAGCTTTTACTCAAAAACGAATATGGGTACTTTGATGTGGAAGGATCGGTAAACACCATCGTAGATTTGGGGGCAAATATTGGATTGGCGTCCATTTACTTTGCAAAAAAATTTCCAAAGGCTCATATAATTGCGGTAGAGCCGGATGAAGAGAACTACAAAACCTTGCTCATGAACATTGCCCCCTATCCACAAATTACACCATTTTATGGGGCAATATTTGAAAAAGATCAAAAGGTCTCTATCGTGGACGTGGGTATAGGTACACTGGGTTATCAGGTTCAGGAGTCCTTATCAACAAACGCTGGTATTGTCGGAATGACTATGAATACTTTTTTTAGAACATTCCAGCTTGAGAAAATTGATATTTTGAAAATGGATATTGAAGGAAGCGAACGCGACCTTTTTAAAAAGGACTACGGGTGGCTATCCCATGTTGATTTCTTAATTATCGAGCTGCACGAGCGGATTAAGGCGCATTGCAATCAAGTTGTGTTTGATGCAATTGGGTCTGGATTCCCGTACCAATGGATTGGAGAAGAAAATTTTTATTTTGCAAAAAGCCATAAATACAAACCTTATATACCGGATTTGTATAAGGGTGAACTTCCTCAAAAGCTTCCTGCTGAGATCATTTGGGAAAAGCAGGCCGCAATTGATATGCAGGAAAGACGTCAGGCAGATACTATAAATCGACTCGAGCAAAAAGTAGATACGTTGGAACACCTCTACAAACGAATCGACGCACTGGAGTCTTTGCACACCCGTGCCGACGGTCTAGAACAAAAAGTGAACAACTTGGAGCATCTCTATGAGCGAATGGACGCTTTGGAGTCTCTGCACATCCGTGCCGACGGTCTAGAACAAAAAGTGAACGGCTTGGAGCATCTCTATGAGCGAATGGACGCTTTGGAGTCTCTGTACATCCGTGCCGACGGTCTGGAGCAAAAGGTGGACGATTTGGAACACCTGTATGAGCGGATCGACCGACTGGAGACAGTTCTCTATGAAACAAAATAGCAAAACCCCACGGAACTTATTGAGAACCCCCTTAACAGAAATAATGAAACACAAGGAGAGAAGCAACATGAACAATACAGAGAAAGAATCAATTGCGCGCCAAGAGATTTTGAATTTGGTAAAGCAATATTATCATGATCATAAGGAAAATAAAAAGACCTTTGAACAGGGTGACCGCATCACCTATGCCGCGCGTGTGTATGACGAAAATGAGATGTGCTCTTTAGTAGATGCATCTCTAGATTTTTGGTTGACAACAGGAAGATACGCAGATCAATTTGAAAAAGATTTTGCCAAGCTGTTAAACGTCAAATATGCAAATTTGGTGAATAGTGGTTCCTCTGCCAATCTGGTTGCTTTTTCTGTGTTGACAAGCCTTGAATTGGGTGTGCGGCGCATTAAGAGGGGAGATGAGGTCATTACGGTTGCCTGTGGCTTCCCTACCACGGTGACACCCATTATCCAGTATGGTGCAATTCCTGTTTTTGTTGATGTCACCATACCTCAATATAATATTGATGTCACCCAACTGGAAGCGGCGCTTTCTGAGAAAACAAAGGCTGTTATGATTGCACATACATTGGGCAATCCCTTTGACCTGGCCGCAGTAAAGGTTTTTTGCGATCAGCACCATCTGTGGCTGGTAGAAGACAATTGTGATGCACTTGGAAGTAAATATTGCCTCAATGGAGAGACGAAGTACACCGGTACTATCGGCGATATTGGTACAAGCAGCTTTTATCCTCCCCATCATCTTACCATGGGCGAGGGCGGCTGCGTCTATACCAATGATGCGTTGTTGAATAAACTGATCAAGAGCTATCGTGACTGGGGCAGAGACTGTGCCTGCCCATCTGGCATTGACAATATCTGCAACCACAGATTTGATGGCGATCACGGAGAGTTGCCTCACGGATACGATCATAAATATGTATATAGCCACTTCGGTTATAATCTGAAAGTCACAGATATGCAGGCCGCCATCGGCGTAGAACAATTAAAGAAACTGGATGGATTTATTGCTAGAAGAAAGGAAAACTGGGAATATCTGCGAACCCAATTAGCGCTCTTCAGTGACAAGGAAAACGGCCCCCTCATTTTGCCGGAAGCAGTGGAGAACAGCACTCCCAGCTGGTTTGGCTTCCTGATTACGATTAAAGAGGATGCCGGGTTTAAGCGTGAGGAGATGCTACGTTATCTGGAAAGCAAATGCATCCAAACCCGACTGTTGTTCAGCGGAAACCTCATCAAACATCCGTGCTTTGATGAGATGCGTAAACAGCAAGAGGGCTACCGTGTTATTAATGATTTGCCAGTAACCAACCGCATTACAGAGCAGACTTTCTGGGTCGGTGTTTATCCGGGGATGTCCTTTGAAATGTTAGATTACATTGTCAAGTCGATTGGCGAAGTCATTCAGGCGCATTCCGCAAAATAAGGATACATGTGGCTTCTCATATACCGTGGAGCGTATGTGGAAAGCCATAAAAAGGCAGAGAATATAGGTGTAAAAAAATGAAAACCATTTCAGTTGTAGTTCCAACATACAATGAAGAAACCAATGTTAAAGAGGTCTACTGTCGCGTAAACAACGTGTTTGAAGAGCAATTGCCAGACTATCGATGTAATCTGATGTTTATTGACAACTGCTCCAAAGATAAGACCAGAGAACTCATCACCAGGTTGTGTGAAGAAGACAAAACCGTCACCTCCATCTTCAACGCCAAGAATTTTGGATTTAACCGCTCCCTGTTCTATGGGTTGTCGCAGGCTCCCGGAGACTGCGCAGTACTGATGTTTGCGGATATGCAGGATCCCCCTGAAATGATTCCCGCCTTTGTTTCCGAGTGGGAAAACGGCTATAAAATCGTTGCCGGAATTAAATCCAAAAGCAAGGAAAACCCATTCAAGTATTTCTTGAGAAAATGCTACTATCATGTCATTAAAAACATCTCTGAAATTGATCATATTAATCAGTTTGATGGGTTTGGCCTATATGACCATTCCTTTATTGAAGTAATCAGAGAAATGGACGACTCCTTGCCGTATTTAAGAGGGATTATAGCGGAGCTTGGGTTTCAACGCAAGGATGTTACCTATGAGCAGGTAACACGCAAAAACGGAAAAAGCAGTTTCAATTTCATGGCACTGTATGATCTTGCTATGCTTGGCATCACTAGCTATTCCAAAGTAATCATGCACATTGCCACGATCATCGGTGCCTGTGTGTCCGGGCTCAGCTTTCTGGTGGCAATCTATACGCTGGTGATGAAACTTCTGAATTGGAATACTTTCCCCTTTGGCTCTGCCGCAACGCAAGTCGGCATTTTCCTGCTGGGCTCCCTGCAGTTGTTTTTTATCGGGCTGGTGGGAGAGTACATTGTCAATATCAATACCCGTGTTATGCATCATCCGTTGGTGATTGAGGAACAACGAATCAATTTTGATAAGCTTTCCGAGCTGATGAAAGAAGAATCTACTTTGGAATAACGGAGGAGCACCATGAACGTCGAGCAAAGACACAGAAAGCATGCAAAGTTTTTTGTGCTGGCACTAGTATTATTGCTGGTTTTTGTGGGAAGTTGCTGGAATTCCCTCTACGAAGACAGTCGAAATACCATCGCTGTTGAAAATGTGGACATGCTCCCCCTGTCCGTCAACCAGCATGAAATTGAGCAAACATTGCGGCTGGAGGGGGAACTGAAATCTCTTCTGTTGTTTTGCTCTGCACCAAATGGCGCCGGCTATGAAAATGCAGTCGTAGAATTTTCTCTACAGCAAGGGGAGCAGACAGAAACACTTCTTGTATATGCTACGGAAATTTCCTCTCCCTATACGCCCGACTTCTCCTATTCCTCCTTTAAAGTCGGCGAAGCGGTATTACGTATCCGGGGCGAGTCCTTTCCAGAGGGAACTGATCTGTTTTTCTATGTTTCCCAAACCAAAACGTCAGGTTTAACTGCTGGAACGCTGGACAGTTCCCCTGTCCCTGGCCCTCTGGCCATCCAGTATTCCATCCTGCGCCACGACGGGTATTTCATCTATGACAGCGTAATGCTGGCGGCACTGGTACTGTTGATCTTGGGCGTTGCATGGCTTCTTGCTTTTCGGCCTGATACGCTGACAAAAGGGAAGGGCTTGTTTTTTGCATCCTTCTGTCTACTGTTCGTGTATATTTCGCTGTCCAATTCTCTGGCAACTTTTTTTGCCGAACCACACAGCGAAATGGTCTATGAGTTTTGGTATAAAGCCAAAGAGCTTTCCTTTGTACACAATTTAATGTCGTTGATGAGCGGAGAGTCTTTGGTTTGGACAGAACGATTGTTGATGTGGCTAGCGGTTCAGTTATCAGGCACGGGAAAGTACGTGTTTGTCATTGCCCAGTTGCTGCAAACCTGCTTGGTATGCGGAGCCGCCTCCATGCTCTGCTTGCCTACCTTCCGTAAGGTCTTATCGCCAGAAATTCGGCTGCTGATCTGCCTTTATCTGGGAGGAATGATGTTGTTTCCCAGCGCCTACTACTTCTGGGCCGTCAGTTATTGGTCTTGCTTTTTCCTGATTCCCTTTGCTTTTGTAGACATGGAAAAGCTGTCCCGATGGCAGTACGGGCTGGCAATGCTGTTTGCCATCGTTCTGTGTGTTTCCCGCATCTATCATATTTTGCTGATTCCCATGGCCTTGCTGGCCTTGCTAGCCTGCGGAAAAGGGAAAGGAAAGCGATTTTCTCTATATTGCATCCTTGTAGCTGCAGCATCCGCCTTTGAGGTGGTTTACAGTATACTAGCAGGTGGAGGGGGACATGTAAATTTGGCCCTGCTGAAGCCCATGAAATTTATAGAAAATTCCATTTATTATCAAGTTCAAGTGTTGAAGAGCATGTTCTTGGGAAATGCAGATGTATTTTCCACCTTGGTAAATGTTGTTTTTTTGCTGTTATTTATGGGAGTCTTTTTGCTTTCCTGCTGGCTTTTGTTTTTTCAATGGAAAAACGCGCACCGCAGACAGTTGGGCTGTATCCTGATGTGTTTAGGAATTTTAAGTTTTGGAAGCATTTTGATCAATGTAACAGTCTCCGGATGTTCCACAACGGTGGGATTTCCCTCAGACTAC
>NZ_DALZCH010000086.1:0-13394 GCF_031978065.1 Oscillibacter sp.
CCATCCCCCCCTTGCGGGACCGGGCCTGCGACATTCCTCTGCTTGCCAAGCACTTTGTCCTGTCTTTAAATCGAAAGATGATGAAGAATATCAAGGAACTTTCCCCCGACGCAATGGAGCGGCTCTGCAATTATAGCTGGCCCGGCAATGTGCGGGAATTGCAGCATGCCATTGAATACGCCATGAACATCCTGCCGGACGACGCGCTGGTCATCCCCCGGGAGATGCTTCCGGACCACATCCTTCACGGGGATTCGGAAGAAGCGCCGGGATGGCCGGAGCAGCGCAAAAGCGCCATTATCGGTGGAAGCGGCGCAAAAATGGGGAGAGATGAGTTGACGCGCCTCTTGCAGGCAAATGGCGGAAATATTACCCAGACGGCCCGGATGCTGGGTATCAGCCGGCAAAACCTGCAATATCGTATCAAACGGGATAAAATCGACCCGGCAAAAACGGGCGGCATTGTCTAACCGTGTTTTACGGGAAAAAAGCGCGGTCCCCCGCTCCGGCGGGGGACCGTGCTTTTTATAATTTCTTTTTCAGAAGCCCAGCTTTGCCAGAAATTTGATCTTGCTCTTCGCCGCCGGAGGCAGGCCGTTGTCGGGAGCGTTGGCCACGCTATCCTCGTCCACATAGCCTCCGTCCGCTTTGCGGGGCCGCTTGGACATATAGCGCAGGAAGCCCAAAATTACAAACAGGCAGACAAATGTCAGCGGAACGCCACAGAAGGACTTGATGGTCTTCACGCCGTTGATGCCGCCCAATGCGGTAAACACCAGAGCAATCACGGCGAAGACAAGGCCCCAGAACAGCTTTAGGGGAACCGGAGCCTCAGTGTTCTCGTCGCTCCCCTCTACACACATACTGGCCAGCGTCACGGTCATGGAGTCGCACTGGGTAACCAGCGAGATGGTGATGATGCACAGCATCACAATTTTTGCAACCGTGGAAAACGGCAGCACGTTGAACATGGACAGCGTCAGCGCCTCCGCGCCCTCGGTGAGATAGATGCCGTAAAAATCCACGCCCTCAAACAACTGGGCGTGAAGAATCGTGCCTCCAAAGGCGGAGAACCACACGATGCCGAACAGGGCCGGGAACAGCCACTCAATCAGAATGAACTCCCGCAGGCTGCGACCATAGGCCACGCGGACCATGAACAGGCCCAGCAGCGGAGCGTAGGCCATCCAGTCCACCCACCAGTACATGTCCCAGTTCTGGGGCCACATGCCGCTGTCCGGATAGGGGGCCGTGTAGAGGCTGGCGGCGAAAAACTCGCTGAAATATTCGCCCAGACTTTCAGTAAACAAGTTGCAGATGTACTCCGTGGGCCCCGCAAGAATCACAAAAAACAGCAGGATGAAGAAAAACTGCACATTGTAGTTAGAGAGCTTGGTGATGCCGTTGCGCAGACCGCTGAGAGCGGATGCGTTGTAGCAGAAGAACATCACCACAATAATCACCGCGTAGATTGTCATGCTGGGCTCGATGCCGGAAAACGCCTTAACAGCGGCGGAGAGCTGCATGGCTCCATAGCCCAGGCCGCCGGCCACGGCGCCGGTGAGGGCAAACGTGGAAACGGAATCAAACACGTCGCACCAGCGGCTTTTCATCACATCCCTGCCAAAGATGGGAATCAGGCAGGAACTGGCCTTAAAGGGCGCACCCATGTTCAAAATTGCATAGGACAGAATCACGCCCATAATCACACAACTGGCATAAGGCGTCAGCCCCCACTGCAAAAAGCAATGCAGCATGCTCCACAGCACGGCACCGTTGCTGCCGGGGAGAAGCCCGGTGCTGGGAGAGGGCTCCATGGCGAAGAGCAGCGGCTCCGCCGCACCCCAAAAGACCACGCCTGCGCCGATACCGGTGCACAGGGAGATTCCGAACCACTGCAAATAGGTAAACTTTGGCTTCGCATTGGGGCCGCCCAGCTTGATCTTGCCCAGGGGCGTAACCATGATGACAACGCATAAAATGACCATGAACAGCATGACCAAGCTGACGAACCACCCAAGGTTCGACATCAGGTTGTTCATGACCATATTATTAAGCACGTTATAGAAGCCCGTTGCGTTTACAACAATGGCAATCAGCATTGCCACAAATAGGATTACCGTGACAGACATCACGACCGGCCGTATCTTCACATTTCTCTTTTGTTCCATTTTCGAAAGTTTCCTCTCTTTTTCCTTTTGGGGTGCTTTTCAGTAACCCGCGCTCATCCGATGCTTTGTTGGAAGCAGGGGCAGCTCCGGTATTCCTTCGGCGTCATTCCGGTGACGCTGTGAAAAGCGCGGGTAAAGGTGGAATTGCTGCTATAACCCACCATCACCGCAATTTCCATTACGCTGTATCTGGTGTTTGTCAGCAGCTCCTTGGCCCGGTTGATTCGGATGCAGCGCAGATAAAAGCTGGGAGAAAAGCCCGTCTTTTGCTTGAACCAGCCATTGTAATAGGTCACGTTATATCGCTCGATTCCCGCAAGCTGATTAACGGTAATGGGCAGGTCGTAGTGCTCTCCGATATAGCGGATTGAGGGCGCGGCACAATTCTCGATCAGCTTGCTGTACAGATAGGCGTACAGATGCCGGACCGACCGGCTGTCGGGGTCCTGCTTCAGCTCGGCCTGAATCAAATCCACAAGCTGGAGGATTTGCCCATGCATGGAAATAATCATGGGCGAGGACAGCAGGACCGCATCCTTACTGTCTGCCATATCCTCTGACAGGTTCATTGCCAGCAGTTTTCCCAGATAATCGCACCGGTGAAGCATTTTAGCGGGGATAAAGCATAACTCCTGAGGAGTCACCTCATACTCGGCGTCGCCCGCCAGGACCCGCATGGTCTGGCGCAGAGGTACGAGAATTTGTGGATGCTCGTGGGAATGTGCGCCGCGGCACTCGTCAAAAACGCGAATGTCTACCATTTGTTTCATAGGCGTATCCTCCAAGCTATGTAAATTCAGCTCTCCGGGCGAACGCGCGAACGATCCCTCCCCGCGCCCGCGCCTTTTCAAACCACGCGCTCCACAAAATGTCCGATCACGTCCCGGCAATGCTCCATCCGCTCCGCGCTTGGCGGCAAGACGCCCTTCAGGGGATAGTCGAGTCCCAGTTTTTCATAGGTCGCCGTCCCCAGGCGGTGATAAGGCAGCAGCTGTACGTGATGCAAGTTTGTGAGCCCCGCGCAGAACGCGCCGATCTTTTTCAGTTCCTCCTCATCGTCGTTCACCCCCGGGATGATAGGCGTGCGGATCACCAGACGGAATTGGTCTTTTACATCGTTGGTACGCGTCATATTTTCCAGAATCCGCGTATTATCCACGCCGCAATAGCACTGATGCCGTTCCTTTGTAAACAGCTTCAGGTCTACATACGCGGTGTCCGTATAGGGCAGCAGCGCGTTGATTTTTTCCCACGGCGCAAAAAAGGAAGTCTCTATGGCGGTGTTAAAACACTCAGCCTTGAAATTTTTTAAGAGCGCAAGAGAAAATTCCGGCTGCGCCAGGGCCTCTCCTCCGGACAGCGTAACGCCGCCGGAGGAGATAAAGTAGAAATGCGAGTCCTTTCGCGCCTCCCGCAGCACGTGGCCCACGGTCATTTTTTCACCGTAGGAATACGCGTCGGTCCGCTCGATTTCAAAGGACTGACTTTCCGGGGTTGAGCACCACTGGCAGCGCAATGGGCAGCCTTTTAAAAATACGACGGTGCGGAAGCCGTCCCCGTCGTGAATGGAGGAACGCTCTATTCGCAGGACGGTCCCCTCTCTGTTTGGCTCAAATATCTCCATTGCGCCCCAGCGCTCCCTTCATATTTCTTATCTTACGCCCGCCCAATCGCGGATTTCGGTGCGGCCGATGATTTCGTTTTGCGTCTCCCGGCTCAGCTCCACGAAAAACGCCGTGTACCCGGCGACGCGGATCAAAAGGTCCCGGTGCTGCTCGGGATGCTCCTGAGCGTCCAGCAGCGTCTCCTTATCAACTACGTTGATCTGGGCGTGATAAACGTCCAGCGTGCACATGGTCTTCATCATGTTCATCATGTGCGCGATGCCGGTTTCGCCCGTCATCAGCTCCGGCTCAATTTTCAGATTTAGCTGCGTTCCCTGTGTATAGCGCGCATGGGGGATTCTGCTGACGGATTTAAACAGGGCGGTGGGCCCGTTCACATCAGTGCCGCCGGTGGCACCGATGCCGTCGGTGAGAGGAGTGCCCGCCTTGCGTCCGGAGGGCAGCGCGCCGACCCACTGGCCGATGGGCGTGTTGCCGGATACCGGCAGCATGCCGCAGGTCATTTTTCCAAACTTGGTCTGATATTTTTCGAACTCATCCACCACATAGGAAAACACCTCGCCCACGCAGAAGTCAGCCCGCTCGTCGTCGTTGCCGTATTTAGGGGCGGACAGGCACATGTCCCGGATGTCCTCATAGCCCTCAAAGTTGGCATTCAGCGCATCGCAAAGCTGCTTCATGGTAATTTTTTTCTCGTCATACACCATGTATTTCACAGCCGCCAGAGAGTTTACAATATCCGCCTGACCCACGGTAATCACTCCGCCGCCGCAGGAGTACTTGGTGGCGCCGGGCTGGCTGTAATCAAGCCCCGTTTCCATGCACTGGGGGAACCCCAAGGACAGGGCCGGTACGGTTCGATAGTTCATGCTGAGATAATCCAGCAACTGGTTGCCGGAGACGATGACGTTTACCACATAGCTGATGTGGGTCTTGACCGCGTTGAAAAACTCCTCAAAGGTCTTGAAGTCAGCGGGGTTTCCGGTGGATACGGACACCTGTTTTCCGGTGATGCGGCTTACGCCGTCGTTCAGCGCCAGCTCCACCATCGCACCCATGTTGATATCGGCAATATCGGTATACTGCTTCATACGTCCGGACAGGTTTGTTTCCACGCAGCCGCAGGGATTCCAGTCCCAAGCCTCGCTCAGGGGCACGCCCTTGTTCTGCATCATGCGGATCCCTACGTCGTTGAAATAAATGGCGGGCATGGTCAGCCCCATGCTGATGGCCTCCACCGCCTTATGCAGCAGTGAATCGGGGTTTTTCGACAGACTGTAGGTAACGGAGAGATTCGGCTCCTTGAACTTCACATCCATGGTGGCCTGAATCATTTTGTAGGACAGCTCGTTGGTGGCGTCGTTTCCATATTGGTCGATGCCGCCGCAGCTGGTCTGAACCGTAATACAATACCCGGCGGCGTACTGGGCGGTGACCTCGTCCTGGAACAGACTCATTTCCGCCACCTTGATCCACATGCAGTCCAGCAGCTCCTGCGCGCTGTCTTCATCCAGGATGCCGGCCGCCAGATCGGCCTTGTAGTACGGATACAGGTATTGATCCAAACGGCCCAAATTGTAAGAAGATGCGTTCTGCTCCATGAAAATGGCGTATTCATAGGAGAGGATGCTTTGGCACGCCTCATAGAAGGTGCGGGCAGGATGCTCGGGCACCCGGCGGCAGATTTCCGCGATTTTCAGCAGTTCCGCCTTGCGGACAGGATCGGCGCAGGAGGCGGCCTGCGTCTCGGCCAGATCGGCGTGGCGGTTTGCCAGGGTGATAATCCCCTCGCACACAATCAGCTCGGATTTGTAGAAGAACATCTTCTCCAGATCGCCAGGCACAGAATCGTCCAGCTTTGCCAGAGCCTCCTCCGCCTCCCTGCGGATTCCGGCGATGCCTTTTTGCAAAACCATCGTCCAACTGGGGGTGGTTTCACCGTAGCCGCGGACGGCCTTGCGGTCGATATAGATAATACCGTTGTCCCGCAGCGTCTCCATGTCCTCGGGCGCCAGCTTCCGCCAGCGGTCCAGCACGCACTTATCCTTCCAGTAATCCCGGACGTCCTCCGTGTAAACCCGCTTGCCCTCCTCGCTGAGATAGAAGGGATCAAAGCGCCGGGTGCTGATGGTGTCCAATTCGTTGGCAATAATGCTTGCGGAGCTGTCCGCGCACAAAATGCCTGCCCGGGGCTTGAACGCCACGCCGCCCACCAGCAGCTCGCTGTCCTGAATGTAAATGTTCTTTTTGCGGCACTGATTCTGATAGCCGATGGCCTTTTGAATAATCCATGGCTGCCCCTCGCTTTCCTTGAACCCTTCCGTGAGGTACTTGGCGTTGTAAACGTCCATTTCAACGCGGGTGCTCAGATACTGCCGACGCAGCGCCTCAATGCGCCGCATATACTGCTTTTCCATAATCAGATAGCCTCCTTGTCAGACTGTTCCTGTTCTGTACGGTTCGGGCTGCGCTTCCGCCCTCACACGCCTCATGTGTACCCTCTTACTCAGCAAAACCAGTGCCACTGCAATGCGCACATCCGGTGAATCTGACGAGATTTGTGCAAAACAGAAAAAAACGGCCCCCAGATAAACGGATGGCAGGCTTTTGGCAGAAGCCTTTTGTGGAGTTTTACAAATTGCACAAGTTTGAACAGCTCGTACCCATATTATTGTACAGAACATCTATTTACTACAGGCGCAAAATTTTGCGCTTTTTGCAGAGCAAGAGGTGCAAAAATTTTGCACCTCTTGAAAATTGAAACGCCACCGGGCGCTTTCTTTGGCATAAAAATGCGTGGAGTGCAAACGAAGGTTTGCACTCCGCGCACAAGCGGGTTTCAGGCTGCGGGGGGACGGCGGCCCCTCCTCCTTAGCCTCTTACTTCGCGGTAAAGACGCCTTCCCGCAGATACTTTTGAAGCTGCTCATGGGTCATGTGGCCGATTTCCAGATAGTCCAGAGTGTACTTGCTCTCCTTGTCCAAGTCACGCTTGATCATGGTACTGGCCAGCAGAATCATAGAGTCGATGACGGGCGTGGCGACGCCGTATTTTTTGCCTAACTGGCTCATCAGATAGCAGCCCACGGGCACGTCCTCAGTGATGTAGCGGTTTTCCAAATCAAAGGGACCGTCGCCATAGAAGTTTTCGTACCGCTCGGTGAAGGGAACGGCAAAGTCGGGGCCCATGTACTCTTTGCCATACATGGTGGTGCGGGAGAAGAAGTCCTCGTAATTGACGGTGCACAGGCCGATGTCCATTTCCTTCGCCAGCGCCTTCTCCTCGTCCCAGAATTTGGCCTGAACCTCGGCAATGGCCGGGCATAGGGCAAAGCCGTACAGAGAGTAGTTCTTCTTTTCCTGCCCCAGGACAGTATCAAAGTTCTGCATGACAGCCGCGCCCAAAACCGCGCCGGGCACATGGATCACCGGGTTTACATTGGAGAGGTTCACATCCAGAATTGTGTTGGCGCGAACAAAGCCGTGGTGGAACTCCTCCCCCGTCTTGGAAATTGTGACCTCGCCTTCTGCGTCGATAATGGCGTCGAAGGCCGGGATGTAGAAGGCAGAAGCCATAAAGGCGTCGGTGTCGGTTTCAGGCATAGCGCAGCCGCGAATCGTGGTAATACGAGTCTCCACTTTGCACTCGTTGGTCACAACGCCGCCCCGGCGCACAACCCGGATTCCGTAGGGAGCGGTGTACCATGCGCCAACGATGACCTTTGTGGTGCAGTTCATCTCACGCATCAGCTTGCGAAAAATGAAGGTACCGCAGTTGTCCGGCAGAATGTGAACGACCTGTCCGTCCTCCAGCAGAGGAATCAGCTCGCGAAAGATATCCTCGTGCGCCACGGCCACCGTGGCCACAACCACGATGCCCGCGCCCTTTACGGCCCTAGCCATGTCGTCGGTGGCCAGCGCCACCTTCGCCGTGCCGGTGCGTTTAAAGCCGAAGAAGCTGAACTGTGCGCCGCTCAGGGTAATGCCGGTCTTTTCAATGTTCAGGAAGTTGGTTTTGGCAAAGCGGGGCTGGTCCCAAAGCCGGACCTCCTTGCCCTGCAGTGCGCAGTCCGCCGCCATTGTCTTGCCCACGGCGCCGCCGCCGAGAATTGCGATTGGCATGTCTTTCAAATAACTCATGTCCATAATGTGTTCCTCCTCATCATAATGCCGCCGAAAACATCTCCGGCGAAATTTATCGACTATAATTCAATGACTTTAGTTCATTATATGAACGGACACACCATTTGTAAAGCCGTAAAACTATATAAAAAACAGAGCGGCATTTATACAGGATACTGCAATTTTGAAAATCGTTTTGCAATCGTCAGCTTTTTTGTGCTGTTTTTCTGGTCATAAAAAGCCCGCCCGATTGATCGGGCGGGCTTTTTCAGCAAAAGGATTTCGTTTTAAATCAACATACCCCGGGCCGTCATCGCCACGGCGTCCGAAATCATCTCTGTCAGGCTTATATCTTGGCTGTCGAAGCACCAGAGGACCTCCACGCCAATCATAGTGGACAGCAGATCAAACACATACCGCTCGGCCGCTATGCCCGCGTCAAGCACATTCGCATCCTGGCCGCGCTCTACCAGCTTTTTCAGGCACTGCAACAGGGGCCTGTCCCGATCGTAAAAATTACGGTCCTCCCATGTAAAGTAATTGGAAATCATGGCGCGGATAATTCCCTTCCCCCGCTTTTCGTATTCCTGATAGGTCAGGCGCACAAACGCGGTCACGCCGGAGAGAAAATCCATTTCCTTGACTTTTTCATATGCCTCGTTATAAAGCGCATCCGACTGTGTAAATGTGTATAGCACCAGGGCCTCTTTGGACGAAAAATGTGTGTAAAACGACCCTTTGGCCACGTGAGCTGCGGCGGTAATATCCTCAATGCTGACGTTGTGGAACCCCTTTATGTTAATTTCTTTGACCGCCGCGTCGTAAATTTTTTGCTTGGTCTGCATCGCCTGCATCTGCCGCCGGGTGGGTTTTGCCACCGCGGAAGCTTGAGAACTGCTTTTCACCCGATTCATTCCTCCTCAAACAAACTGTGGACCCTTCTTCCGCATCAGTCCTCCGCGGATCCGGGCTCCCTGCGCCAGCACCTGAGCAAATAGGGGTCGATGCGATAAAAATCCTTGGTATGCTGGCAAATCAGCTCCCGGACCTCGTCCAGCCTTCCGCCGCGTATCGCCTCCACCATCGGTCTGTGGTGATGAATCTGCAAAAGGCTGTGCTCCACATTCGTGTATTTGGAAATCTGAATGAGATGAATCTGCTGATAAACCGCATACTGCTGATTTATCAGTCTGGAGTTTCCGGAAATTTTGGAGATGGCCAGGTGAAAATCGCAATCCGTACGGATCCGCTCGTAAACGTCGCCCCGGGCGGCCGCCTGCTCACAAACGTCCGCCAGATTACACAGGACTTCAAAGTCCGCTGCGCTGCCATAATGGGCTGCCAGCTCTGCTGCAAGAATATCCTGCGCCAGCCGGATAGTTCCGATCTCGCGGATTTCCTCATCTGAAAAACACGTAACCGACGCGCCGCGATTATGGCCGATGATCACCAGCCCCTCCGCCTCCAGCCGGCGGAGCGCGTCATGAATGGGCGTCCTGCTGATGGACAGCTTGGATGAAATCTGCAACTCCGGAATGCGCGCTCCGGGAAGCAGCTCCATGTGAAAAATCATGTCTTTAATCCGCTCATATGCGGCTGCACTTTGGGAAGAAATCGGAATCACCCTCTTTTGTGTTCAATTGTTTCGTTTTCGATAGTATACAATATTTGCTCAACTCGGTCAATCGGTTTTCATTTATTCAATTTTTAAAATTGAATGCAGTCATGGATTTTTGCACAGATAGTTGCCGCCTGTTTTATTGATTCCACTGAAAAAAACTTTACATATTGACATTTTGAATTCATAAAACTATAATTGCATGCAATCCAGCGAATAGCGTGTAATTTTAAAAATTGTATGGCGTTCTGCACGGAAACTTTGATCGAGGGGCATTGAGAAGGAGGAAAAGAACATGGCAAAGAAACTGGAAATTATGGATGGAAATCAGGCCGCCGCGTATGTCTCTTATGCATTTACGGAGGTGGCGGGCATTTTCCCCATCACGCCGTCCTCTCCCATGGCGGAGCATGTGGACGAGTGGGCGGCCAACGGAAAGAAAAACCTGTTTGGCCAGCCTGTTCAGGTGGTGGAGATGCAGTCCGAGGGGGGCGCGGCCGGCACGGTGCACGGCGCCCTCCAATCCGGCGCGCTGACCACTACCTACACGGCCTCACAGGGCCTGCTGCTGATGATCCCCAACATGTACAAAATTGCGGGCGAGATGCTGCCGGGCGTGTTCCACGTTTCGGCCAGAACCCTGTCGGTCCACGCGCTGTCTATTTTCGGCGACCACTCCGACGTGATGGGCGTGCGCAGCACGGGCTTTTCCCTGCTGGCATCCTCCTCCCCGCAGGAGGTGATGGATTTAGGGGCCGTCGCCCACCTGTCCGCCATTCACTGCCGTATGCCGGTGCTGCATTTCTTCGACGGCTTCCGCACCTCCCATGAAATTCAGAAAATTGAGACTCTGGACTATGAGGACCTGCGTCCTCTGGTGGACACGGAGGCTCTGAAGGCCTTCCGCAAAAACTCCCTGAATCCCGAGCACCCCGCCACCCGAGGCACCACCGTCAACCCGGACATCTTCTTCCAGTGCCGCGAGGCCTGCAACGACAAGATTGCCTCGATTCCCGCAGCGGTAGAGCGCTATATGCGGGAGATCGGCAAACTCACCGGCCGGGAGTATCATCTGTTTGATTATTACGGCGCACCCGATGCGGACCGGGTCATCATCCTGATGGGCTCCGCCGCCGAAACCGCCAAGGAGGCCGTGGACTTCCTCACCGCCCAGGGTGAAAAGGTCGGTCTGCTGAACGTACATCTGTATCGCCCCTTCTCTGCGGAGCACTTCCTCGCCGCCCTGCCCGCCACCGCGAAGCGCCTTGCCGTGCTGGACCGCACCAAGGAACCCGGAGCAATGGGCGAGCCGCTGTATCAGGACGTGTGCACCATTTACAAGGAGCGGGGCATTCCCATGGAAATTGTGGGCGGCCGCTACGGACTTAGCTCCAAGGACACCACCCCGGGTCAAATTCTGGCGGTGTATGAGAACCTGAAGCAGGAGACTCCCAAAAACGGTTTCACCGTCGGCATTGTGGACGATGTGACGCATACCTCGCTGCCGGTTGCCCGGGAGATCGAAACCGCTCCCGCAGGCCAGACCGACGTGGAGATCTGGGGCATGGGCTCCGATGGCACCGTGGGTGCCAACAAGAACTCCATCAAGATTATCGGCCATGCAACGGACCTCCACTGTCAGGCGTACTTTGTGTACGACTCCAAAAAGTCCGGCGGCCTGACCCAGTCCCATCTGCGCTTTGGCAAGGCGTCTATCCGCTCGCCCTATCTGGTGCGGAACGCGGACTTTGTGGCCTGCCACACGCCCTCCTATGTCAACAAGTACGACATGGTGCGCAACCTGAAGAAGGGCGGTACCTTCCTTCTGAACTGCGCTTGGGATGAGGAGGGACTGGAAAAGAACCTGCCCGCCTCCATGAAGCGGACTCTGGCTGAAAAGAAGGCGAAGCTTTACATCATCGACGCCATCGCAATCGCCCGCGAGTTGGGGTTGGGCAGCCGCACCAACACCATTTTGCAGGCGTCGTTTTTCAAACTCACTGGCGTAATTCCCATTGAAACAGCCGTGACGGAAATGAAGGACGCCATATACAAGACCTATTACAAGAAGAAGGGCCAGGCCGTGGTGGACATGAACAACGCCTCCATCGAGCACGGCATAGACGGACTGCACGCGGTGCAGATTCCCGCCGCCTGGCTCACCGCGCAGGACGAGGCCAAGGAGAACAGCGCTCCCGCCTTCATTCAGGAGGTCGTGGAGGTGATGAACCGGCAGGAGGGCGACAGCCTCTCCGTATCCACCCTAAAAAAATACGGTCTGGAGGACGGCACATGGCCTTCCGGGACCTCGAAATACGAAAAGCGCGGCGCAGCGGTGGAAATCCCCGCGTGGAGGATGGATGCCTGCATCCAGTGCAACCAATGCTCTTTGGTCTGCCCCCACGCCGCCATCCGCCCCGTCCTGCTGAATGAAGAGGAGAAGGCCGTCGCCCCCGTCGGCTTTGAAACGAAAAAGGCCACGGGTGCGGGCCTCGACCGGTATCAGTTCCGCATTCAGGTTTCGCCCTATGACTGCACCGGCTGCGGAAGCTGCGCCAACGTCTGCCCCGCCAAGGAGAAGGCGCTGGTCATGGAGCCTCTGGAAAGCCAGCGGAAGGAAGCCCCGAACTGGATCTACGCCACGGAGCAGGCCACCGTCAAAAAAGATGCCGTAAACGCAAAGACCGTGAAAAACTCCCAGTTTGCAAAGCCCTATTTCGAGTTCTCCGGCGCTTGCGCGGGCTGCGGCGAGACGCCCTACATCAAGCTGGTGACCCAGTTGTTCGGCGACCATATGTACATCACCAACGCTTCCGGCTGCTCCTCCGCGTACGGCGGATCCACCCCCTCCTCTCCCTACTGCACCGACTGCAACGGCTGCGGCCCCGCCTGGGCGATGTCGCTGTTTGAGGACAACGCGGAATATGCCTACGGCTACCTTCTGGGACAGGAGGCCATTCAGCGCCAGTTGGTGGAAAAGGTCAGCACTCTGGCCGAGCGCGGCGTCGCCAAGGACGCCTGCGAGGCCTATCTCAAAAAGGGCACTTTGGCCGAAGAGTCCCGCACCGTCAGCGACGCGCTGCTCTCTGCGTTGGAGCGCGATGGCAGCGAGGAATCTGCGTTTATCCGCGACAACCGGGAATTCCTGACCAAAAAGAGCGTCTGGGCCTTCGGCGGCGACGGCTGGGCTTACGACATCGGCTACGGTGGACTGGATCACGTGCTGGCCTCCGGCAAAAACATCAATATGTTGGTTCTGGACACCGAGGTGTATTCCAACACCGGCGGGCAGTCCTCCAAGTCCACAGCGGCGGGCGCAATCGCCAAGTTCTCCGCCGGTGGCAAGGTCACCAAGAAGAAAGATCTTGGCCTGATGGCCATGAGCTACGGCTACGTGTACGTGGCGCAGGTGGCCATGGGCGCGGACCCTGCCCAGACATTGAAGGCAATCCGCGAGGCCGAAGCCTATGACGGCCCGTCCATCGTCATCTGCTACTGCCCCTGCATAGAGCACGGAATGAAAGCCAGTATGGGCCTGAGCCAGTTGGAGGAGAAAAAAGCCGTGGAAGCGGGCTACTGGCATCTGTACCGTTACAATCCCCAGTTGAAGGAGGAGGGAAAGAATCCCTTTATTCTGGATTCCAAAGCGCCCACCGGAGATTTCCAGCAGTTTCTGCTGGGTGAAAACCGCTATGCATCCTTGAAGCTGTCCTTCCCTGAAAAGGCCGAGGAGCTGTATGCCAAGGCGGAACGGGACGCCAAAGAGCGTCTGGAAAGCTATCAAAATTTGGCCACCAAGTAACAAGGAGGAATAAAAAAATGGCACTCAAAACAGGAAAAGAATATGTGGAAAGTCTGC
>NZ_DALZCH010000087.1:0-13226 GCF_031978065.1 Oscillibacter sp.
GGTGCCACCGCTTTTCATCCGGAAGGCACCGGGCCTGTCTGCACAGGTAGACGGCCAGAGCGGTATAGTCGTCCTGATGGCGCAAAAGCTGCACGTCCGCGGTACCATAGCCCCACATCTCACGCAGCGGCTTCCCGTTCAAAAGATATTCCCCGCAGCCCTCCGGTTTTGAGATCAGGTCCCCGCTGACCACGCAATGGCAGTGCAGGCGGGCGGGGGCTAGCGTCTCGTCGTCTTTTTCGCTGGTCATGCCCACATACCGGAAAATCACGCCCCGCTTTTTGTAGGCATACTGCATCCGCCTCAGAAACAGCATCATCTGGTGATCGGCGGTGTCGTGATCGTTTTCAATGCGCCTGAGTCCCGGCTCGTCGAAGTGGAGCGTCAGCAGGCAGTCCCCCGGATGAAAGCTGGCATTCAGAATCCGGGCCAGACGGCGGATGGCCTGTGACCCGTTGGCGTCCTTTTTTCGCTGAGAACTGCCCCGGCCGGTTTCCTTCTTCCCCGGCTTTTCCCTGGGCATAAAAAACTTTGATACCTCGCCTGTATTTCTGGCTCTCCAAATTCTGGCAATCCATTTCCCCCGCATATCCGCCGCCGCCTTTCTGGTGTAAAAATATAATCAAAGTCACGCGTACCTCCGCGCGACGAACCTTTCCCTTTTTCCCCCGCCCCGCAGGTTGCCGAACAGTTGTTCAGCCCCTGCGCCTCCCTTTCCCGACCTTCGTCCCAGACTTAGCCCCTTAAAAGTCCCGCAAAGAACGCGCACGCGTCCTCGCAAGCTGCATATCCCTCGCTTCACCCTCCGGGCAAAGCTCGCTCATTTCGCGGCTCGTCCTCTTCCACGGCAAACGCTTCGCTGGTTTGCCGTGGAGTGAGACGTGGGAAATCGTTATTTATATATGTATCAGTCACTCAGACCGGGGCCGGATATACCGGCCTCTGTCTCAATGGCCTTGCCGGGCGCTCACTCTTATCAGAGCGCCCGGCTGCTTCCCTCTTCAATCTTCCTTCCACTTAGTGCTGTGTCAATATCCTGCTGCTCCTCCTCAAAATAAAAATCTAAAACGCGGGAAAACTACATCCGGTGATGAAAAATTATGAAATACGAAGATCCCAAGATGGAAGAATACTGGAGCACACTGCCGAAAGAGATTCAATCCATAATCAACAGAACCGGCATTGACATTTGTTCCCTTGGCATGCTCACTAAGCTTGGAGACTACTATAAAAACGACAACAGAGGTAAGATAAATGGAGAAGAAGGCTACTTCTAGCAGGCCCGAAAAGCCAATTCCGCCAGAGATTTACCCAACCATCGACAACGATCTGGCAAGGGACAATATCGAAAACGATCTTCCTGCCGCTGACCTTCAGGACCTTTGATCTGCCGCCCCTTAACCGGGGCGGTTTTTCTTTAAGCATTTTGCCGTAAACATTCAGTGGTTGTGGTATCTGTCTGTGTCCAAATTGGACACCTTGTAAATAGCCTTGATTCTTGTTTGCAAGAATGGTATTCTTAAATCAATATTATTTTAAGGGGTGGGTCATCGTGATTTCATTCGGTATAGATAGATTCAGCGGTCTCATGTTCAGTATCGTCCCATTATTTGTGGGGGTCATGTTTGTTGTGATGATCGGAATTCTCATTACGCGAGCAGCCAAAGGAGCCCAGCAGTGGAAAAAGAATAACGATTCTCCGGTACTTACCGTGGACGCCACCATAGTCGCCAAGCGTTCAGACGTATCCCACCACCATCACACCGGCGCGAATGATATGCCGTATACGTCCTCTTCGACTACGTACTACGTCACCTTTCAGGTCGCCAGCGGTGACCGTATGGAATTCACGGTTCAGGGCACGGAGTACGGAATGCTGACGGAGCAGGATACTGGGAAACTTACCTTTCAAGGCACACGCTATCTTGAATTTGAGCGCAGTGTTGGATAACAAACAGCAGTCAGGTGGCCGGTTCTTCCGGCCACCTTTTTTATTTCTTCGGAACAGATCTCGCTATTTGCTTGTCCATCATAACGTCCGTCTGGACGGCGTTTGCAATGACCGTTTCGTCTCTAAGGTTTGCCATGGTTCCCCTCCAAAATTCTGATTTGACACGGAGCCACGCCGTCCGGAAAATAAATCTCCACAGTAATTCCTTTACTCTCTTTCCGCGCAGCCGGGTCTATGATACCAGTTCCCCCAGACCCCGCTTTCAGGGCGGCAGAGGGTGCGGCGCCGCACTTTTTCTGTACGTCCTTTTCCCGCAGTACCGGTGCGCGTTTTTGCCGTGGTCCCGGATTTGGCCGAAGCTCGTTCCGAATCCGCCAGCCCTGCACCGTTGCCACGCTGCAATCAAACGCCGCGGCAATCTCCCGGTCCGTTTTCCCCGCACGGTGCATCTCCTGTGCTGCTTTATCATCAATTTTTGAATTTGACGCTTTTACCGCCGCGGGCTCCATTAAGCCATTCTGAAAAAGAATTTTGTCAATTTCCTTTCTGGTGCACAAATTCAGCTCTGCCAAAATCCCCCGTTGCTTGTGCTTGTCCTTTGCTTCGGTGTAGCTCTTGCAAATCTCCGCATCGCCCATCGTCATGTCAGTTCACATCCTTCCTAGAATGGGTTCCCCCATTCTCCAGCAGATACCGCTTTCCCGCCGCATCCGCGTTTTGGTAGTCCTCGTACATATCTTCCGTCCACTGGGCTTTCTCCGCCGGCGTCAGCTTTACCACCCGGCTTTGCTGGTCCCGGCAGAAATAGGTAATTGCCATCGCCATCACATAATCGTCGTGTTCCCCGCTCTCCGCCTCCGGGCGGCGCTTCTCGTTGCAAACAAAATGCGTCATTTCCCGTAAAGCGTCTTCGCTTTTCACCCATTCCGGGTGCTCGTCTATGATAGTCTGTAAATTGTCGAGAATGACCGGCCTTGTCTGCGACGTGGTGGCAAAGCCGTATTTCTTCGCCAGCTTGTGGGTATAGCTGTCCACGCTTCTCTCCCGGATATAAAGTTTCGGATAATTCCAAAGTTCCAGCGTCATGGAAACATAGCTGTTATAGTTGGTTTCCACTGCGATCAGTGCCTCGTTATAGTAATGGCCTAAGCACCATATCTGCCGGGTAAATAAAATCGCGTTGTGGGTGAACCGCAGCTCCGCCACCTGCTCTCCCGTGGTGTTGTCAATTACCCATGCAATAAAGCGGTCGCTTCCGTCTCCGGCAGTGTCGCAGCCCATCACATAGGGCACGCCTTTTTTGGGCAGCTCCCAAAGCTGGATATATCCGCCCCGCCTGTCGGTGTGCCATCTCCCATCCACGGGTTTCCCGTTTTCCTCTTTCGGTTCAGAATATGTAAAGCGTCCAACCTTGATAGAGTTCGGAGCACTCTCCAGCCGCAGAAGCAGCTTTTGATTATCAAAGAACGGTGTTCCGGAGAATAGAAACGCCTCCTCCGCACAGCTTGGATACTCCTGCCGGAACAACTCCACGTTTCCGCCGCAGTTGGTTTTAATGCACCACCGCCGCCACATCATCTGTTCTTCGTCCAGATGATAGGCTTCTGCCAGTTCTTTTTCCTCTCCGGTCCACTCCGTTCCCGGAACCACCGGTTTGCGGTATTCCGGCTCCTCGAACCAGGGAGAGAAAAACGGAAGCCATCCGTTTGTCCCCTTCTCCGCGCCGTCCCACAGGGTTTTAAAATAGTTGTAGCCGTTCGGCGTGGTTTCAATCACCGCCATGGTGTTGGGGTCGTCCGGGATGGCCTGCATCAGACCCAGTAAAGTTTCCTCAGGGTCCCCCGGCCAGAATGCGAACTCCGATGCGTGGAGATTGGTCAGCGTCTCACTTCGTCCAATGCCCCCGGCCCCCGCCGTCACGCAGCGGATGGAGCTCATCAGTCCCGGATTCACCGTCTTCTCCGCCGCGTTCTTGGTGGGATTCTCAAATACCAGTTCCTGTGCGTTGTTGGCTTTGCGCATAGGTTTTACCGCTGGCGGCGAGGAATCGAAAAACAGCTTGTTCATCCGAAAGAGGTTTGCCGTGGAATCATCCCGATGGGCCACGATAAGCGTCCGCACCAGCTTTCGCGTGGCGGAGTCCTGATACATCATGGCCTCCACCAACGTGGAAAAGCCAAGCTGCCGGGCCTTTAGAATCAAAAGCCGCACAGGCCTCCCGGCCTTGTGCTCCCGCTTAATCACTTCATAAAGCCGCCTTTGCGCTGGCTTCAGAATCAGCCGCACCATCCTGTTTTTCTTGTCCCGGATCATCAGGCAGTGCTCTATATATTCCTTTGGATTTCTCAGATTCATGTTTCACTCCGATAGCCCTGGAGGGCAGCGCCCCCGCGCCGCCCTCGTTTTCGTTTCAGCGTTCCTCCATTCCGAGGACCACAAATCCCTCCTTGCAAAACCGCGCGTCGTCCACCATGTACTTGATCCGCCGAAGAATGGTCCTCCCGGTAAATCCCTCCGGCGTCCACTCCGCCAGCTCCAGCAGGTCCCCCGCCTGATAGTCCCGGTCATTCTTCCAAATCTCAAAATCCTTCAGGCCGTTTTGCATGTCCTGAAAATACTTCGGTTCCGTCTTCAGCCTGTGCAGCATCCGTCCGCAGGGCTCTTTCTTTTCAAGCGAAAAGCTCATTCCCCCGCCCCCATTCGCTCCGCCGCGGCGTGAATGGCCTTTTTCAGTTTTTCCGCCTTTTCCGGGTCCGCTGCGGCCACAGCACCCAAAGCCTCTACCATGGCGCTGTATTTAACCTGCCACTCGTCAAAGTAGAACTTGAACGCCTGTGTGTCCCTGTCCGCCGCCGCCAGTTGCCGGCGCAGCTCCTCTGCGGCCCGGTCCGCTGCCTCCGCCCGCGCTTGGGCATCTTTCAGTTTGGCGTTGGCCTCCTCCACCTGCTTTGTCGCCGCGGCCTCCGCTTCTTCCCGGAGCTTTTGAATTTCTTCCTCCCCGGGTTCCCGCACAGCCACGTCCACAGGCCTGTTTTTCAGCTCCTCCAGCTTTTTCTCCAGCTCCGCCTTTTCGGCTTCGGCGTTTTTTAGCTCGGCTTTTGCATCTTTTTCCTTCTCCCGCGCGGCCTTCAGCTTTTCCTCCAGACCTTCCGACTTCACTTTTAAAGCGTCCAGTTTTGCGGAGGCGGCCTGTTCTCCGGCCTTCTTCGCCCCCTCCAGTTGGCCCAGGGCTTCGTCCCGTGCCCGCTTGGCGTCGGAAAGCTCGTCCACCATGTTGGCCATGCCCTCCTGCGCCTCCTGCGCTCGTTTCAACGCCTCGTCCCGCTCCCGGATGGCTTTTTTCAGTTCCTCGCCCGTCATGTCCTCCACGGACTTCCGAGTGCCGTTTACATCGTGCTTTTCAGCTAAAAACCCCTCACGTTCAGAATCCGGCAAAGCCAACAGTGCCAAGGCTTTGGAGGCCCCCAAATCCGCAATTTCTGCGGATTTGGAATACTCCCTTGCAAGGCGCATGAAGTTCTGCGCCGACCGCTCGGAAATGTCCACCTTTTCCCGCAGCCAGTCCAACCATTTTCCGTGCTCCAATTGATCTTTGGCTTCATTCAGCCGGTTTCCAATCTCCAGAAGGGCGCTGCCTGCCTGCCGTTTGTAAAAAACAATCTCCTGCGTAATCACATCCAGATCCCGCGGCTCCTCCCGGGGCGGCTGGCCGTTCATGCCGTAATCCTCCGCCAGAAACTCTCCGTCGTCCGGTTCCGCCGCCTCGTCCAGCCCCAGCTCCGCCGCGAGTTTCCTTGCCTGCGCCAAATCATTCATGCAATTTGCACCTCCACCTTTTCCTTATGGGTGCGCGGTAAAACCGGCTCTCCCTGTTTGTTTCGTCTGCTGCCCTTGGCAACCCAAGCCAGCCACGGGTCCAGAAACTCCTTGTAGACCTTCTGCGGGTCCGGCGCGAAACGCCCTTTCGTGGTGTGAATGCCCTCATTTTTAAAACCGTGAATCTGTACCAGCTTGGCTCCGTTCATTTCAACGGTCAAAAAAGGGACCTCCGGCGCGGATTCTTTACGAAGGAACAGGATGGTCACGGATCCCGCAATGTGCCGGTCTGCATATCCGCCCACGCAGTGCTGCAACAATTTTCCTTCCGCCACAACTTCCTCCCGGTTCTCAGGAACCCGGATTATTAGGCCTTCCGCCGCGTAGCCATAGCGCTTCTCCAATTCCTTTTTTCGCTTGGCATAGGCCAGCAGGGCAAGGTACTCTTTTTCCGCCTGCTCCTTCTGCTGCTGTCGCATCTGCTTTCGGTGCTGCGCTTCCAGCCGCTTCCGGTTTCGCTTCGTGGCCTCCTCGTGTGCGGCCCACAGGTCCTTTGGATACTTCACGTCGTCCCGGTAAATCCGCAGTTCCAGCCCTTCCGCCGCGGTCATATAGTCCTTCCACGTCCGAAAGGCCATGCCAAAGCTGCGCTCTCCGTCCGCCTGCCGCTTCAAATAGTGTGTCAGGGCCTTGATGGAGGTTCCGTACTCCCTTGTCAGCTTGGGCAGCTCCTTTTCGGCCGCCCAACCCAACGCGTCCTCAATCCCCTGACAGTCTGACATGCTCAGTCCAGCCCCCTGCTTCTTCGCTCGTTTATACAGCGTCATGACAGACATGCTTTTCCGCGTGGACATAAACGCCTTCAGCTCCCCGCCGTCCAGCCGGAACGCCTTGCGCGGGTCCTTTTCGCCCCACACAATGTTGGCGGCGTTTTTCTTTTTTCTCTGTGTCCAGTCGGCCAGCACGTTAGTTATGCCCGCCTTTTGCAGCATCTCCACGTTTTCCGGATACTGCGCCGCCATGGAAAGAAAGCGCATCAGGTTATGCCAGCCTGCCCTATATCCGCTTTTGCAAACTGTAAAGTCAATGTACTTTAAGAAGCTTTGTTTCAGGCACTCCAGACCAATTACCCGATAGTCGTCATATCGAAAAAACAGGCCTCCGCCGCTTCGGAAGGGTTCTGTGAAAAATCCGTTCACCTGCTTGTGCCAGACATCGCCGTAACAGGCGTGCTCCCACTGCACCGCCTCGTTCCTCCGGAAGCGGTAAACGTAGGTCGCCATGTACAGAGGCTCCGCCGCCCAGTTGCAGGCATAGTCTTTGTTGGTCCAGTAAGCCTGAGCGTAAATCGTTTCCCCGTCGTCTGCCGTACTGAGAAAAATCACGGGAATATATGTCTCCAGCTTCTTGCAGTTTTTTGCAGTTCCCTTTGCTTTCAGCTCTACGGACTTCCCACAGAACGGGCAAGCAATCTTGGAATCATGACGGGCATAAAGTGCATCCAGAACAGCGGTTGTGAACGTCCGCTCGCTGGTCATGCTCAAAAGCCGCCCCTGCTGGTGGCAGCAACTGCTCCAAAACTTCCGTCCGCCGCCGGATTTCTCATAGAAGAGGTAGTGCTTATAGTAGTCATTCACGGTGTCCAGCTCTTCCTGCTTCAATCCGGGGAATTCGTCAAAGGCCTTTTCTTTGCCCTCCTGCACTGTGATTTTCATAGGCTCCGTTCCTTTGTGCACATATCCCATCTCCGTGCCTCACAGAAATTCCGTCAGGTCCAGCAGCATGGGCGCGGGCTTCTCCGCCGGTTCCTCCGGCTCCTCCACGCTGGCGCACAGGTTCACCGTCATGTGAAACTTGATATCTGCGCCCGGGAAATAGAACTGCACCGCCCGCCTGTATGCCTCCATATCCGAGATACCGGTCCCGCAGCTCTTTGCCACGGCTTTCATGCAGTCTTCAAAGCTTCCGCCCTGAAAGACCGCCTGTGCAAACTCCGCGTCCTGTTCGCAAAATCCGGTCAACGCCCCTAAAACGCCCCGCTTCATGATGGCGGCGTATTTGTCATACATCCCCTTGGAAAACTCCGCTTCCAGTTTTTTGACTGCCAAATCCGTCATGCCTACCTCCTAAATTTCTTCCTGGTCCTCGTCGTCGGCTTCCTCCTCCACCACGTTTGCCCAGTCGTGGCGGCCCAGATAGTCCAGCATCTCCTGTTGGCTGTCCTTTGCCCCGGGAGACAGAACAAAAACCTTCACTTCCCCATCGGTCAAAAGCATTCTCCGCCCATCCGTGACCCGTTCCAGCGGCTCTTCCTCCGTGGGAGCGATTAGCCCGGTAAACCCCGGCTCAAACAGGCTACACCGCCCGGAGCTGTCCTTCCAGATCTGCCGCTCTCCCAGATACAGGCATGTCTGCCGACACGGAACCATGCCGGAGGTTTCGGTGAATACGTTGGAAAAGGTCTTTTCCAGTTCCCCGTCCATCTCCATCTGCACGGTTTCCTTCTGGGCCTTCACCGGCTTTCCGGGCATTTCCCCGGTGTGGCTCACAATCTGGGCCTTCAGCTCTTTTCCCGCGTCGCTGTACGGCAGGGCAACCGCCCACTGCATCCCGTTCAGCATTAACCACTGCACTCCGCCGCGCATCACAAGCCCCACGCGGTACCCCGCGCCCTTGAAATTCTCCCGCATCTGCCGCAGCAGGGCCCTTTCACTGATCGGCATTTTTGCCGCCCCCTTCCTGCCTCCTATGCTTGTACCTGTTTTTCAGATACTGCTGCAAATTTTGCTCGTCGTCCCGGGCCTTTTTTTCGCACAGGTCGCACCGTTTTGCCCCGCCGAAGAAAAAGCTTCCGCACTGCGGGCAAACGCCTTTTATAACAGGGCGCTTTTGGCGGCACTCGCATTTCGCGGCTACTTCCCGCCACGGTACGCCCCAGAATGCCGCAGCCGCCACCGTGGCCAACTCCCAGTTCTCGGCGTTCACCCATGCGTTCGTATGGCCCTCACAGGCCACAATCCAAAAGAAAAGCCTTTCCGCTTTTCGTGCCATGTGCTCACCCCTTCCTGTGCCGCACTTTCCGAATCGTTCGCCAAATCGCGGATTTTTTGACTTCCGTATAGTCCTCCAGCGCCCGACTCTCCCGGTGCGCGGCCTTTCGTGCCTCAATCCGCTTTCGGTCCGCCTCCTGATATTCTGCACAGCTTCCGTGGCAGCCCACCGCCCGCTCCGTGCAGCCATAGCAGGGCTTGTCCGGCAGTTGCCCCTTCATCGCGTGTCCTCCGGCGGTTCCACCCACCATACGGTCAGGCTCTGCCGCCCGCACTGGATGGCGTAATCGTAGTCCGGCGTGTAAATGTCAATCGCTTTACCAGAAACGCCAGTGTCCGTGGCCCAAAGCTGTTCAATCGTGCCGTCCGCGTACCGAACGAATACGTCGGAGTACAGCGGGATTATCTCGGGGTCCACGGCGCAGGTCAGGCCCTCCACCACAGGAAGTCCGGAATATGTAATGCCATAGGCCGGGTCCCCTGGCTGCTTGTTGCAGGTGTCCGAGGTGTACCATGTCACAGTGCAGTCCGGAATCACATGGGCGCACTCCAGCAGAGCCTCTTCAATCTTCTCATTTTCAAAGTCCTCCTGCTCCGCCGCCACAATGGGGATGGATTCAACGGGAGACTCGCCCACCGGCGCGGCGTCTGCTTTCACCTTGAGCGTCAGGCACAGGGACAGCACCAGCGCAATCATGGCAAGCCATGCCGTGCAGCGCCACCGGTCCGCGCGCCGCGCTTCCCGCCTTGCCTTGTTAGCAGCATTGCGGCGCAGCTCCCAAATGCCCGCAGTCTCGCCCAAAACGTCCGTCATGGTTGTCTCCAGTTGGTCCAGCCTGCGGCCCATTTTGCGGGCGTATTTTTCTGATTTCTGGCTCATTGGTTTATCCCCCTCACAAATAATTTCTTCCGAACTCCCGGATAAAGTCCTCTGTGGTCCAGCCGTTTTCCGCCATGGCCTTTTTCTGGCCGTATTTGTGGAGCTTTTGCATGGTTTCCGGGTTCCGGTGCGCCGCTTCCGGCCCGTTCTCGTGGCATCGGTTGTTGCACAGGTAGACCACCAGCCCGTACTGCTCGGATTTCTTCCGCAGCGCCCCGCCGAAAATGTGGTGCTTGTCCAGCGGGTCCGCGCAGCCGTTCCGGCCGCACCGCCAGCACACGCGCTGAACGTCCGCTTTGCGCTTGTTTTTCTTCACCGCGCTCTTCCGCGCAGACATACTCTTTGGGTACATCATCGTGCCTTCCTCCTATGTATTTGCAGCTATGCGTTCTCTTCCCGCGCTTGATGCCTCAGTTGAATTCCCCACGCAATCCGCCGTGCCTCCCGGCGAATGTCCTCCAGTTCCTTCTCCGTCTTCCCTGCAAAGGCGATATCTGACACCAGCACGCGAACGCCGTCAAATTCATATTCCGCAACAATATGCTCTTCTTTCAAATCATTCGCCTCCTGTGTGCCAGCCTATGGTTTTCCGTGGTTGTCCTATGCGCTTGCCCTTCCTTTTCGCCAGTGGTAAGATGTTTTCCAAACGTCGTATCAGCGCAGAGCCTGCCGGGTGTCCGGGAGTGATGTGCCTTCTTTTTCTTCTTCTTTGACCGTGATTTCGCAGCACGGCTCACGTCCGCCATGAGACCACAGGGTGTTACAGCACCCGATCTTGCTCGTCATGTGGGCGTCACACAAACCACAGCACGCCGTTGGCTGAATGGGTCTTGCCGCCCCAACTTTGGCAACTTACCCAAAATCGCCAACGCCCTTCGGGTTTCCACCGATTACCTCTGCGGGATAACCAAATAACTGAATTACCCCGGCGGGCTCTGCGCTGATACGACTTTTTCCTCCCCCGGTTACTTGTCCTTTTGCTGCTTTAATGGTAAAATATGGGCGAAAGGAGGTGAATTATAAAATGGTGTACATGATATCCTACGATCTAAATAAATCCGGAAAAAATTATGACGGTGTATTTGAGGCAATCAAAAAAGCCTCCATCAAATGGTGTCACTATTTAGATTCGACTTGGTTAATTAAAGCGAACTATTCCAGCGCAAATGATGTATTCGATTTGATCAAGCCAAATTTGGATTCTGACGATCGCTGCATTGTAATCGAGGTTGAAAATAACAAGCAAGGATGGCTCACAAAAGAGCAGTGGGACTTCATAAACAATGAGATTTTCGGTTGACAGGACACTCTACACTATCCCCGCCTGCACACATCCCGTTTGGGTCTTCCGCAGTGAATACAGGGCTAACTGTAATCACACATTGATCCAAAACTTCTGCGCAGAAACTTAGGATCATCTCCGCCTCTGAAATTTTCAGGCCCTCCAACTGCCTGAAGATTTCAGAGGCCCGTTTCTTTTCCTCTGGCGAAAACCCTGAGTTTTCCAGCAATTTTTCAATGTTCATCGTGTGTCCCTCCTTCTTTAAGCCCGAGTGGTTTTCCGCTCGTCCTCTTGGCGCAGTCCCCGCCGCCGCACCGCGCGCTCCAGAAGCTGCTGCACCTTGCGCTTTCCCTCCGGCGTGGCTCCCCGATACTGCCGCAAAAGCTCCATTTCCCGTGATGAAAGCTCCATCATGCGCCCACCCCCCGATTCTCCAGCGCGGCCCGCGCCGCTTCCCGCTCCGTGGGCGATGCCGCGCGGAACTTTTCAATCAGTTCCTTTTCCTGAGCCAGCTCCAGTCCTGTTCCCAAAATGATTGCGTCCGTGGTGCAGCCCAGCACCTCCGCAAACACTGCCACCTGTGCGGCGTTGGGGATTTTCACGCCGTTTTCCATCGCGCTGATGTGCGCCGGTGTCACATCAATGCTTTCTGCCAACATCCTCTGCGTCACGCCCCGGCGCTCCCGCAGGGCTTTCAAATTTTCTCCTAACATTTTTTGGTACCTCCTCTTGACGGCTGTCGTTTTTCCGTGTAATCTTTGGTTGTGTAGTATACTGTTATTGTTATAATATTCTAGCAATTGTTAGAAGTCAACTGACTTTACTAGCATTTGCTAGAATTTGTAGCATTGAACAAAAAAACAACACCGCTTTTGGCGGTGCTGTCTAAAATGGAAAGCCGGTGCTTGCTGTGTCCACTCGTCCAAATGATTTTCCTGAGAAAGCCGAGGTTCCTTGGTCTGAGGATTTTCTTGATGACTACCGGCACATATCTGACGACGAAACTCGCCGCAGAGCGTTGCTTGTGCACAAGGTTCCGCCCGAGATGATGAATGAAGCCCGCCGCTTATTCCCCGGCTGGGAGCCGCTACAAGACGCTCGCGAACCACGCGCTTCCAAGGATACCTGTCATGGTGACCAGCGAGATCAATCCCAGTTTCAGAAATCCAAGTGTTTCCTGCGTACTCCGCAGGATATGATTGCTTTCGTTGGTGTTGTTCTGGCTGCGTTTGGCGCAATAATTGCCGCCATCGCCGTTCCCCCCGATCGTTGGCATGCCGTGCTCACTTTCCTTTCCGGCCTGTTTGATAGTTGAATAGGCCAAACTCCCCAGGCAGTACATCCACATAGCCTCCGCAACCAAAAATAAAACAAACAATGCAAACAATTCCATCTTTTCGTTTCCCCTTTTAATATTTTCTATAATCTATTTATATTCTAACATTTGTTAGATGTCAAGGAGGCTTTTAATAATGCAAATTTTTGAAAGAATCGATCTACTTCTATCTTCGAAAGGGATTTCTGCTAACAAAATGATGTCCGACCTCGGATTTAGCAATTCTACATATACCACATGGAAGAAGCGCGGCACTTCCCCAAAGTCTGACCATTTGGTTAAAGTCGCCGACTATCTGGGGGTCACAGTTGCTTACCTAATGGGTCAAACCGACGGCAAGACCACTACCCGGCCAGACTCCCTCACCGCAGATGAACAAGACCTGATTTCTCATTTCCGCGCTCTCAATCCCGCCGGGCAGGAATACATATTGACTCAGGTCGACTATGCCATGCAGCAGGAGAAATATAAGCAAGAGTTCTCCGCCGCGAAGGACGCATGATTGATGTAGATTTTAGTTCAAATTAATCGGGGTGATAAGTATGTCTATCTTCTTCATGTACTTTTCTGTGATTTTAACTTCCTTTTTTGCCGGTTTTGCCACATATAGTAAAGGTGCATTTTTTTCTGAAATTGTCAGGTTCTTACTTCAAGCTATATCATTTGCAGTTGGAATCGCTATGTGCATAATTTCATTTATCTTCTTTTCCCCATTTCATATTCTCGGACTAATCTTCTGTTTCATTGCGTCTTTAAGACTTGGCGCAACTGTCATCAATTCTTTTCTCCAATAGGTCCATTTATTAATTAGATATTCAATGATGTCTTGGAGGCGATGCTTTGTCTTTTCAGACGATAATAAGGGCATATGCGGATTACCCTATTCTTTTGGTAATTTCCCCATTCCTCCT
>NZ_DALZCH010000088.1:0-13188 GCF_031978065.1 Oscillibacter sp.
CCATCGGTGCAAACCATGTGGCCATCTATCCCTTTATTGACTTTGCCTTCACAGGCTCCACCGTCAAGCCCATGGGCAAACAGGAAAAGCGCCGCCTGCTGGACGACATCACCCGGTATTGCGAAGCCATGGGATACCGGCGAGAGTCCATCTGGACTTTTTCCGGCACGCCGGGGGCAAGCTATTCCTCCATGACCCGGGAAAATTTCTTAGGCTTCGGCTGCTCCGCCACCACGTTGCTAAAAAATCAGTTCAAGGTCAACACCTTTTCCGTGGCAGAATACCGCAGGAGAATTGAGAGCGGCACGCTGCCCACCTCGCTGACCCTGCGCTTTACAACCCGCCAGCGAATGCTCTACTATCTGTTTTGGACGGCTTATGGCACGGAGGTGGACCCCAAAGGATTTGAAGAATTTTTTGGCGTGCCACTGAAAGAGGTCTACGGCTTTGAATTCTGGCTTGCGAAAAAAATGGGCTTTGCCACGGAGGAGCACGGAATTTTCCGCATGACGCTGAAGGGCGCGTTTTACTATCATTACTACGAAAATTACTACACGCTGGCCTACATCGATAAAATGTGGGGCATTCTCCGCAAGGAAGCGTTTCCCAAGGAAATCGTTTTATGAGCGGATACGAAAAGCCCCGGACGCTATTACGCGCCCGGGGCTTTTTATGTTGCCGAAACTTTTTAGGCAGGCACTTTTTCGGTTACCCTTCCGTATACGGAGCCATGGTCAGGCGAATGAAATAGCCCCGGTCATGGTCGCAGGCGGGGCATTTTTCCGGAGCGATCGTCCCGGTGAAGACATAGCCGCAGTTCAGGCACATCCAGCCGCATTCCACGTCGGCCACGAACAAACGCTCCCGTTCCAGCAGGTCCGCCAGCAGCTCAAACCGGTCGGCGTGGGTTTTCTCAATGGCGGCGATGCGGGAGAAAGAATCGGCAATGCGGGAAAAGCCCTCTTTCTTTGCAATTTCCGCAAAGGCGGGATAGGCGTCGCCAAATTCCTCCAGCTCGTTGTGCCGCGCCATCCGCAAAAGCGCCGTCATGTCCTGCGCCGCGTCCACGGGGTAGCCGCCGTCGATTTGCACCGTCTCGCCGGAAAGCTCCCCCAGATGCTTGTAGAACACCTCCGCGTGCTCCTTCTCCTGATTCGCGGTGAACAGGAACGCCGCCTCAATCACATGCAGCCCCTGCTTCTTCGCCTGAGACGCCGCAAACGTATAGCGGTTGCGGGCCTGACTTTCTCCCGCGAAGGCCCGCATCAGACTGATTTTTGTTTCGCTGTTTTTCAAATCCATAAAATAAGCCACCCCCTTTGTGCCAGCTTGCGCAAAGGGGGCGGTTTTATGCGGATTTCAGAAAAACAGACCGGTCGGTACGAAGATATCCTCCTTCGGAATCCGCTGCCAGTCAAATTCCGCCAGCAGACTTTCCGGGGTCCGGGGCTTGGCGGAGGAATTCAGCCCCGCAAGATACCCGAGCTTTCCGACAAGCTCCTCCGGGGTGCTCTGGGAAAGCAGCGCCAGAAGGCTTGTAAACAGATTCCCCAGATGCATCTGCCCGCTGGGAGAGGGCGCAAATCGGCCCCGTTCGTCATATAAGCCTGCGCAGGTCCGCCGTGAGACGGCCGCGTTCAATCCGGACCACGGCATAGGTGGGTCGTCCCCAATAGCCAATGCTGCCGGGATTTAACAAAAGGGACTCCCCCACCCATTCCTGTGTGGGAACATGGGTGTGCCCAAAGCACAGTAAATCCGCCTTGTGCTCCCGGGCCGCATAGCCCACGTCCATCAGCCCCTCCTTCACTCGGTAGGTATGCCCGTGGCAAAGAAGGATACGTTTCCCCTCCAGTTCTAAAAGCTTCATGGGCGGCTCGTCCGGGCGAAAGTCGCAGTTGCCGGGGACCTGCTCCAACGGAATATCCGGGAACATGTCCCGGAGGTGCTCCGCATCCCGAAAGCCGTCTCCCAGATGGAAGATGCGCTGCGGCCTCTCCCGCTCCAAAGCGGTCACCATATGCTCCACGTTGCCGTGGGAATCGGAGAATACCAGTATCTTCATAAAGTTCCGTCCTTCGGTTTTGATGCCGACAGTATACCCCCTACAAGGCAATTTGGCAACCAAATTCGCTTTTCTTCCGCGAAACAAAGGGCCTTTTCCCTTCGCGCCGGGCGGCGGGCGCAAACCTTACTACCGTCTTGCATGAAGCGGCGAAACATGGTAGAATTTTAGGGAACGGAGGCGAGAAATTTTTGTATCGTTATATTTTTTTGGATTTAGACGGAACGCTGACGGATTCCAAGGAAGGCATTCTGAATTCCTTGCGCTACGCGTTTGAAAAGCTGGGTAAAATCGCGCCGGGCGAGGACACGCTGATCAAGTTTATCGGCCCGCCTTTGCAGGAAACCTTTATGGAGCTGTGCGGCTTTACGGCGGAGCAGGCATTTGCGGCGGTGGAGATGTTCCGCGAACGGTATGAGCCTATGGGAAAATTTGAAAACTTGGCAACTCCGGGAATGCCGGAGCTGTGCGGACGTTTGAAGGAAGCGGGGTACGTGCTGGCGCTCTCCTCCTCAAAGCCGGAAAAGCTGTGCGTGGATATCTGTGCGCGGTTTGGCTACACGCCGTCTCTCAGCGTCATCGCGGGCAGTCCGCTCCATGGGGACCACACGAAGGCCGACGTAATTCGGGACACCTTCCGCCGCCTGAATCTGAATGAGGCGGACCGGCCCGACATTTTGATGGTGGGCGACCGGAAATACGACGTGCTGGGCGCGAAGGAGTGCGGCGTGGACTGCGTAGGCGTGGAGTTTTTTGGCTATGCCGCCCCCGGTGAGCTGGAAGAGGCCGGGGCCGTGGCGGTGGTGCGCTCCGCGGCAGAGCTGGAACAGTTCATTCTGGCGCATTGACTGGGCTTGCACCCGTTTCTTTTTAATTTTGACCCGTTGAAAAAGCAAATGCTCTTTCAGCGGGTCTTTTGCGGGTTGGAGTCTTCCTTCTGTCTACATGAGGCTTGTATTTATTAAAATTTTCTTAATATTGTAAATATTTGTTACTAAATTTTCT
Source organism: Oscillibacter sp. (assembly GCF_031978065.1). GTDB lineage: Bacteria > Bacillota > Clostridia > Oscillospirales > Oscillospiraceae > Oscillibacter. Next base: position 3,071 of record NZ_DALZCH010000088.1, read on the forward strand.
CTTTTGCTTTACAATCGCCTGCAAACCCGCGTATAATGCTATTTGATATTTCCCGCGTTTCGGCGGAAATGCCCTGATTGCATATATAAATCATATAAAGCGGAGGACGCCGCTGGGCGGGCCGTGTTCTATAAGGAGAATCACACATGAGACGAATGAAGCGATGGGCGGCTCTGGCGCTGTCCGCCGCGCTGTGCGCCGGAATCCTGAGCGGCTGCGGCAAGGAAGAAGCCCCGTCCATTTTGCCGGTGTCCGTGGGAAACGGAGTGACCACCTTTGACCCGGCCTATGTTACCACCGACGCGGACAACACGGTGGCCCTCAGCCTTTACGAGCCGCTGATGCGCATGACCTGCGACGGCGACGGCAACACCACAGCGACCGAGGGCATGGCAAAGTCCGTGGATGTAACGGAGAATTTCGACGGCACCGTGGTCTATACCTTCCGCCTGCGCAGCGCCCGCTGGTCCGACGGGACAGAGGTGAAAGCGCAGGACTTTGTATACGCCTGGCAGCGCCTTGCAAATCCTCTGACCCTGTCTCCCAATGCGGCGCTTCTGTCCGTGGTGCAGGGCTACGACGCCGTCCGAAACGGGGGAGCCCCGGAGGAGCTGGCCGTCACCGCGAAAAACGACACCACGCTGGAGGTCGTTCTGTCCGGGAAATACGACTGGTTTTTGACCGGCGTGTGCTCCTCCCCCGCCACTGTCCCCCTGCGGCAGGACGTGGTGCAGTCCCTGAAGGAGAAGGCACAGGCCGCCTCCAAAACCGCCGGAGAGGACGCCGCACCCCTGAAATGGTGGTATGACCCCACCCTGCTTGTCACCAACGGGGCTTATCATGCTTCCGCCTATCAATCGGGGAAAACGCTGGACCTGACCCGCAGCGAGCATTATTACGGCCGGGTGAGAAATGACGGCGTGCGCGTATTCTTTTCCGACAGTCCGGAATCGGCGTGGGCGCTGTATGACGGTGAGACGGTGGATCTGGCATACGCCCTGCCTCAGGAGCAGGCGGACGCGCAGATTGCCCATGGACAGTCCCTCACACCGGTGCTTACCACCCACACGGTGCTGTTCAACGGGGCGCAGTACCCTCTTGACGACCCCTCATTCCGCAAGGCGCTGACCCTTGCGGTGGACCGGCAGGCCGTGGCCGCCTTGGCGGGCAGCTTTGCCAGCGCGGCGACGGGACTGGTGCCTTACGGTGTGCCCGGCAGCGCAGAGGAGGACTTCCGCAGCGAGGGCGGCGACCTTTTAAACTCCTCGGCGGAGGACTATGCGGGCAACTGCGAAAAGGCAAAACAGCTTTTATCCGGCAGCGGCTATGACAGCGGTGCCAGCAGCTATGTGAGAAATAGCGCTCTGGAATATCTCTATGTGGACGAAGGACCAGCGGCGGCGATTGCCACCGCGCTGGCGGAGCAGTGGCGCTCCGTGCTGGGACTGCGCATTCAGCCCCGGGCCGTGACCCGGGCGGAGCTGTCCGATGCCCTGCGCACCGGGAAATACGCGCTGGCGGACGTGGACATGTCCGCATCCGTCAACGACGCGGAGACATTTCTCGCGCCTTTTTCCAGCAAGTCCTCCCTCAACACGGCCCGCTATTCCAGCGGGGCCTATGACACCCTTCTGAAAATTATTGACAGCGCCTCGGACCCGGCGGCGCGAATTGCCTGTCTTCACGACGCGGAAGTTCTTCTGCTGGAGGATGCGGCGGTTTCTCCGCTCTACACCACGGGAACGCTGTGGAAGCTGCGGGAGGGCTGGTCCGGCCTGTGCCGGGACCCGAGAGGCTGGTTCAGCTTTGCAGGCGTGGCGGCTGTCTCCTGACAAGGCCGGGTATTCCGGTATGAAACTTAAACAGCGTTCGCTGCCAATTGGCGGCGAACGCTGTTTGTCATCTTTTCCTGATTTTCAAGAGTTCTCTTCTCTGTTCTTGTAGAGTTTCTACAATTCCGTTTTACCCCCTGTCTTTTTGCTTTTGGCGGTGCTATACTGAGCGAAAAAAAGGGAGGTGGCGGCATGGACTCCGTCATTACATATCGTCGAACGCTGCACCGCATCCCAGAGCTGGACAATGAACTTCCAAAAACCCTTGCCTTTGTGCAAAGTCGGCTTGAGAAGCTGCACTGCCAGCTTTCATCGCCTATTAAGGGCAGCATCTGCGCGTTTTTCGATGTGGGAAGGGCAGAGACGGTGGCTTTTCGGGCGGATATGGACGCCCTGCCGGAGACGGAGGAAACGGGCCTTTCCTTTGCCTCGCAGCATCCGGGCCAAATGCACGCCTGCGGCCACGACGGGCACACCGCCATGGCTTTGGCACTGGCGGAATACGTCGACAGTCATCTGGACAATTTGCCCAGAAACGTACTTATTATTTTTCAGCCTGCGGAGGAAACCACCGGAGGCGCGCGGCTGATCTGCGAAACAGGGCTTTTGGAGCGGCTGGAGGTCCGCCGGATTTTCGGACTGCATCTGTGGCCGGGTCTTCCAGAGGGAACGGTGTGGGCGAAGCCCGGCCCACAGATGGCCCGGGCCAGTCAGATTACCGTGAACATCACCGGAGAAAGCGTTCACATCTCCCGGGCCGATCAGGGCCGGGACGCACTGCTGGCCGCCGTGGAGCTGGTGCGCCAAGTGACGGAGACGGAGCGGAGCGCCCTGCCCCCGGAGGACCCCCGCGTTTTGCGATTCGGCACGCTACACTCCGGGGACGCCCGCAACGTGGTCAGCGGCCACTCGGAGCTTTTGGGCTGTCTGCGTACCTTTTCCGACGCATCCTTTGCTCTGCTGCGCAGGGAACTGGCGGATACCTGCCGCCGGGTGGAGCGCTCCACCGGCTGCGACGTGACGCTGCACCTCAACGAGGGCTATCCTCCTGTTTGGAACCACGAGGGCCTGTTTGAAACGGTCCAGGCCGGACTGGAGGCGGGCGAAGTTTCCTTGCTCGCTCAGCCCGCACTGGCGGCGGAGGATTTTTCTTTCTACCAGCAGCAAATCCCCGGTGTGTTTTTCTTTTTGGGGGCGGGAGACGTACCTCAGCTTCACGCAAGCACCTTTTCCTTTGATGACGAGCGGATTTTGCCCAAGGGAGTGGAATTTTTAAAGAAGCTGCTATATCTGGCGTGAAGGGGAACTCTTTCGCGGTCGGTTTTTAGATTGCTCCAAGGGCTTCACTGTCCGCTAGTAGTGGGCAGTGAAGCCTTTGCTTTGCAAAAGAAAATTTTCTTAACGTCCACGCTGTCAGAAAAAACGGATCTATCATTCTTTGCCGCCGGAGCGCAAACTGAAGCGGGGCGTCTCTACGAGATGCCCCGCTTTCCATATCCAAATTAGCCGCTTCGCCTTTCGGGCAGAAGCCCTGCGCTATTTCGCAAGCAGAGCCCGTACCGTCTCCGTGTCCCGAGCAATCTGGGCCTTCAGTCCATCCAACGAATCAAAGCAGATTTCGTCCCGCAGTCGCTTATAAAACTCCAGCCGGACGGTCTGCCCGTACAAATCTCCGTCAAAGTCCAGCAAAAAGGTTTCCACGGTCACGTCCGTCCCGTTGCGGACGGTGGGCCGGGTGCCCACGTTGGTCACGCCAGCCAGCTCCCTGCCGTCCGGCAGACAGGCCTTGGCGGCGTAAACACCGTGCCCAGGCACCAGCACATGGGGCGGCACGGTGAGGTTGATGGTGGGAATCCCGATGGTCCGGCCGATGCGCCGCCCGTGTTTCACCTCCTGAGACAATACGTGAGGATGCCCCAAAAATTCCGCCGCCCGCTCCATCTGCCCCAACTCCACCAGACGGCGGATGTAAGTGGAGCTGACCTCGATGCCGCCCCGCTCCACTTTGGGAATGATGTCGCAGCCAATCCCAAGTTGGGCGCATTTTTCCTGCAAAAGCTCGGGCGATCCCTGATTTTTATGTCCGAAATGGTGGTCATGCCCCGCCACCAGATGGACGGCGTGGTACCGCTTCACCATAATTTCCGTTACAAATGCGTCCCACGGGGTGGTCATCATTTCCTGGTCAAAGGGGACCATCAAAACGTCCTTAATGCCAAACAGCCGCCGAAGCAAACCCTGCCGGTCCTCTGGGGAATTGATGAGAGGGCAGGGAATCCCCGTGACCACCTCTTTAGGTGGGCGGCTGAAGGTGAATACGGCGGGAACACAGCCCCGCTGGGCGGCCTCCTCCACCGCGCGGCGAAGCAGGGCGGCGTGGCCCAGGTGAACCCCGTCGAAAAAGCCCAGAGCAATCACGCGTTCTTTCATATCTTACGCTCCAAAAAAGTTTTTAACCGACGTCAGCACGCCGTCGCTGGCTTGAGAGAGACAGAGAAAATCTCCCTCCCGTCCATATACCCGAACTGTCCCGTCGGGACATGCGGGTGCATCCACCGGATTTCCGTTCCGGCAGCGGCGCTCCTGTCGCTCTGTCGAGAGGTGAAAAGCGGGGTACTCCGCAAAATACGAGTCCGTGGGCAGCAGCAGCGCCACGCCGCGCTCCTGCACGTCGGCAAGGCTCACTGCCTGACTGAGGGAAAAGCCCGCCGCCATGGTCCGCCGCAGAGAGGACATACAGCCGCCGCAGCCAAGGGCCTGTCCGATATCGTGGCAGAGGGTGCGGATGTAGGTCCCCTTGGAGCACAGACACCGCAGGGTAAACTCGGTAGGCCCGGTCTGCTCCAAAAGCTCCAGCTCATAAATGGTGATCGGCCGGGGCGCGCGCTCCACCTCGCCGCCCTTACGGGCGATTTCGTACAGCTTCTTTCCGCCGATTTTGATGGCGGAGTACATGGGCGGTATCTGCAAAATCTCCCCCGTAAACCGGGGCAGCACTCTCTCCAGCATTTCCCGGGAAACCGCTGGCTCACAGCGCTCCAAGGCTGCCCCCGTCACATCCTGCGTGTCGGTGACAAGGCCCAGACGCAGACCCGCCACATATTCCTTTTTCCCTTTTTCCGCAAACTCTACCGCCCGGGTGGCCTGCCCCACAAAAACGGGCAGCACGCCGGTGGCCATGGGGTCCAGCGTCCCGCCGTGGCCCACCCGCTTCTCCTTCAGGATGCCCCGCAGCTTGGCGCATACGTCCATGCTGGTCCAGTCCATGGGCTTGTCAATGATGATGATTCCGCTGGGCATAACGCGCCCTCCCCATTGAAATTTGGCAGTCTGTCAGCCGCCCGCAAGCCTTTCCAGGGCCTCTTCCTTCGTCGGTACGAAAAAGACATGGTTCCCCTTGTTGGACTCATACATAAAGTCCTTCAGCGGCTTGCTGGTGTACCCGGTATAGTCACCGTAGATGGCAAGCTTCGTGTGGTACGTCACAAATTTTTGAAGCACGTCTCCCGCAAGGCCCGTGCTCAGAACAAAAAAGTCGTCCGCCACGGTACCCTTGTCAATCGCAATTCTGTCCGCACCGGTTTCATAGTTCACCGTAGCCAGTAAATCCAAGGCGGACTGGACATCCGTCAGCACCTTTTCCCCGCCTGTGACCACCGCAATTTTCACACCGTTTCGCTGGATACTTTCGATCTGCATAGCTTACAACTCCCTGTCAGTCGGCAAATTTTCCGGTCGTCTTCTCCACCGCTGCCAGCATTTGCCGTCTGGCCTCAGTCATGGGGGCCTCCACGGTGCAGCCCGCGGCGGCCGCATGTCCCCCCCCGCCAAGCTCCGCGCAGACGACACTGGCGTTGATCCGGGGGCCGGTGCGCACAGAGAACTTCCACACGTCGGGCCGCAGCTCCCGCATGGTAATACCGCAGTCGGTGCCTTCAATCTGCCCGCCGAGGGAACTTAAATCCTCTGCGTCCGTCTCGTCCGCGCCAACCCGCTCCATCAGGGAAATGGGGACCTTCATCACCACGATCCGGCCGCCGTCGTAAAACTCCATACTCGCCAGCATGTCGCCCTCCAGCTCCAGACGCTTACGGCTTTTAGTGCGGAAGAACACTTGATTTACGGTTCGGTAGTCGATGCCGGTTTCCAACAGCTCCGCCGCCACCCGATGGGTATTGGCGGTGGTATTGCTGTATTGAAAACAGCCCGTGTCGGTGGAAACGGCCACATACAAAGGCAGGGCCATCTCCGCCGTGACGGGGCCAAGCTCCTTTAAAATGTCGTAAATAATCTCGCCGCAGGCCCCGGCTTCCGTACGAACCATGTTCGCCTTGCCAAAGCGCGCAAAGGAGGGGTGATGGTCAATCGCCAAATCCACCCTGTCTTTATATTGCTCCGCGTTTTTGGGAAACAGGTCCGTCACCGCAATATCGGTAGACACCACATAGGCGGGAACAAAGCCCTCCGGCGCTTCATAGGGCGCCATATAGGGCGCGGTGGTGCGGGTTTTGCCGTCGTTTTCCAGAAGATAGGCCCGCTTGCCAAGATTCCGCAGTCCGGCGCACAAGCCTGCCGCGCAGCCCACCGTGTCCCCATCGGGGCGCACATGGGTGAGAATCAGAACATCGTCAAACTCCCTCAGCAGCGCGGCCGCCTGAGCCGCCGTCAAGTCCGTCATTCCTTGTCCTCCTGCCCGGCTTGTTCCGCGTCCCTGCGCTCCACGCTGCGAAGCAGCTCTAAAATGTGGGCCCCGTGGGCAATGGAATCATCCGCCACAAATTGCAGCTCTGGCGTATAGCGCAGGCGCAGCTCCCCGCCAAGCTCCCGACGCAGAAAGCCCGCGGCGGATTTCAGGCCCTTGAGCACATCCTTTTCCTGCTCCTTATCCAGCACGCTGACAAATACCTGGGCATAGCGCAAATCCGGCGTGGTGTTCACACGGGTGATACTTACCATGCCCACGCCGCTGACCCGGGGGTCCTTCAGTCCGCGAAGCTGGGCCGCCAGCTCCCGCTGGATTTCCTCGTTGATACGGCCGATGCGATTACTGGCCATAAAATGCTCCTTTCCGTGGGCGTCTCGTTAGGACGCCATCCTTTGTGTCAAAAGCAGAGGGCGGCGGCCACGCCGCCGCCCTTATTATATCCGGTTACCGGGGAAGTTCCTCCATGGTGAAGCTCTCGATAATGTCGCCCTCTCTGATGTCGTTAAACCGGTCCACCGTCAAGCCGCACTCGTAGTTGGTGGTGACTTCCTTGACCGTGTCCTTAAACCGCTGGAGAGAACCGAGCTTCCCCTCGTGAATCACGATGCCGTCCCGTACCACACGCACGCTGCAATCCCGGACCAGCTTGCCGTCCTGCACATACGCGCCCGCCACGGTGCCGATGGAAGACACCTTGTAAGTCTGGCGGATCTCCGCGTGACCCAGAACCACTTCCTTGAACTTGGGGGCCAGCATGCCCTTCATGGCAGACTCGATCTCGTCGATGCAGTCGTAAATCACGCGGTACATCCGCATATCCACGTTCTGCCGAATCGCGCCGTCTCTGGCGGCGGCGTCGGGCCGGACGTTGAAGCCCACGATGATGGCGCCCGTGGAGGCGGCCAGCATCACGTCGGACTCGCTGATTGCGCCCACGCCGCCGTGAATGACTCGAACGGCCACCTCGGCGTTGCTGAGCTTTTCAAGAGACACGCGAACGGCTTCCACGCTGCCCTGCACGTCGGCCTTGACGATGAGGGCCAGTTCCTTGCGCTCACCCGCCTGAATTTGGTCAAACAAATTCTCCAGAGACACCTTCTGCACTGGCGCGGCGAACTTGAACTTTTCCTCTTCCTTGCGCTGCTCAACCAGCTCTCGTGCCATACGCTCATCGGCCACCACGTTAAAGGTGCAGCCGGCGGCAGGAGCCTCAGACAGGCCCGCAATCTCCACGGGAACGGAGGGGCCGGCCTCTTCGATGCGCTTGCCCTTGGAGTTGGTCATGGTCCGCACGCGGCCCACGCCGGTTCCGGCGATAATGGTATCGCCCTGACGCAGGGTTCCGTTTTGGACCAAAAGCGTCGCCACAGGGCCGCGGCCCTTGTCCAGCCGGGCCTCAATCACCGTGCCGGAGGCGGCGCGGTTGGGGTTGGCCTTCAGCTCCGCCATTTCGGCGGTGAGCAGCACCATCTCCAGCAGCTTGTCGATGCCGGTGCGCTTTTTGGCGGAGATGGGACAGCAGATGGTTTCACCGCCCCAGTCCTCGGTGAGAAGGCCGTATTCCGTCAACTGCTGCTTAATTTTTTCGGGGTTGGCAGCAGGCTTGTCGATTTTGTTGATAGCCACCACAATGGGGATCCCGGCGGCCTTTGCATGATTGATGGACTCCACAGTCTGGGGCATGATACCGTCGTCGGCCGCCACCACCAGAATGGCGATGTCCGTAATCATGGCGCCACGGGCACGCATGGAGGTAAACGCCTCGTGGCCCGGCGTATCCAGAAAGGTGATGGGCTTTCCGTCCAACTGCACCTGATAGGCGCCGATGTGCTGGGTGATGCCGCCCGCCTCGCCCTCGGCGACAGAGGTGTCGCGGATGGCGTCAAGCAGAGAGGTCTTGCCGTGGTCCACGTGGCCCATGACCACCACCACGGGGGCGCGGAAAATCAGCTCCTCTTCCTTGTCCTGATGCGTATCGATCAACTGCTCCTCGATGGTGACAGTGACTTCGTGCTCCACCTTGCAGTTAAACTCCAGCGCCACCAAAGTGGCGGTGTCATAATCAATCATCTGGGACAAAGAGGCCATGATGCCGCTTTTCATCAACACCTTGACCACTTCCGCACCAGTCTTCTTCATGCGGGAGGCCAACTCACCCACGCTGATTTCGTCGGGGATGGAAACCTTCAGGGGCGCCTTCTTGGCAATCTCCAACTGAAGACGGCGCATTTTCTCCTGCTCATCCTGCCGCCGCTTGTTGGAAAAGGTCATGCCTGGGCCGGGACGGCGGTTGTTATTGGGGCGAAACTTCTGCTTTCCCGGGGCGGCGGGCTGCATCCGCCGAGCCTTATCAGGCGCCATCTGCTCCAGCTTCTCGTCGTACTTCGCCAGATTCACGTCGCCGCCCTTGCGGGTGTCCACCACCTTTTTCTGAGGAACCCGGGTTGCGGGCTGGGAAAGCACAGGCTTCGCCTGCCCAGCGGCAGGCTGGGGATTAACAGGCCGGGGCGCGGCAAGAGGCGCGGGAGCCACCGTCGCCTTCTGCACCTGAGCCATGGGGACCGCCGGAGCGACGGGCTGCTGGGCAGGCCTTTCCACAGCGGCCTGAGCGGGTGCAGGCGTGGGGACGCTTTGCTCCTGCTTCGCCGGCTCCCTGTAGGTATCGGCAAAAATCTCCTGAATGCCGGACGCCGGATGGGCCTGGGTCAAAGCCTCAAACACCAGCGACAGCTCTTTGTCGGTCAATGCCTGCATATTACTCTTGGGGGCCTCGCCATACTTCCCCAAAACATCCATGATGTCCTTGTTGCTCAGGCCTAAATCCTTGGCCAGCTCCCGGACTCTGTATTTATTCGCTGCACTCGTACTCAATAAAGCCACCTCCATCGTTCGCTTGCGAGGGGGGACGCCGTCTCCTCTCTGCGGCCCGCGCCGCCTTCCTTGGCGGGTGGGTCAGGGCGCGTCTCCGGAGAATCGCCGCCGGAAACGCAATATATCTATCGCCGCCGCGCGGCGAAGCAAAGGGAGCGTCGCCCTCTGCCACCCCCCGGAACGGGGGAGTATTCTCAGTTGTCCTTTTTAGGAAAGGTCCCCTTCCCGCGCTTCACGGGATTGCTGTGGGCAAAGGGCTTGGGTCCCTTCCCGCTGAACGAGGGCTTGCCGTAGGGTTTCCGGTCCCCGCTGGGTGCGCCCGGTTTGCCATAGGGCTTCCGGTCCCCGCTGGGTGCGCCCGGCTTGCCGTAGAGTTTCCGGTCCCCACTGGGTTCGCCCGGTCTGCCGTAGGGCTTCCGGTCCCCACTGGGTGCGCCCGGTCTACCGTAAGGCTTGCGGTCACCAGTCGGCGCGCCCGGATTGCCGTAGGGCTTCCGGTCCCCACTGGGTGCATCCGGTCTGCCGTAGGGCTTCCGGTCGCCAGTCGGTGCGCCCGGTTTGTCGTAGGACTTCCGGTCGCCGCTGGGTGCGCCCGGTCTGCCGTAAGGCTTGCGGTCGCCGCTGGGTGCATCCGGTCTGCCGTAGGGCTTCCGGTCGCCAGTCGGTGCGCCCGAATTGCCGTAAGGCTTCCGGTCCCCGCTGGGTGCGCC
>NZ_DALZCH010000089.1:0-13058 GCF_031978065.1 Oscillibacter sp.
TTTCACCGAGGGAATTTTTATTGGGCAGTGCTAGAAGGAGCCGATTTTGTCCGCCGCCATATTGCAGGGATGCGCCCTGGGGAGGCACACCCGCCCGGGTCTAGCCCTCCATCCTCCGATTTGCGGAAGGGGGATTTAGGATAAGGCGGTTTTTCATGGGCGAAATTGTGCAGGGCTGACTTGCGCGGCGCAAATCTGGAGGGAGCTGATTTACGAAATGCAAATTTGAAGGAAGCCGATCTGAGGGGGGCAGATCTGCACGGAGCTGAGTTAAACGGAGCTGACCTGCAGGACGCGCTTTTGGACGAAGATTGGACGATGGTCGTAAAATTACCATTCACGGCGCAGAACATCCCCAATCAACATAGGCCACTTCCCGATGAACTTCATTCAAAATGTATGGCGTATATGGCCGCTGAAGCAGGCTATGCCGAATACCAGCCAGAGAGCGAACCCGAACTTGAGTAATACGGCTTGAAATGTGAAATGAGGGTTTTATGAAACGCACAGATGAAAAGAGAGCATACCGCCCGGTGCGCTGCTCCCGGGAGCTGGATGAAACGCTGGGCCGGTTAGCGGCCCAGCGGCACACTTCCAAAAGCGAAGTGCTGCGGGACCTTGTAGACCGTGGGCTTGTGTCCATCGGGGCCAAGGCCGATGATGATTACCTGAATGAGCTGGTACGACGGGCAGTCAAGGAAACCATGCAGCCGCAAGTAGAGCGGTTGGCGGCAATTTCCGCCAAGGCCGCGCACATTTCCAGCGCAGCGTTTTTCATGTCCGTCTTTGAGGCCATGGAGGGCAGCTCCCCGGCAGAGCAGCGCCGGATTGAGGAGGCCGCAGGCTCGGCCCGTGAGCTGGGCATTCAATACCTGAAGCTGAAGGACCGTGACATAGACGCTTTTATCCAAAACGGAGTGAAAACAATGATGGAGGAGGATTCCAATGAGTAAGAAAAGGCAGAAGCGCCGCAAGCCGGTGCTGCGGTTTGAGTTGCCGTTAAAAGCGGACGAGGAATACAGCCTAATGCCGCACAGTATTTTTGACGCGCATCTTTCTGATGCAGCGTTTTGCGTGGCTGGGCATCTCTACCGTTGCCGGGAGACAATTTCCCGCCAGTATCCCGGCGCGGAGCTGATTGCACTCACCATGCACGAAGACCCGGACTTTATCCGCTGCTGTGAAGCGGAGCTGACGAAGGCTGGTGTGCTGCTGCTCCATGAGGACGGCACGTTTGACATGAAGGATATCGCAGATGAAGCTTGCAACGTATGACCAGCACTTGTTACATACCTTCCAGGGCGGTCACTGACACAGCCCTACCTCGGTCGGCGCTTCGGCTCCTGCTGGCTCTGCACGCCGCTTACGACCTGCCGGAGGTATTTTCTATCACGCTGCCCGATCTGAAAGAGCTGTCCGGGCTTTCTATTCCCACTATCAGGGCGGCGCTGGCCGCGCTGCTCCAAGCTGGGTATCTGCACCCGGTGGGGCGGCTGCGCTGTGAACACCGGCGCTGCTGCTTCGGACAGGAGCCAACGCTGAAGCTGGATCGTGACCTTTGCTCCCGGCTCCTTTCGCCTGAGTTGTCCACTGCGGCCATAGTGGTATTCCTGTACCTTTACCAGTGTCTATCTCTAGGCCATTCTGACCAAAGCCTAAGACAGATTGCCTGCCATGTAAAAATAGGCGGGGGCAGAATTGTCGAGGATTTGAAGATTTTGTTTGCTGCCGGTCTTGTTCAGGTGGAACGACGAAAAGGAAAAGACGGAAGTAATCTCTGCAACCGCTACTCCATCCCCGGCGCAGCCGCCAATTACATTATTTAACTTATATAAATGATATAAGTTATAGGTAACCCGGCACGGCGGCAAGTGCGAAACCGTTATTTAAGTTATTTCAATTATATAACGTATATCCATTATATCAATGATTCAGGTGATTCAAATGAAACGTGTGGACTATCTGTGCAGGATTTTTGAGACAAGCCCTCGGTCAATGATTGTGATAGACCCAAAGAACGAATTAGGAAAGAGGAAAAAACATGGGAACCGTAATTGCTTTTGCGAATCAGAAAGGCGGCGTGGCCAAGACCACCAGCACCTTCAACGTGGGTGTTGCCCTGGCTCGTGCAGGAAAGAAAACCCTGATGATTGACCTGGACAGTCAGGCAAGCCTTACCATCAGTGCGGGGCTGGAGCCGTATGACTATGAAAACACCGTTGTCAGCGTTTTGCAGAAGGAGAGCGTGCCAATCAGCCGCTGCACCTGTGAGCTTCAGGCTAACTTATTCCTCGTTCCGTCCCGGCTGGAGCTGGCCCAGTTGGAGGTGGTGCTCATTGGCCGCCCCGTCCGGGAAACCATCCTGCGCCGCGCCATTGACCAGGTGCGCGGCCAGTATGATTACATCCTGATCGACTGCCCGCCCCAGCTCTCCATCCTCACCATTAACGCGCTGGCCAGCGCGGACAGCGTCCTAATTCCGGTAAAGACGGACTACCTCGCCTACCGTGGCCTTGAACAGCTATTGGATACCGTGGCAGAGATTCGCGATCTGGTGAACCCCCAGCTTACCGTGCTAGGGGTCATTGCCACGATGTACGAAATGCGTGTCAAGGATGACCGGGAGATTCTTCAGCTCCTTCAGGACAAGTATTCCGTGGTGGCCACGGTGAAGAAGCTGGCCGCTGTCAAGAAGGGCGTCTGTGATGGAAAGGCCGTCACGGAGCAGGCCCCCACCAACGACGCGGCCACGGAGTATGGGAAAGTCGCGGCCTGCATTATGAAGAAGGGCGGAAACTGAAATGGGACTGGCAGAACGGGAAGCGAAGCGGGCTGGGCGCGGCGTGGTTGCGTCTATCATCCATGCGGAGCCGACACCGGCAGCGGCCGGGAAAGGCCGGCCCAAATCCGACCAGGAGACGAAGCAGCGTATCAGTCTGGCCATCCTGCCAAGTCTCTATGAGGACGTGAAGAAGCTGGCCTACGTGGAGCGCCGGAGCGTCAGCGAACTGGTGGCCCAGCTCCTGGAGCGGTACATACGAGAAAATCAAAAGAAATTGGAGGACTATGGAACGATGAACCGTGACCCGTAGAAAAAATGAGGTGTATCAGTAGAATGACTGGTACACCTCATTTTCTTATTTCAATTATATAACTTAAATAACAGAAATAACGGATTTACATTATATAACTTATATCCATTATATAACGTAAATCGGAATGCAGGAGAGAAACCATGTACATAGGACACCGGGCAGAGCCGTCCTTCCGCTTTCCGCAGAAGCTGGCAAAGGACACCGAGGGCAAGAACATAACCGCCTACGCGAAGCAGCTTGCCCTTACCATGTTCAGCTACGCCAGCCAGCGCACCGGCAAAGTGTATAAGACCCAGCGGGAGCTTGCCAAGCTGTCCGGGTTGGCCGTAGACACGGTGAGCCGCAAGCTGAAGGAGTTGGAGGAGGCAGGGTATATCACCGTAAAGCGTCACCGGGCCAAGCGCGATCCGGAGACGGGCAGAATGACCCGCAGCGCGTCTGAGTACACCTGCATTGTCCCTGAGCGGGGCTTTATGATGATTCCCTACCGCTACGTGCGTAAGTTGGAGGAAGGGAGGCTGCACGGTGCATCCGTGGCTGTGTTCCTCTACGTCTATCGCCAGATACGCAAAGACCACGCTTACCCCAGCTTTTCCAAAGTCCACAAAGAAACCGGCCTTGCGGTAAGTACCGTCCGGGTCGCTCTGAAGGCGCTGGACTGTGCCGGGCTATTCTACATACAGCGCTGCAAGAAGCGCAACGGTGCGTTCTCCAGCAACTCCTATCTCCCGCTACGTGATGCTATGGCCATACGTCGGCCGATATTGGCCAAAACGCTGCGCGCAGCACGCCAGGCAGCGGCGCAGCGTAACTGCCTTTCTGACCGGGGGTACGCCGATATTCAGAACAACGAAGATAGACCTAAGATAACGGGGGTTTTTACAAGAGAAGAAAAAAGATATATAGCTTCCATATTCTGGAATACAAGCAAGCCAGGACAAAATGCAGGCGGCGCCAGCTCGGCTCCGCCTTGGAAAACTATACCCCGGCCAGCTTTTTTTGCGAGAGAAAGTCGGAGTGGTGAGAGGGGGGACCCGCCGCAGTGGGGGGAGAGAGGCGAGGTGACGTTCTCTGTGAGCCGGCCACGCTGGTCGGCGCTCCTTGGCTCGCCTCTCTCCCTGCCCCCGGCAACTCGGCCACCGCAAGGACGGATGGGAGTTGGATGCGCAGAGCATAAAGAAGCTATTACCGACGGCCATTGTATCATTCGAATGATACAACGCTGACGAAGCAAGCCGACGCCAGATGAGCTATCAGGGCAAATGGTATTTGAAAATGAGACTTGTTGAAAGAATTAAATTCCAATATTGTTCTTGACAAGTACAACACATTTGTTGTATTATAAGTTCTAGATATAGTTGCTTTACTCAAACAGGAGGATGTCGTGAAAGTTCATTGTTATGAAACAACAAGAGGCATTGACGAAATTAGAGAGTATATCAATTCGTTAACTGAAAGGGAAAGGGTTGATGGAATATCCGTACTTCAAAATCTCGAAAACGATTGCATGGAGCTACTAAAAATCAAGCCGTGGCAAGGTAAAATTCATGAAGTATACTTTTATAAGCATAATAGGATTTTTTTCGTAGCTATAGAAGGTACGGATGTGTATTTACTTTATGCATGTAAAAAGCAAAAGAATCGCACTGAGAAGAGAGACTCAGATATTGTCAAAAAACGAGCCAAGGAACTCCAGAATGAAATTAAGAAGCCAATCATATAATAGTTAAAATAATTTATAAAAAGTAGATTAAAAAAATTAATAAAAACTAATATTGATAGAAACAGAATATATAATGGTGGACAAATATTAGGAGTTAATTATGCCATTTAAGGAAATTAGTATTAAATCTTATATTGATGAACAGAGAGGCAACGATGCCGATTTTAAACAAGCTTGGGATAGTAGCCGCGAAGAATACCGCATACTAGGTGAATTAGTAAAACTGCGAAAAGAAAATGGCTTCTCGCAAACTGAATTAGCACGGCACTCTGGCCTAAAACAACAGGTGATCTCACGTATGGAAAACAGAGAAAATAGCCCCACCTTAAGGACGCTATGTAATTTATTAGATACTTTGGGTTATCAGCTTGAAATTGTACCGAAGGTTAAATGAGCTATTTTGAAAGGGATACTCATTGTAGTTTTAAATCCCTGAAAAGAGAGTAAAAAGGCCACTCGTCCATACAGGGCGAGTGGCCTTGGCTTACCCATTATCCACGGTTTATTACACAACCGAAAAGGCCGTTTACGAAAATAAACCGTATATGTTCGGATAAGTCCCTATTTGGTGACCCGGCGGTGATTCAAACCTACTGCTAAAAAGGCGGCTGGTCAGCAGCTCATAGTTGCTTACCTGCAGCCAAGTAGAGAGTGGTTGGGGTAAATTCTTAACTGTCAGCGGACTTGCTACCAGCTAGCGGATACCAGATGCTCAGATTCTCTTTTATATTCACATGGTAATGAATCAAAAAAGTCTTTATTTTTTTTGAGATAATCAGAAGCAATATTAGTTAAAGTAAAGGCGACTCGAGGATCTAGCATATCCACCAAATATTGAGAACTGGTCTTTTGAATTATTAATTTGCTTTCAAGCCTTAAAACTGAACCGTCGTGCATTGGTAAATTAAACGTCAAGTTTGGGGTCAAAGATAAAAGATAGACTATGCTTTTATCATAATTCGATAATGCATTCATATTTTCTGCAAATACGATAGGCAGTTTCTTCTTTGCATGATAATGTTTCATTGTTTTAAGTCCATATTGAATAATCGAGGCCAAAAGCAGTGCCGTAGATACTAAAAAAACGCATCCTAAAATCATATTATAAGGATCTTGTAAATTTGAAAAACCCATTTTATCTAAGATTGCTTGCGGCAAAAAGAGTGTACCACCTGAAACGATGAAAAAAACGAAAAAATATGTAGGAGGAAGTTTTAGCAATTTAATTAAATCTTTCATTTGTGATAATCACCTCTTCTTAATTTAGAATATACCATGCTTTTTAAAAAGACAAGGAAAATATCCAATCACTGCTATACCCATATATATAGATGGTCTCTCGCAAGTGACTCCTTGGGTTGCTTTGAAGATGGTCTGGAGGTAGTCTTGTTTCAAGGCTGGATATCTTAAAGCATTCATGTAGCACACCGCTTTAACCGGTAAAACTATTATCATGTAAGCAGGGAGGCATCTTCATTATGAATACTTGAGATAGAACTCAAAGAAATTTTGTTCTCGAAAGTGTTCCTATTTTTAAGTTTTTGTTCCTATTTGCTGCGTTAAAATGCTAACGGTTGCTGTGCTTTAATAGTAAAAGAAATCCCTAGAGCCATTGCGGCTCTAGGGAAAATGCTGGTGACCCGGCGGGGATTCGAACCCCGGACCCACTGCTTAAAAGACAGTTTGTCTTCCAATACACGCCTAGCTCCGAGCGGAGAAACGAGCAGTAAGATAATTTTATCCGAAAGTCGCCCACACAGGCCGGCGCTCTCTCTTCCTCGTCTTGCATGGCCACTTTCAGAGCTGCTGTCATCTCTTTCGTATTTGTGAATCATTTACAAAACTGCTCTCGACAAGTGGTGTTATATACTGTACTATAAGGTCAGGGGTCAGGAAAGGAGAAATCCTTGAAAATCCCGTTAAAAGAAAACGCTCATTAATTCGGCTAAATATACAGCACTTGGAAGTGTAAGTATGGGGAGAAAAAAGAAATTCGAAAGTATTTTTGCTAATTGCTCTTGCGGCAGAGATTGTAGTTTTGATATTAATCCACTTCCTGATGAGTATGACTGCCATGACACCTGCATTGTCTGGAATAAAATTGAATTTTTTGGAGTTGCATCTAGTATATCTGAAGAAAAACTAGAAGCTATATATTTAGGCGATTATACTAATGCAACAAAAGTTGGAATAATATCGGGTTGTCTAATCTTATGCAAGCAAATTATAGCTGAAGGTGAGGATCCGCACGAGATATGCGATGATGTAAATGAAGCTCTGGAGTACACGTTATCAGCACTTACCGACGTCGGTGAACCACTAGATTTAGATCCAGAACAAAATGTGTATTATATACACGAGTTCAATATTGAACATGATTGTAATGATATGCAGCTTAAATCAAGTATATTAGAGAATCTATCAGGGGTAGTGCTTAAGCTACTCCACGTTGCACCCGATATTATTGCTTTTTATCCAACGCCATTGGAATACGAATGTGATGCAGGTGAGGAAGAGCGCTATCAGACTCTACAGAGCATAGCAGTTCAAAAAATGGATGCTGTTTGTGCCAATAAAGAAAAAATTGAAACTAACATTATACAATTTGGAGAACTATATCAATTCAGCGAAGATGAGATGAATATGATAATGCGCAGGCGCTATTCTGGCTCGTCTTATCCGCAAAAAGCAAAGAATATGCAAGAGTTTGATTTCTATGAAATGAATGGATTTCAAGAAGCAGGGAATAGTCGGCTTCTATATAAGTTAATTAATGCTGATTTAGATTAATGGTATGTGCTCTGATGTATTGTTGCAAATTAGTTTTATCACTTTAATTCGCGCTTATTTAACAACGGTTACATGCCTTTAGCACACCGAGCTCTGACTCTGGCATGCTGGGTTGAAGCGCCACGCACATGTGTGGCGCTTCAACTTGTAAAACTTGTACTTTACCATGTACTTTACCATGTACTTTACAGGTTGGTTTTTTTTGATTTTCTAAAGTATTTTTTAGTATTTTCCTAAAAAAAGCCGATTTTGAATACCTGTCAAATTAAATATAAAAAGTGCTTGAAAACCACAAATTCAGCGGTTTTCAAGCACTTTTTGGCGGAGAAGGAGAGATTCGAACTCTCGCGCGGTTTAACCCGCCTACTCCCTTAGCAAGGGTTGTTTGCCTGTTGCGCCGCAATGGATTGCGGCATTTTGTACTTTACCGTGTCCTGTATAGAAAAGCTTTTTTTAAGATTTTATAGGACTTTATTGAGCCTTTCCTTTGTCCATCTGATTAACAGCTTTGTGCGCAGCTGCCGTATCTGGATGAATATATCTTTGTGTCGTAGTGAACTTCGTGTGGCGCATCACTTCTTGAATTACGCTGGGCGCGATATTGCCCAGGGCTAATGCGGTAGCCGTCGTATGTCGGCAGGAATAGGGCGGCAAATCACGAACACCGGCTCGTTGCAGCGCAGAATGATATTCCTGATAGAACTTATCACGGTTCATGCAAAGAACGTTCCCTACACGGCTCTTCGACTGCTGGCATAAATCCAGCAGAACCGGAGCGATGATATCAGGAAATACGATTGGCGTTTCCTTTCGCTTTTTCGTCTTCAGGCCGCAACCGCGAATCTCATAAGCATCCCAGTCAACCATATCCTTCTTAAATAAAAACAGCTCTCCTGGCATCATGCCTGAATAAATCATCAACAGAATAAAGCCAATAAACACATCGCCTTTTCCGTAAACGTCCCAAAGCCGGTGTAGCTCTATTTCTGTAAATGGCTCCAGCTCCTTTTCATGAAGCTCCGGAAGCGATATAAATTCTGCTAGGTTCGTTTGAATCCACTGTTCAGCTACTGCAAAATTCAACAATGTGGTCAGCACTGTTTTAATATCCTTAGCTGGATAGAATGCGCATTGAGAATATTGCCTACGCGCAGCGAGCCGTAGTCGCCGGTGAGCAGAGCCGGGAAGAACTAGCGTTATCCTACCTCCCTAAATTTGATATCTATTACATTACGCAAGACGCCGCCTTAGTGAAACTAAAGGCGGCGTTCTTGTATAATAGAGGTAACTTCGGGCCATGTTGGAGCTTTTTACAAAGTCAGAATATACAGAGTCGTAACAGAGCAATACAAGAGAAAAGACGCTTTTCCCCACTTTGTCGACAGGGCCAACTTGGCCTGAGCTAACCACTTCATCAATAAATTGAAAGTTATCGTGTTCGTTTCCCGTGACTTTGTTTTATTAAAAGCTTGTTAATAAGCCAAAAGCCTATGCCATACACTGTACCTACACAAGTAACAATTACAATCCAAATTATTTTTGCTGATGTCGCTTGGGTTTTCCCAATAAAAGAAGTTACTGCTGCAATACAGATGCTGCCGAGAAAGAAAAAAAGAAAGTTTTTAAAAAAAGTAGGACTTCTTCCTATATTTGAAAGAAGGTATTTTAGCTGCCTGTCCTGAATAGTAGCCAACATAGCCAATAATGCTATCAACCATAGAAATCCTTTCGGCGGAGGGAAATCTGCCCCAAGCAGAAAAACAATAATCCATCCGACAAAAAATACGATCCATTCGTATAGCCTTAATTGATTTTGATTTATCTTGTTCATTTTTAAAGTGCTTGCCTTTCATATTCCTATTTGAGAATGTTTCATAATGATCTTATAGCACCTTGAAATCAAAAAGAAAACCATTTATCCTGCAAGAATCTTTTGACCGAATCCACAGGTTAAGAGTCCGTCACTTCTTTTGCATCCGCCAATGTCAAGAATGTGCCGGACTCCATATCCGCTATCAAATCATTGCTGATTATTGCCTTCCCGGTAATTTGAGAGATATCCGCAACCACTTCAGCGTCAGAAGGATTGCTGTATATGCCATCGGAGCAAACCAGCCGAATGTACTCCGTTTCCGCACCTCCACCGCTCCGCTGCATAAGAATTTCATGAGCCCCATTTGTCATTGTGTCACTGATAATAATCGGCGTCCGAACGAGGGTGAACGTTTGTCCAACTGCCATGCCGGCATAGGGAATAACCCACAAGGCAGAATCCCCTCCGCTTCCACTGGTATACGGGCCCATCACAACGGCAAAAATTTCGTCAGTTCCATCCCCGTTCAGATCCACGTAGTTGTAATAGTATTTTGTTTTATCCCATTCTTCCGGCGGAATTTCATACTGATCCACAATGACCTTGGCCAGTTCCGGTAAGGGAGCGGTTTCCGCCATGACTGGCTCTACACCTTCCGGAAGCCAGGCGGTGAAGCTGTTCTCCGCTTCGGGTGTTGATGTCGCCTGGATTTGCGGAACCGGCTCAGGACCGGAGGCGCTCTCTTTTGAAACGGCCGCGCCGCATCCGCTCAATACCATCAGGCTCAGTGCCAGTCCTGCCAACAAATATCGGTTCATACTAATCTTCTCCTTTAAAATTTATACCTCCGGGGTTTGGTATACGCCACAAGATGCCACATACATCTCCAGCGACTCCCCGAATTTTTTCTGCAGACCTTCCAGCGCGGCGGCAGCCTGTTCTGCGGTGTCATAGCTGCCAAGCGAGACAAAATATGTGCCGTCGGCGGCCCTGACCTGACTCGCGCCTTCCCATGCCAATCGTTGCGTCATAGTCGCCAGTTCATTTCCAAAGAGCATCCCCTTGCTACGGAGAAAATAGACTGTTTTTTCCTCCACACTGTCTGCCTCCTTATAGAACTCCAAAGACAGCTTTGCCGGAGCAATGTATTCCCCAAGGGAACAGTTGTGCCCCTCCCGCAGCACTATGGTAATCCCCCAATCACCCTCATCTGGATAGGCATTCCGATAGGCGTCGGTTACCGCCCCCGTGGCGAGCAGATCTTCCACCAGCTTCTTTTCGTCGAGATTGCTCACATTGTGCAGGCGCAGTATCATTCGATAAGGGCCGCTTTTGATCCGGCTGGTGTACCTCGGAACTTGGTCCGCCGGAAAACAAATATAAATAGTCTGACCAGCCGCCTCCACAGTGGCGTTCACATTCTCCATAGTTTGTCCCCCTGAGCCGATGCGCATGATACGAATCATCTGCCCAACCACCGGAATTTGCACCGCGCCGACATACAATGACGGAATATTTGCGCACAGAAACAGCATCAGAATTGCCGCCGCCACGTTTGAAGCAGCCCGCCGCAGTGCGCGGTACTGTTCCCCCCGGTGTATCGCTTTGTGCAAAACCCGGTCCAATTCTGCCGGAATTGGGATCTCCTCGTACCGCTTCTTGCCTAGGTTCACCATGTATTCAAGCCTCCTTTCATGCAATCAGATATTTTCGCATTTTTTTTAATGCCCGATATAGACGCGACTTCACGGTGGGCTCCGGGGTTTGCAAGATATCCGCCATTTCACGGATGGGCCAATCTTCAAAAAAGCGAAGAATCACATAAGTTCGCTCCAAGGGATCCAGCACATCCAGCGCTTCATAGAGGTCCATCGTATCCTCGGGATGCATCGTATCCTCATCCACAGCGATTTCCTCCATGGTATCTGTACTGCAAACTGCGTACAGGCGTTTTTTTCGCAGGAAACTCAATGCTGTATTGATGACGATTCGGGTCATCCAGATATCAAAATACTCTGGCTGCCGCAGTTGATGCAGGGACTCCAGGCCTTTGCAGGTCGCTTCGCCGACAATATCCAGTGCATCTTGTTCATTCTTTACATAGCAGAATGCTGTCCGGTAAAGTTTTATGCGGCCGGTTTGTATCCGTTTGGCGTATTCATGCTTGTTGATAACCATAATGGTCTCCTTTTATGGGGATGAAAAGCTTTTCACTTATTAGACGCATGCGGTAGAGAAATAGATGAAAGTTTTTAATTAGACTCGTTATTTTTTTGCCGTTACAAAAGCAGCGCCCTTTTTTCACGTAAGCAGTATCACATTCTACAGATCAAATCGTTGTCAATCGTTCGAATGCCCTCGGCAGTCAAGAAATTTTGACTCATCAAAACCTCAAGAAAATTGAGGAATCAAGCGAGCCCTTACCTATGCTAAACACAAGATGGGCGTTAAAGAGCATTATGCGACCTGCATAAAATATAAAGCCATGCATGGCCGGCGTACAACTTTATATGTTGCTCGGACATTTACACCCTATTCATAGCTTTTTAAATCCACTTTTAACTATAACGAGTATTCTATGAACATCCTCAAAGGAACAAGTCACCAGCGAAAAGCAAAAACTTATTCCATTTTGATTCTCTCCATTTCTCTTATAAGCAAGCCTACTTTCCTGAAGTTTTTCAGAGATGGGTTAGTGGTATTTTGGACTTTTTTATAAGATAAATTTGTTGCGTTCAGAAAAACGCATGGCAAGCGAAAAGTTTTGGGAAATCTTACTCAACTTTTGGGCAGAACAGCGCGTGTTGGAAGTGGTGCGCTTCAAGATCACAAAACCGAAAGGAAAACGGCCTGGGGCAAATTTGGCGCTCTCCCTGTAAATGGCAAGAGGAAGCACTTAATCTGATTCCCCGTTAAAGGAAGCCGCCCACAAGGCCATAATCGGTCCTGTGGGCGTATTCGTTCTCCTGCCTTTTTCGCCGGCGATAATCTCTGGAACCAAATCGGGAATATTGAACGCCAAGGAATTTCTGATTTAATCAAAGCTACCCACGAGAGGAGGAAGCGATAAAATAGAAGCATCAAGACACGGGCGGTGGGAAGAAATAAAAACAGCAGACTTTTAGAGATATTGAATATAGCTTACGAAAGAAAAAGCGCGACGGGAAGAGTTCATCGAAACCTTGGGCGAAATTATCCCGTGGGACAAGTGGGGCGTCATCATTGTTCCGTATTACCCCAGCGGCAACCGGGGCCGTCCGCCCATTTTCGGCGCGTTGTTGCATATCGTGTTGAAAATAAATTTTATTGATCTTATTCGCGCTTATATATCAACACTTACGGCCTTTTAGCACGCAGGACTCTGGCTCTGGCGTACTGGGTTGAAGCGCTACGCATATGCGTGGTGCTTCAACTTGTAAAACTTGTACTTTACCGTGTAGATAAGGTAGAATAAGTTGCACAAATTCAAAATATGTATCTCTGGAGAAATGTCTATTCCTCTTGCGGTATATTCAACTGGAATCCATTCTCCCGCTTTGAAGGCTGGAATTTCAATTTCTAATTGTTTCATACTCCATTCGATAAGGGGGTGCGGACAAAATCTTGTACTATGCAAGCCCTAGATTTTGTCTATACT
>NZ_DALZCH010000090.1:0-13035 GCF_031978065.1 Oscillibacter sp.
GTAACCACCGGCCCAAGCGGCGAGCTTTTGGCGTCTCCCGCCATCAAAAAGGCATATTTGGGAGGCTGATGCGTGCGGCAGCCGCCTCCGCGGTTTTGGGAGAGCCGGGAGACAGTCCGCACCAATTACCGCCCCTGATGAAAGACTTCATCAGGGGCGGTTTTTTAATTTTTACGGCGCAAGGACGTCCTCGTATAAAAAATACGGATTTTGGGATTTTTTGCACAAAAAAATGGAAAATATTACGTCAACCAGGCAGTGCAAACTATTGCGAAGAGCGCCATTTTGAAGTAAAATAACATGCAAGAGTGAATATTTTTGCAGTTCTCCGCCAAAGACCGGCCGACCGTTCCGGACGGCGGGGAAACGAAAGACTGAGATAGAACGGAGATCACCCATGACGACACAGCGGAGGAAACAGAGCCGACAGGACCGGAGGGGCGGCATTGTCCGCACCCTGTATCCGGCATGGAGGGGCGGACGATGACACAGACCTGCAACACATTGCTGCTGGTGGACGATATGCAGATTAACCGGGCAATTCTCTCCGCCATGTTCGAGGGAGAATACGAGATTTTAGAGGCGGAGGACGGCGCGCAGGCGCTGACGCTGATGCGCCGGAACCGGCAAAAAATTGCAGCCGTGCTGCTGGATTTGCTGATGCCGGTGAAGGACGGATACGCGGTGCTGCAAGAGGCCGCGGGGGATGAGGACCTCTCCCGCATCCCCATCATCGTTATCACCGCCGACCACACCCCCGAAAGTGAGGTCCGGGTGTTTGATCTGGGGGCGACGGATATTATTATAAAGCCCTTCGAAGCACGGCCAGTCAAGCGGCGGATACAAAACGCCGTGGAGCTTTACCGTCACAAGCTCCATTTGGAGGAGCTGGTGGAGGAGCAGGCCGCCCGCATCCGGGAATCCAATACCGCGCTGATCGACGGGCTTTCCTCCGTCATCGAGCACCGGAGTTTGGAGTCTGGACAGCACATCCGCCGTATTCGGGGCTTTACCCGGATTTTGCTGCGGGAGCTGGCGCAAGAGCATCCCGAATATGGAATGAATGAACATACCATTGATGTGATTGCCAGCGCCTCCACCCTGCACGACATTGGAAAAATTGCCATTCCCGACGCGGTTTTGAATAAGCCCGGCCGCCTGACGCCGGAGGAGTTTGAGGTGATGAAAACCCATACCGTCAAGGGGTGCGAGATTTTGGCGGGGCTGGACCGGATGAGCGATCCGGAGTATCTAAGCTATGCCTACAATATCTGCCGATATCACCACGAGCGGTGGGACGGCAGGGGCTATCCCGAAGGACTGCGGGAGAACAACATCCCCATCTGCGCACAGGTAGTGGCGGTGGCGGACTGTTTTGACGCGCTGACCACAGACCGGGTGTATAAGCAGGCGATTCCGGAGGAGGAAGCCTGCGATATGATTCTGCGGGGAGAGTGCGGCGCGTTTTCCGAGGAGCTTTTGGAGTGCTTTAAAAGTGCCCAGCCGGAGTTTTTTGTGCTGGCTCGAAAGTATGCCGACGGGCTGCGTCCGGCGGACGCGGGCGCGGAGGAAATGCCCCGTCCCGTCCGCGCCTTTGAGGGGACCCGGACGGCCCGGAGTCAGGACAAGCTTTCCGCCATCTTCCGCCACCTGAACGCCACGGTGCTGGAGCTGGACTGGAACGCCGGGAGCTATCACCTGCTCTATCAGGCGGATCACAACTTTGCTGTATTTCTCCAGAAGCGAACCATGGATGACGCAGGGGTTATGTTTGTGCAGTCCTGCGTCCATCCGGAGGATCGGGAGAAAGCTCTGGCCCAGGTGGACGGGGTGTACCACCGCTTTTTTACGGAAGGGTCCCTGGAGGATTCCGGGCGGTACCGTGTTTTGGATCGGGACACCGGGGAATACGTCTGGTACCGCAGCACCGTGCTGCGCCTAGGCTCGGACGACCCCCGGCGCTGTCAGGGTTTGGCGGTGTGGCGCAGGGAGACGGACCGGGCCGAGGCAAGGGCGGAGCTGATGCTTCCGTCCGAGAAAGCCGAGAAGCCAAGTGCGCTTTATAATAGGCTTCCCGCCGCGCTGGTGTGGCGCAGGAACGACCAGGAGCTTACCGTCATCCATATGAATCAGGGCTTTTTACATCTGACGGGCTATACCGAGGAAGTGCTTGCCACTCGGTTTCAAAACCGCATGGTTTTCCTGCTGGACCCGGTGGACCGGGACCGGATGATGGCACATTGCCGCAGGCAGTTGGCGGTGGGGCGCGAGCTGCACTTGGAATATCGTCTGAGGAGCGCCGACGGGCGCACGGTGTGGGTTTTGGAGGACAGCATTCTGCGCCGGGAGGCCGACGGACGGGAGTATTTTCAGTGTGTGCTGACGGACGTCACCGCCCAGAAGCGGGTGCAGGAGGATCTGCGCCAGTGTCTGGAGCGGTATCAGGTGGCGGCCCAGCGAGAGGGCAGCATTGTCTTTGAGTGGAATGTTGCCACGGATCGTTTTTTGACTGCTGGAAACTGGGAGCTGAAGCTGGGCTATCAGCCCCGGAGCTATCTTCAAAAGGCGTTGGAAAGCAGCACCCGCATTTATCCTCTGGACATGAAAAATATTCAGCGGGCCATTCAGTCCATCCGGGACGGTGCTCTGCGGGAAGAGGCGGAGTTTCGCCTGATTACCGCCGATGGGCAGTATCGCTGGCAGCGAGCCAAGGCGGCGGTGCAGCTTGGAGGCGACGGAAGACCCTGCCGGGTGATCGGCGTTATTTCGGACGTGGAGGAAGAAAAGCAGGCGGCGCAGGAGCTGGCGGACCAGTCCAAGCGGGACGGGCTGACCGGACTGTTCCACAAGGAGGTGGCTCGGGAGCGGATTGATATCCGCCTCGCCGCTATGGAGGAATCCGAAACCGCGGCCATGCTGGTGCTGGACGTGGACGGCTTCCGCCGCGTGAATGACCGGTACGGCCACATTTTCGGTGACGCAGTGCTCTCAGAGCTGGCAGGCGTGGTGAAGCGGACATATCGGGACGGTGAGATTGCGGCCCGGATCGGCGGGGATGTGTTTTTGGTTTTCCTGCCGTCGGTTTTTTCCCAGAGCGCCGTTCTGGACGGGGCGCGCCGACTTTTGGAGGCATGCGAAAATGTAATGCGATACTCCGGTCGGCCGATTTCGTGCAGCGTGGGCGTTGCGATGGCTTCGGCCCACGGACAGGACTGCGAGACGCTGCTTCAGCGCTGCGGCCATGCCATCTGTCAGGCAAAGGAATCCGGCGGAGGAATTGCCGTGCTGGGTGAAGCGGATTTTTCCGCTGAAGCAGGGGAGCCTGAGGAGCTGCCCTATGCGGAAATTGATCCGGAGACGGACGTTCAAATGGGATTATCCCGCATTCTGGGTGAAATTTTGCGGGATTGCCGTCTGCCCGGCGGCACAGAGGAAGCCGTGGCCGGTGCGCTGGAGAAGTTGGGGCGGCTGTTCCATGTGAGCCGGGTGTATCTCTACGAAAGCTCGGCGGACGGAGAATATTGCTTTAATACTTTTGAGTGGTGCGGCGAGGGCGTCGCTCCGCTGCGGGCAGTCCGGCAGAGTATCCGCTGCCGGAGCATGGACGTGCACTGCCGACAGAGCTTTGACGCTCAAGGAATTTTTCTCTGCCGGGAAGGAGAGACGCTGCCCGCCTCGCACCGAAAGCTGCTGGAGGAGCGAAGCGCCCGCTCCATACTCCTCTGTGCAGTGAAAGAAAACGGGCGCCTTTTGGGCTGTTTGGGTTTTGACGACTGCCAGTTCCACCGATCATGGACGGGAATGCAGACTGATGCGCTCAGCCTTGGGGCAAAAGTTATTTTTACGCTCTTAACGCAGAGCCGTGAACCCGAAGAACTCCGGGAGACGACGGAAGAGGGCTGAAATTAAAAAGCGAGGGCAGCCAAAAGGCTGCCCTCGCTTTCTCAGCTTCCGAAACAAAAAATGTACGAAATTTACTTTTTCAAGACCTCGTTCCGGATATAGGCAAAGGCGGCGTCCTCGCCCTCGTCTTTCAGTCTTGTCAGCATGGTTTCCAGAAGATCAGAGGTTTTGGAATTTAAAATCGTGTGGGATTTTGAATGCTGAAAAAACCGCCATGGGTCCGCGTTTTCAAAAGCTGCGCCCCGGTAAATCCGGCTGGCGGCATAACGATCGCAGAACATCTCGGCCACGTATTTCACGGGCATCTCCACCCCCACCACGCCAAAGTCGCCGTCTTCCTTTTGGCCGTAGTCCGTCCAGTATTCCAGATGGTGGCGGTTGCGGGACTTATGGTGAATCCAGGCGCTGGAATAGCCCTTTTCCCGCCGCTCCGCGTCGTTGGGGCTGCGATCTCCCCGATAATATTTTGCGCCTATCCAAAATTCCTGCGGAGAATATTTGGACAGGTCGTGGGTTAGGCCCTGCCAGTAAAGCCCCAACCTGAAGCAGTATTTACATACCAGCGCGCGATGATGGTTGACGGTATGGAGATGGGCAAAAAAGCGCAAAATAGTCACCTCGGAACTCTTAAAACAAATTGTTAGAACCAGTCTAACACGGCTTAGCAAAAAAAACGAGAGAAATTTTCGCATAAACCCGCCGCCTTGGCAAACACTTGAAAAGAGGGGGGAGCGCAGATGGTGGATGCGGCGTTTTTTGGAGGAGGCGCGGTAGCCCCCGTGCCTCTTCCGGCGGGAGTGGAGCGGCCGGAAACAGTTCGGGGGCTGACGGAAAAGCGGTGGGAAGTGCTGGCGCTCTCCGTGGCGGGGTGCCGGCGGCTTTCGGATGCGCCAGAGGCGGTGTGTGCCTGCGGTACCGTTCTGCTGCCAAGCGAGTGGACAGGCCTTGCTTCCCGGCAGATTCGGGCCGAGCGGGTGGTGAGCTGCGGTCTGTCCGCACGGGACAGCCTGACCTTTTCCAGCATGGGGGACCGGGACGGAGTGGTGTGTGTGCAGCGGGCGCTGCTCCGGCCGGACGGCGGGCAGGTGGAGCCGCAGGAGCTGCCGCTAAACTGCCCGGGCGGGCAGACGGAGGATTTATTGACGGTGATCGGGCTGGGGCTGCTGCTGTAAGCAGCCGAGACTACCGTTATAAAAACGCGAAGAAAACGCGCCGCGTGTTCAAGCCCGTTTGGACGGCGGTGCGCCGAGGGCTTCCGGCGGACTTGCGCCCGAAAACCTGCAAGAGCACGTTAAAAGTCCCCGGCGAGGCCATGCCTCGCTGGGGACCTTTTCATTGTTAGGCCGCTCAAGAAGCCAAAGTGTAATATGTCTCTTACCGCCCCAGATGCGGAAGGCATGGTTTACCGCTGATATTCAAATTCGTAGTCGTAGAGGGAGACGGTGTCGCCGTCCTGAATGCCCATCTCCTCCAGCCGCTGATAAAGACCCGAATCCCGCAGGGTTCTGTCGAAATACATCCGGCTTTCGTAGTCGTTCTGGTTCACGTTGCTCATCAGCCGCTGGAGCCACGGGCCGTCCAGCACCCAAACGCCGTCATCCGTGCGCTGGATATCCAGCGGCTGGGAATAGTCAATCACCGGCGGACGGGGGACATACTCCGGCTCGTACACGACGATGGGCGGCAAGGTGGAAAGCTGCTCGCTCACTTTGTTCATCAGGTCGTCCACGCCCTGATGGGCCGCGGCGGAAATCTCAAACAGAGGGTACCCCAGCTTTTCAACGTGTTTGCGCAGCCGCTCCAGATTTTCCGGATCCTCCATCACGTCTATCTTGTTGGCGGCCACAATCTGGGGCCGCTTTTCAAGGTCGGCACTGTACTGGGCCAGCTCGGCGTTGATTGCGTCGAAATCCTCCACAGGGTCCCGGCCCTCGCTGCCGGACACGTCCACCACATGGATCAGCAGGCGGCAGCGGTCGATGTGGCGCAGAAAATCGTGGCCCAGACCCGCACCCTCGCTGGCACCCTCGATGATGCCGGGAATATCCGCCAGCACAAAGGAGCGGCCCTCGCCCACATACACCACGCCAAGGTTGGGAGAGAGGGTGGTAAAGTGGTAGTTGGCAATTTTAGGCTGGGCGCGACTTACCACGCTCAGCAGCGTGGATTTTCCCACGTTGGGGAAGCCCACCAGACCCACGTCCGCCAGCAGCTTCAGCTCCAGCAGCACGTCGTGGCTCTGGCCGGGGGTCCCACCCTTGGAGAAGCGGGGAATTTGTCGGGTGGGGGTGGCAAAGTGGGAGTTGCCCCAGCCGCCCCGTCCGCCCTTACAGAGAATATAAGCCTCTCCGTTGGACATATCCTTGATAATTTCGCCGGTTTCCGCGTCCCGAACCAGGGTGCCACGGGGGACCTTGATGGTCAGGTCCGCCCCGTCCTTGCCGGATTTGCGCGCGCCTTGCCCGTCCATCCCGTTGGGGGCGGAATACTTCCGCTTGTAGCGGAAGTCCAGCAGGGTGGAGAGGTTGTCGTCCACCTGCAAAATGACGGAGCCGCCCTTGCCGCCGTCTCCGCCGTCCGGTCCGCCCGCCGCCACATATTTTTCACGGTGGAAGGAGACCACTCCGTTTCCGCCGTTGCCCGCCCGCACGGTAATGCGGGCCTTATCGATAAAAGAAGACGCCATAAACTGCCTCGCTTTCTTGTCGGCTGGTCAGCTCCCCACGCCCGGCGTGTCCCGGAGGTCGGGAGCGGATCAGCCATACTTCCTAGTGTGTCCCGTTCTAAAAAAAGGGCCTCGAACGTCTGCGTTCGAGGCCCTTCCATGGTGTTCGGTTACTGCGCCTCGTAGACGGAGACCTTCTTGCGGTCTCTGCCCAGATGCTCGAAACGAACCACGCCAGTGGCGGTGGCAAACAGAGTGTCGTCGTTGCCCTTGCCCACGTTGGTGCCGGGATGAATGTGGGTGCCGCGCTGACGAACCAGAATGTTGCCGGCC
Organism: Oscillibacter sp.; assembly: GCF_031978065.1. Taxonomy (GTDB): domain Bacteria; phylum Bacillota; class Clostridia; order Oscillospirales; family Oscillospiraceae; genus Oscillibacter. The sequence continues at coordinate 6,902 of NZ_DALZCH010000090.1, forward strand.
AGAACCGTCTGCCCGTCCGCGCGCTTCACGCCCAGACGCTGGGCGTTGGAGTCGCGGCCGTTCTTGGTGGAGCCGCCGCCCTTTTTATGGGCGAAAAATTGCAAACCAATATTCAGCATAATGAAGAACCATCCTTTCTTTCAGACTTGTTTTAGATGGGGAGGGGGTCAGCCCTCCAAAACCTCGATATTTTCGGGATACTCGTCGTGAAGCTGGGCGAAATAGACCATCAGGCCCGTCAGAAGCGGCTGACAGCAGTCCTCCAATTCGGCGGACAGTCCGCCGGGAAGACGAAAGCTGATATCCGCGTCCGCCTCGCTCACTTTCACGCTGGCCGCCAGACCCAAAACATCGTTAATCGTTGCATCTACCAAACGCACAGCGCTGGTGACGGCGGCGCACACGATGTCGCACCCGGTCTCGGCGTATCCGCTGTGTCCCCGGGCGTCGAATCCAGAGATGCGCTCGCCCTCCATATGGAACGTAACGGTGGTCATGCCTTAGACAGAGATCTTGCCGATCTCAACCTTGGTGTAAGGCTGACGGTGGCCCTGGCGCTTGCGGTAACCCTTCTTGGCATTGTACTTGAAGATACGGACCTTCTTGCCCTTGCCGTTTTTGACGATGGTGGCCTCCACGCAGGCGCCCGCCACAACGGGAGCGCCAAAGGTGGCCTTGTCCTCATCCAGAATGGCGAGAACGCGGTCAAACTTCACGGCGTCGCCGGCCTCGTTGTCCAGCTTCTCGATGAAGACCACGTCGCCCTCTGCGACCTTGTACTGCTTGCCGCCGGTTTCAATGATTGCGTGCATATGTTTCAACTCCTTCAATACGGGCTCGCTGTCGGGGGCGGTGTCCATGGGACGCACTTTTACCCATTCAAAGCGGCTCACTAATTATAGCGGCCAAATCCGGCCTTGTCAAGCGAAATTGACGCATTTCGGCATATTTTCCGAACTATACGGGGACTACCGTCTCGTCGAAATGGAAAACGCGGACAATCTGCGCCTGTCTGATCTCCCAGAGGTTGCCGCAGGCGGTGGGGGAGGCGTGGTCGATGGGGGCAAAGACTCGCTTCCAGCTCTCCAGAATCCGGGCTGTTTCCTCCGGGTATTTCCCGGCGTACCGTCCTTCAAAGAACTCGAAGGAATTGGTGACGCCGATGTCTTGCAGGTGTTTCCGGTACGCGGCCTCGTCCGCATTGTCCAATGGGAGATAGCGGTGGTTAAGGACATAGTCCCATTTTGCGTCGTCAAAAAATACAATCCGGTCCTCCGGCACGTCCAGCGCGTAGACCACCGTTCCCTCAATGGGCGGCAGGCAGTTTTTCACATTGGGTGTGCACCAGATGGACAGCTCCGCCCCCGCCGGCTTGGGGACAAGGCGGGCGGCCTCCCGGGCAAACCAGTCGTAGCAGTCCAGATAGTGCCCCGCCATGTCGCCGAAGTGAAGTTGTACGTAAATCCGCTGGTTTACAATGCACCCGCCATGCTCCAGCATCAGCAAAGTTTTGTCGCTCTGGCGGGTATAAAGACGGACGGTGTTCATAAAAAAGCCCCCTTATGATAGCTCCGACAGCGCTTGAGCAAGGGGCAGGACCACCCGCCCAAGGCTTTCCAGCGCCTGCGTGAAGTCAAAATATTCCTCTGCCTGATTGTCAAAAAACAGGTGGTCTGACACGGATTTCAGCGCGGCAAATTTCACATCGTTGCGCAGACAGACCTGAGCCACGGCGCAGGCTTCCATCTCCACCAGCAGGGGATGGAAGGTGTCGGCGATCCACCGGGCGCGTTCCCCTTTCACGGCAAACCAGTCCCCGGTGGCTACCCGGCCCTTTACGGCGTCGATGCCCTGCTTTTTGAGAAGGGACAGGCAAGCGTCCGGGTCCCATGAGGGAAACTCCGTCCTGTTCACAGTGGACACAAGGCCGATGGGGTCCCCCACGGCGGTAGTGTCCACGTCGTGCTGCACCAGCGTGTCTACCACCACAAGGGCGCCGATGGGCAGGTCGGCGCAGCAGCCCGCTACTCCTGCGTTTAAAATCAGCTCCGCGCCAAAGCGCAGACAGAGAATTTCGGCGGCGGCGGCAGCGTTGACTTTCCCAACGCCCCCCGCGCAGGCAAGGATTCCCGGCGCGACTTCAAAAAACGGAATGCTGGAGACGGTTTCGATAACCGGAAGCTCCCGCGCGCCGGGAAGGGCATGCAGCTCCGCAGGCATGGCAAATTGCAGGGCGACTTTCATGAGGTTCCTCCTGAAGTACCGGCGGGCAAAAGGGCGTGAGCCGTTCCGCCGCCGGGAAATGACAGCTTTATTGTAGCACAGGGAGCGAATCGGGGCAACGGGAAAATAGGGGCGGCTTTGGCTCTGCCCTCGGCAAGACCTGTGCGGGCCACGGCTTATGCAGGTGAAAAAGCACAGCCGGACAGAAAACCCACGTCCGGCTGTGCGCTTAAAGTGCTTCAGGAATCGTATTCGATACTGTAATAGATGCAGGCGTCCAAATCGTAAATGATAAATAGATAGTTTTCACAGTTTTCATTTGGAAACTCTCTGGGGCTGTCATCCCTAAAATACCACAGACCATTGGTGACCTGAATGGCATCCTTCGCTTCCTTAACGCTCCTTAACTGTAAATGCGCATACTCGGAGATGGGTGTTTTCATGAATCCATCCTCTATCAGCTTCTGTGCATACTCTTTGGATGCGTCTGGCGGAATATGAGCCGTAATAGTTCCAATCCCATCCCCGTGAAATCCGCCATGGTCATCTGTTTGCGTGACCTGCGTTCCCCCGGAAAAACAATGCGATCTTCCAAATTTACGTAATTTACCCATGTGAGACGCAGGTAACTAAAAGCGGCAACAACACAAAAGGTCCAAATCCACCTAGCACGCCATAGAGCATGGAATGATCCCGTTTTCTTGCCATACAACTACCCTTCGTACTTTTTCGGATTCTGAAACAAAATATTATTTTCTTCGCAAACCGCTGCGATCAGCTTCTGCAATTTACCCACGTCAACCGTTTCGGGATTCAGTGTTACATATAGAGCGGAAGCTCCATTCTCACAGATCTGAAACCACACATCGTAATTTCCGGCGGCAACCGCTTCTGCAGTTTCTTTGGCGGTAAAAGTCGCAGAGTTTTCCGGCAAAACATAAAAATCAAAGTAGCAGCGATTTTCTGTATCGATTTTCTGATTTGCCCAGAGGGCGGTCCCGTCAAAGCCGTCCGTCAGAAGAAACAGCGTTCTTTCGTTTTCCGCGTACATTGAGATTGGGGAATCCATGCTCTCCAAAAACTCACGATACCGCACGGTAAAGAGCAAATGTTTTGAATTGTGTGTCTCTTTTTTTGAAAATTCCCTGTCGGAGTAAATTCTTGTTAAAACTTGTTTGGAACCGCAAAATCGTTTTATAATCTCTGCGCTGAGACTTACAATTCTGGCGTCATATTCATCTAAATCCTGTGTAAACTCGTACCGAATGTAAGTGCCTGAAATGTTTTTTGAGGATTCCTCTGGGCATTCCAAAAAGTACATTTTGTCGCACGATGCCTGCTCATTCTGCACGGCATACTGCGCAGAAAGCGCTCGCTTAAAAAAGCCGTTGACAAAGCTCATTTCAATTCAATCCTCCGTACAAGTAATGTCCACGATGTATCTCCTAAGGGCATTCCCGCCCAAAGCACCGACAATGCCGCCCGCAAGACTTAAAACTGGGACCGCAATAAATGCGGCCGGACCGGTTGCCACGCCCGCCAGCGGACAGTCGCTCAGGAATCGTATTAGATGCTGTAATAGATACAGGCGTCAAGATCGTAAATTTTAAATAAATAGTTGTGACAATACTTGCCTTGAAATTCCTCCGGGGTTTCATCCTTGAAATACCACAGGCCATTGATGACCTGTGCGGCGGCTTTTGCTTCGGAGACATATCTCAACTGCAATTGTATATTTTCAGGAATCGGTGATTCCTGAAACCCGTTCTTCTGCAACTGTTGTGCAAACTCTCCGGATTTATCCGGCAAGATGTGCGCCGTGATGGTGGCAGTTCCATTTTCTGGAAACCCATCATAGTCATTCGTTCTTGTGACCTGCGTTCCCGCCGGAAAAACAATGCGATCTTCCGAGTGGGTGTACTCCACCCATGTGAAATACAACGCAATCAAAAGCGGCAGCAACACAAAAAGCCCAAACTCACCCAACACGCCATAGAGCATGGAATGATCCCGTTTTTGAGCCATACAACTACCTTCATACCCTTTCGGATTCTGAAACTGCACAATTTATGATTTTACTGTAATAAATTCAATTTTCTCCGATGCTTTTTACAAATCTCCAAAAGCTGTTCAAGAATGGAATCTGTCATATGAGGAACCTCAAGCTGCAAGTAGTCATGCTCTTCGTGACAATATACCTTGATTGCGTAATCACTTTTTTCAAATTTCGCAGAAAGTGGCGTAAGAAACCCATAAAAGGTAAGTTCATAATGCGCTGACTCATTTTCTGGAATGCAATCCAGTAATTGATGATCGATTCCCTCTGTCATTGTAATTACAGTTCGTCCCTTCGTAAAAATTGGCTTTTTCCCCGTCTTCAAATAGGCATGAAAAAACGCCTCTTCCCGAATATCTTCCGAAAAGATACTTTGGCATTGATTGATCACCGCAGGAAAACGGTTCAGCAGCCAAGCCGCATACTCTTTTGCCAGAGCGGCAAATTCTAAATCTCCACCTGCATCCAGTGGATAAAGGCAATAGAGCGAGTTTTCTGGATTTTCCGCTTTTTCATGTGAATAGAATCCGCCCGAAATTAAGGCAATTTGTGCGTCTTTCCCCACAGGGGTACATATTTTCTGCTTGGATTTTCTAAAAACCATGGTTCTCACTCCAGTACTGTAATGTCAACAACATAATTTCCTAGCTTATCTCCAGCAAATGAACCTGCAATGCCTAGAAACAATCCTACGGCTATACCGCCGATTGCAGTTCCAACGCCAGGAAGAATGGCTGTTCCGATGCTTGCACCCAGTATAGCGCCGCCCTTCGCGCCAAGTGCTCCACCGACCCAACTGCCGCCGATGCTTGCAGCAGTTGCATATGTCTTTTTGCCAATTTTTTGATCCGCATCATGTAAGTCATTTCCAATTGTTTGATTAAGTCTTTTTCATATTTTTTACAAATTTCACCAATTATTCCCTTGATTTACTCAATATCAAAATTCCTGGAATTAATTGTGATATCCATTTGATCAGGCATTTCTCCATACTGAATAAATATTTTCCGGCCGGAACGGACATAGGCCTCTTCCACAGTCTCATAATGGTTTAAGTTATCATCCGAATTCTGATAAACCAATAAGAATGTTTCACATACGTGAAACTCTGGCTGAATTTTTGTTAAATAGGCCTGTAAAATAGATTGTTCCACACCTTTGGAAAAGACCATTGCATCCTGTAACACATTTTTTTTATAAAGAAAAGCGCTTGGCGCTTTCTTTGTTTGAAAAAACAACTTTACACCCTCTTTTTCTCTCCAGGTGCGCTGCAAGGCTTGCGCAAAACTTTCTTTTTTAAAGCTTTTTTCTTCATTTGGAAGAAGAAAATTTCGATTATTGCCGTTTCCTATCCACAACTTGACCCACTGTTCTTCACACAATCTTGTCATAATATTGATACATGCCCGCGAAAAAATATTATCACCTGTTTCGCCGGAATAGGTTAGATTAAAGGTGGGCAAACCCTGTAAGTTAGCTCCGCCTACCAAATAATATATTGGCAACTGCTCCTTTTGCAGTTCCATTTGTCAGTCCTCCAAATATGTGATGTCAACGATATATGTGGCGAGCTTATCTCCCACTATACCTCCACCGATTCCACCAAAGGTACCACCAATCATACCCCCTATTGCTGTCCCAACAAAAGGAAAGAATGCTGTTCCTGCAACAGCTCCCAGCATTGCGCCGCCCTTGGTGCCAAGCGCTCCGCCGACCCAACTGCCGCCGATGCCGTCCACAAGACTTAAAACCGGGACCGTAATAAATGCGGCCGGACCGAATGTTACGCCCGCCAGCGCGCAGTCGCTCAGGAATCGTATTCGATACTGTAATAGATACAGGCGTCCCAATCGTA
>NZ_DALZCH010000091.1:0-13014 GCF_031978065.1 Oscillibacter sp.
CGCCCAGAAAATCGTCTTGATATTGCCCAGCTCCGATTCCTTTAAATACGCGCTGCCGGGCGTTTCATCCTCCACATCGTACAGATTGCTCACAATGGAAGACTGCTTTGGCACCACCGTAATGTTTGCGCCATAGGCCTTCAGCTCCTGATTCACCTTGTCGCCCACATCCATTACCACGCTGATCATGGCGGTGGCCAGAGAGGACCCCAGCGCGATGGTTAGCGCGATCATCAGCATTTTCTTCCACTGGTGGAGAAGTGTACCGCGAATCATTTTAAAAAACATACGACCCTCTCCCCCTTACTTAAATTCCGATTCATATTCCAGCAGTCCCTCAAGGGGGACCACAATATTTCCATTTTCAATCTTGTAATCAATGACGATGGGGTTGCATCCGCCCTTAAAGCCGATGGTATTGATGTTCATGACCACATCGCAGAGATTGCAGACAATTTGACTGTCCTTCTCATAGTATCCGGTTTCGCCGCAGATTTCGCAGGCGTCCAGACCAATGCCATAGGCCGAGGAGTTGGGCTTCTGGATGACGATAAAGCGGATCACCACGCCGCTGTCCGACGTATAGCCAAAACGGTGCAGATGCCCGTCATTCACCTGGTCAAACGGCACAATGACACTGCCGTCTTCAATTTTTGCATCCTCAATGGGGGAAAGCTCCACCTCTTGATTGGCATAGGCGCTCACCGCCGTCATGGTAAATATCACAAGTACAAAGCAAACGAGACTGACTGTGCTCCAACGTCTCCGCTTTCTCCATTTAGCCAGAATTTTTCTGTGCTGGGCGCTGTTTTCATAAGGCTCGCTGACAGAAAGGCTTTTTATCAGCAAGATCACCGGGACAGCCGCCGCAACCAGAATTGTGAAATAGATAAACCAATTGCTCAGGTTGGACGCATATTTTGAGGTGACAAACAGAAAGTGATTGCTCGGAATCATCCGCTTGGCCAGAAGAATTCCGAACGCCGCCGCCACCTGCTTGAAGGTGTTCCCCAGCAGCGCCAGTGAAGTCAGCAGCAGGGCGGTCTTTTTTGATATGCAAAGCGTTCCCTGATAGATGGATACGCCCATGAAACATGTCAGCAAGAAGCCCAGCAGCATGCCCAGCATCTTGACTACAAACGCGGTGGAAGCCACTGTCTCTTCCGTGAGCAAAATCGTATGCGGCATTTCAAGGAAAAAGGGCACAAAATAGAAAAGCAGCATTGCAAGCTCAATTGCCATCATGGCGGAAGGCAGCAGCCCCTCCAGCTTTTTAAGCCGCTTCCCCAAAATCGTGAATACCCAAAACAAAATTAGAGCAAGCAAGGAAACCGCATAGATGTAAAGGTTCCAGATTCCGGTATCCACCTTACTGGTCATGGTTTTAAAAACAGCCATTACAATCGCGCTGATCAGTCCAGCGGCAAGCCCGCACCGCATCGCCATTCCGCCCCTGTCTTGATAGGCAACTTTGATATACGCAAGAAGCATTCCGGCCACGATCATCAAAGAGGCCAGCTGCTCCGTCGATTCTACAAGATATTTTAGCACTCTATACACCTGCCTCTAAATGAAAATCAACCAAACGCCGTGGGAAATTCCTTATAAAGCCACTGCGCAAATACGCACCGAAGCGCTGTGCCGGGAGAGTGAGACTTCCCCGGCACAGCGCAGTGTCTTTAAGACGGAATTACCACTCCTGAGGAGTATAATCCCAGCCTTCATAGGTGTAGCTCAGATTTCCGTTGGCAAAGAACTCGTCGAAGGAGCCGCCCGGGCCGGTCTCCGCATCGGTATGCAGCAGATAGCCGTTCTCCTCGGGGTTATGCATGGTGAAGGTCACGGAATATGTATCGGCGTTGGGCAGCTTGATGTTGGCGCCGTAATGGGGGCCGTCGGACGCGCTCATCTCCATGCAGGTGCCTTCCGCGGCAACCTTGCCGTCGGAGCCGACAACCTTGTAATCAACGGTCAGATAGGGAACCCAGTCGCCCACGCCGAAGCCCAGATCGTTTTGCAGGGCGGAGATATCAGCTTCCAGATGGATGTCGAAGTCCTCAATGTTGCCGTTGCCGTTGGACATGGGGACGGGCTGGAAGTAAACGGCGGAGAGATCCAGGAAGCCGACTTCCTGATCCTCAAAAATGGGATACTCGGTGAATCCGGCGGCATCGCCGGGAGCCACTGCCGCGTCGGAGCTGATATTGGACTCCACTTCCTCGGGCGCACTCGAGGATGCGGGAGTGGTGTTGCCGCACCCGCTCAGCGCCAGAGCGGTGAACATCGCGCACAACATAAGGGCAAGAGATTTCTTCATAATGTTTCCTCCTAATATGGATAGTATATTTTAACTCAAGAAAAGCTGAATACGGCTCTCCTGTGAATTAACGAATGGGATGCTCAGCTACGCGCCGTGCTGTCTTTTTGCGCAAGCAGCTCTTCAAGGATTCCTTTCACCTCGGCTCTCAAAGCCTCGTGGGCCGCCTTCTTTTCCTCGGCCTCCAGAATCGCGCGCTCTTCAGCCCGCTTTTTCTCAGCTTCAATATGAATGGCCCGGTTTTTCTTTGTCTGCATGATGAAAAGAACCACCGCAATCGCCAGCAAAATAAGCTGGGGCACCAGCGTCTGGAGCGTCGGGTAGATTCCCAGCACATCCAACAGATCATTGGTGGGAATCCATTCCAGCCAGTCGGGGGACACCATGGTGATCACATCGCCCTCAATCAGCTCTTTAATTCCCGCGCCAAGGAACGAGATGGCCATTAAGGACATCAGGATACCGGTGGCCGTAAAGAAGGGCTTAATGGGAATCTTAATGCTGAGGAAGTGAATAGCCAGATAGACGAACACCAAACAAATGCTGCCAATGATAAAGCCGGCCCACACGCTGCCCGTGTTGCTGTTCGCCAGCATGGGCTGATAGAACAGAACGACCTCGGCACCCTCGCGGAAAACCGCCAAAAACGCGGTGAAGGTCAGAGCAAGAAGCCCTCCGCCCGCCGTGGACTGCTCGGTCTTAGTCTGAATGTAAGAGGTCCATGCGTCCGATTCGGATTTAGAGAGCATCCAGTTGCTTACGTAGAACAGGACACACACTGCCGTCAAGGCGGTCACGCCCTCAATCACTTCCTGCGAGGCGCTGTTCGCCAGCTTTAGCTGATTTAGCAGCCACGCAAGAACAAAGCTTGCCACGATACCGGCAACAGAACCTATGTACACAGGCCTCACAAGCTTTTTGCGGCGCTTGAGGTCGTCGCCCGCGGATTTCGTCAGGTATGCCACAATTGCGCCCACAATCAGGATTGCCTCAAAGCCCTCCCTCAAAATGATGGAAAAGCAGGCTGCAAAGGTGGCAGCCGCGGCGGAGGTTCCACCGGAAGCCCCGGAGCTTTCGGAAGCGTCATCGCCGCCGGTGGTACCGTCCAGCACATTTGCGTCTTCGCGCAGCATGGCGGCAAGCAGGTCCACCTGCTCGTTAAATTCATCGGTGCTTCCGTTGTTTTTGGTGACCGCCTTGCACCTTGAAAATTGCAGCTCCATTTCCGTTTTTCTGGACCCGGAGATGTAGCCCATGGCAATCCGCTCGAAGCCGGTGGTTTCATAGTAACCGTAATACCCATGGTTCACGCAGTCATACGCGCCCTTGGCGTCTCCGGCGGCATAAAGCTCCTTGCCGGTTTCAAACACAACCTCCATCGCGTCAACCACGTCGTTCCAGGTTGAGGACGGCTGCCCCGACGCCTGATATTCTTCCCAAGTGGCGTAGTAGGCCTCCTCTGCAGAAGCCGTCTGCACCATATTGGGCAATAAACAGAGCACCAGCATCGCTGCGGCAATCAGCTTGTTAAACGCTAATTTTCTTGTCTGCATCGTATCACTCTTCTTTCTTGATCTTTCCGGCGTCCATGTGGTAGACCGCGTCGGCATAGTCAAAGGTATCCTTGTCATGGGTGGCAATAAACACAACTTTCCCCTGTTCTGCCACGGTTTTCAGTAGCTTTAGAACAACCTTTGTGTTCTCGTCATCCAAATCCGCCGTGGGCTCGTCCGCCAAAATCACATCCGGATTTCGGATCAGCGCCCTTGCAATGGCCATTCTTCGCATCTCGCCGCCCGACAGCTCCGAGGGTCGAACGTCTCTCAAATCCTCAATCCCCGTTTGCTCCAGCAGCGCCATGGCCCGTTCTTCGGCTTGGGGCGAGGAATCGTGAAACAAGGTGCAGGGCAAAAGCACATTTTCCAGCACTGTAAGTGACTGCAATACGGCCTGTCCCTGAGGAATGACCCCAAAGTGCTGGTTGCGGAATTGTGAAAGCGCCCCGTCCTCCATCTGATACAAATTCGTATCGTCAAGCAGGACACATCCGTCGCTGGGGGCCAACAGCCCGGACAGCATATTCAGCAGCGTGCTTTTTCCGCTTCCCGAACGGCCAAACAGCGCAACGAACTGCCCCGATTGGAGCGTGAGCGTTACTTCCTGCGCCGCATAGAAGAAATTGCTGCCATTGCGCTTGCGGAAAAACCGTCTACCGACTTTTTCTGCTTTCAGAATCATCCGTTGTCACCTCGCAGCACCACTGCCGTGTCAATCCTGCTGATTCGGTATGCACTCAGCGAGGCCGACAGCGTTCCCGCAGCCACAGACACGGCAATTGAGCACGCCGTGATCAGCCCCAAGCCGCCGATTCCCGGGATAAGAAACGGCAAATCCAGCATCGACTCAATCAGATTGCTGAATGCCGAAACAAGCACGATGGCCAAAGCCGCTCCTAAAGCACTTCCCAGCGTACTGACAAGCACCGTTTCCTTCATCAAAATGGAGATCAGCTTTTTCCGCGACGCACCCACCATGCGGAGAACGGCAAATTCCTTTTTTCGTTCATTGGAAATCAGGAAAAACGCAACGGACATAATCATGATTACCAGCAGCCACACCACAACAATCAGGCTTCCCGTCATATCCGAAACGCCCGAAAGCTTCCCGGCCACGTCCGAAATCATGCTTTGCGTCTGCACGGCCTGCACGCCTTTGACGTGAAGATTGATGTCGTTGAGCACCTCTTCCACGGAGTAGCCGTCGTCCACATTGATTAGCACACAGGAGACAATCTGCTGGGGATCGACATCTCCAAAGTTAAATATTTTCTTCTCTTTGGCGGCGGAGATCAGCGTTTTAATGGTATCCTCGTTTGCGTATACCGCCGTATCCAGATAGGTCCCCGTATTGTCCAATCTGGCCGCAACCTGCACCGTCGAGCCGTAAAAGGTCAGCTCGTCCCCTTTGAAAGCATTGATGCTGCTTCCCACCAGAACCTCCATGTCGCCCAGCTCGTCCTCATAGGTGTGCTGGACCCAAGGTGAAATTGTGAAATCCGTATTAGGATCAAAGCCGATAATCTGCACCTTGTAGGAGCAACAGCTTGCGGTGGAGAATGCCAGAAAAAACTGCTCTGAAAGTTGGCCCACGCCGCTTACGGAGGAAAGGCGGTCCACAACCGACTTATTCATATAGAAGTATCCAGGATTGCCCTGCAAAATCAAGCCAGAGAGCGCCGCCTTCGTGGTCGCCTCATAGGGAACCACCATGATGTCTGCACCTAGGCGCGTCTCCAGCGAATCCAGCCCATTTCGCAGTCCCGAGATCACCAGAGACCCCGCCAGAACCGAAAAACTCAGAAAAGCGGATAGCAAGATGAGCGCTGATGTTCTGACGGGCCTTCGCACGCAGTTTTGAACGGGTATGCTTTTGAAAACCGGCATGTTACCGTTCCCTTCTGAGATTCAGTACCAGTGCGATCACCGTGAGGACCAGAATGAGGCCCCCGACTGTCAGCACGGCAGGACGCATGACTGCCTGACACCTCATGTCCGCCATCATGCACAGCGCAATCAGCCTGCCGGGAACCAGCATGGCAAGAACTGTCACCGGAAGTCCGGCTATCAAAAATGCCGCCCTGCTTTTTGCATCTCTCGTCAGGAGGTGGAAAATATGTAACAGTGCCAGCACCCCAGCAATGCCAGTCGTCGCCTGCTGTGCCCAATGACACACCATATGGCTGCCGTCCGCTCCCGCATCGCAGGCATGGAACACGAATTGCGTGCCAAGCGTTAAAAAAACACTAAGGGCAAGCAATAGAACCGATAAGAGCTTACTCGCAAAATTGTTGGATTTCATGGTTGAAATCTGCCTTCTTTCTGTCTGTTTCCTGTTTAATCATACCGTGTTTTCTTGCTTCCACGATTCGATCAATCATCATTTTTTTGCCGTCTGCGGATTGTTGTCTTCCGCTTCCAAATCGCGCTTTTTGTTTACCCGGCTTTTTACAAGTTAGGCTCGGAGCTTGATGAAAGCCAACATTTTTATATCCATGCATGCCGCTCCTCCCGTATGACTTTTACAGTAAAGGCAAAAATGTTAGTTATAGCTAACTGCAAGCCCCAAAAATAGGCCTGCAAATAAATGCCTCGATTAGTATATCACATTGACAGTCTGAGGATGTTCTTTTGTTGACTTGTCGGGCGCAAATAATTGTTGCTTATTGACTTCTAGAATCAAGATTCACTAAAATTCTTTTCCTCAGACAGTCTCTGATTTCGGCATCGCCGCATCCAGCCGTTCACAAATACTCCGCGAGCAGGGTCGTTTTAAGCGTCACCGCGAAAAAAAGGCAGCAGTTTTCACTGCCGCCCACAAAATTTTAGTTGTTTACTCTGATTTGGTGGGTTTTTTAGGAAACCACCCTTTTTCAACTCGTTTAGCCTGCTGTTTTAACTCCAAAATGCTCCAAAAGCAGGATGCCGCAAGGATCCCAAGCATAATCGAAACGTTTCCTCGTGTAAAGAGAGATAATAGCATAAAAAGTATGCCGACAATCAGAAACACCGGCCAAATTTTTGCCGAAAAATAGTATTCACACTTGATCACAATGGGATGAAACAAACCAATCATTAAAAAAACGAACAGCGCCATTAACAGGCCAGATCCATTTATGTACATATCACGCCTCCGACGACCCGATATAAGACTCTGCCGCTACTGGATTTAAGATGTAATTTATCATAAATACTCACATTTGTAAACACTTTGCCGCCTTTTCCAGCGCATCAACTTTCTTGAAATGCTTTAAAATAATCTCTTCTATACTGGCAGGGTGTCTTCCCTGCCATCTTTTTAAACAGATGACAGAATTGAGAGGAATTGGAAAACCCGCTTTGAACGGCGATGTAAGCAACGCACAGCTCCGACTGTGTCAAAAGGCTTTTTGCATACTCGCAGCGCTTCTTATTGCAATATTCAAGCAGCGTCATTCCCGTTTCTTTTTTAAAAACCCTGCATAAATAGGAGCGATTCACAAATAGCTTATCAGAGATTGCGCATAAGTCAAATTTCTCAGCAAATGCATGATCTATCTGTTTTTTCGCCTTTAAAACAACCTCTGCCTTTGCGCCGGACCACTGCATATCTTCGGGCTTGCACCGCTTACACGGCCGATATCCAAACTTTGCAGCTTCCGCAAGAGAGGTGAATATCACTATTTCCTCAGGATTTATGTGGTTTCCTCTATGCCACGAGGGGCGGCATACCACTTTGCCCTTTTTTAATCCATAAAAAAGCTTTCCGTCATAGCTTTTATCATGCTTATAGATTGCTTCCCACTGTTCTCGATTCATTCTCATCTTCTTTTCTTGCTCTATGTATGTAATTGCCCCCAGTATATAATTGCTTTATATCGTAAATATATATAAATAAACAAGCAAGCAATTGTCTATATGATAGCATACAATTTTTTCTCCGTCAACTTCAAGCAGCACACCTGCCAACACTGACTCACGTGGTTTTAAGTCAATAGCGTGGCGCCCATTTTCGGTATTCATTTTGTTACGTGTCGCTTTGCCTTCCACTTTTTCCATGAAATTTACGGGATTGCCAATTGTTGACGCAGGGCAACTCAAGCACTATAATGAGACTTAATATGTAAAGATGTCTGAGTTGTTGGAGGATTGTATTATGGCAATCAATCAGGACCATGACGCGTTTTGCGGCTGTACCGTAATACATGAGGACATTGTGCGCAATGTGAAAATCGGGCTGACAGAACAAACGCAGCTCGTAAAAATGGCAGAATTGTTTAAGGCCATGAGCGACCCTACCCGTCTGAAAATCGTCAATGCGCTGATGCTGTCCGAAATGTGCGTATGCGATATTGCTTTCCTTCTTAAAATGACCGGCCCCGCAGTTTCTCATCATCTGAAGACGCTCCGGCAATGCCAGTTAATTAAATACCGGAAAGACGGGAAAATTGTCTATTATTCTCTGGATGACGCGCATATCGCGCCGCTGTTTAAGCAGGGTTATGAGCATGTTTCCGAAAAATAAGAACAGCTTGTCCCCGGCGATTCAGCATCGCCGGGGCATGATTGGAAATCGGCATGCACACAGGCCCGTTTGTATATCAGCTTAATACTGACGGAGCCTTGCACCTGCACTTATACAGCAGTAACACGGCTGTCTATTTGCAAAATTTGCAGTCAGGTCAATCATTTCAAAACAGAGCGCCCTTACGGATTTGATGATCCCGTAAGGGCGCTTCGGTTATTCGTTTTTCGCGATATATTCAGGCACACCCTCTAAATCCGATTCCCTGTAAATGTGATACGCCGGGTAGTGGGTATCGACAAACAGCTCAAGCCCAAGCGCCGCCGCTCGGACGCAAAAAAACCTGTCCTCTCCCTTGAGTATCCGCAGGTTTTCGATTTGCTTAAACTTCACGCCCTTCAGCATGGCAGCCCGTGAGATCAGTGTACAAGCACCCAGCCCTCCAACCTTATACAGGCCCGGAATTTGAAGTTCGCTTATAAACATCAGCCTTCTGAGCGCCTTTTCGCTTTCACTGAGGCTCTCCGCCTGCTGAGACGGCACAAGCGTATACTGGTCATACAGCCACACATTGGGCAGCGGCGTTGATTGCGGCTTCCATTTTGTCCAAAATATCTCGCTTACGATATCCTTGCCGCTGGCAAGCAGCTGCTTAATTACCCGTTTATTGATCAGAAGGTCGGAATCAATAAAGAAAATATAGTCGAACTCATTCTCTATGGCATACTCAATGATCCTGTCTTTATATTCCCCCACCGTGTTCATAAGCTCATTATTCCAATAATGGGAAACCTCGGTGCATTGATACTTGTTTAGCTGCTTTCCCGGAATTGTCTTCACATTGTCGTTTCGTTGCCCGAAATCTGCCAGCAGCGCCTTTGAAGCTTCGTTCGTATTGTCGTCCACAAACAAATACTCGATATGCAGGCCATCCTTATCCGCCCTGTCCAACGACTCAAAAAACTCGTGCAGAATATTTGGTTTTTGACAGATCGGCGACCCTATTAGTATTTTTGATTGAGCGATATCCATTTAAAACCTCATTCCACCGCAATGCGTCAGCGCGAGCAATCCCGAAAAAGTGCGGACGGCGGTATTTACAAAAATAAATTGCCTGTTATAGACTATTCTATGTTTAGCCACCTCTTCGGGTCACTGTATCTGCTGTTTTGGCTCGGTGAAGCAATCGGCTTTCCCTAAAAATCAGGCTATTCAGCATTTTCTAAGGGGAACGTAACCCGCCACTTCCCCTCCGTTTTCATTCCTGAAGTTACAAAATCTCCGTACAGTGAATATTCTGCAAGCTTCTCCCCGGGGATGTCAAAGACGTATTCATGATAATCAATGCGCCCGGGCTGTTCATATTGGTTGGAGAAAGAAAAGCTGTAATTACCGTCAATTTGAGTGCCGGTTTTGTCTTTTAAATAGAAAGTGCCACGATGATCATTATCCAGCGGCTCTTTTACGGCAGTTTGAATATGCAGCTTCCCGTCAATATAGGCGATTCCAGTCAGGTCGATCCCGTCAACAAGAAGCGCATCCATGGGCGCTGCGGGAATCAAAGCAATGGGATTCTTCTCAAACTCCAAATAGCCTTGATCATCCCTGCCGCCGCCCCCGTTGGGCGATACCGTTTGCGTTTGTTCGGCATAAGGAATATCGGAAAGCCGGATTGGGATTTCAAGACCCTCATAGCTGCTTTTATGACTTAAAAATTCCCGCACGGAAAACGTAATTTTATCGCCCGCGATGTTTTGGCTGCCCCACTCGTCAATTGTAATTAAAAACATAGCTGTTTTGGTATCTTCTTCATACCCCGCCAATTCACAATGGGCAGAGCTATCAAAAGGTCGGTTGATGGAATAGCTGTCAAACAGGTCGGTGGTTCCATCAATGCGATCTCCGGTCAGGTCCTGCATGGTGACATATATTTCCGCTGTCTCACCATGAATATATGCAGAAACCACCTCCATCTTGATCCCGTTGTCTTCGCTTAATGTTTGTACGGGCATAAAAAATTGGGCTGCACTTGGAGCCGCCATGTACATCAGCCGATAGATGGGGTCCTCTGTTATAGCAAGCGCAGGCATTGCCAGCGTCAGGCAAATGCACAGAGCTGTCAAAGCCACGGCGGACCTTTTCGGACGCAAAGCGTTTCTGCTTTTCGGGCAATTGCTGCCATAAGCCGCATTTAAAGTAGCTTGCAGTATCTGGGCACTCGGTTGAATCTGCGCATTCATATGACTGTATCTTTCCTTAAACATCGTACTCCTCCTTCAGAAGGTTTTTGAGCAGCGCCCTTGCGCGGGTAAGCTGCGTCCTTACGGTAGCGCTTTTCCGCTTTAATATCCGGGCAATTTCTTCGGTAGACATATCTTCATAGTAAAACAGATGAATGACCTCCCGATATGTTGCGGGCAACTGCTGTAATTCGTTATAAAGGTCTGTGTCTTCCTTTGTCTCAAATTGCAGGGTTTCCTCCAAGGGAACCGTCTTCCTTTTCCAAGCGGAGCCCCACAGCTTTTTGGAGCAGTTCACAGTCACTTTGATAAACCATGCTCTTCTATGGTCTTCATTTTCAAAGACCGGCTGCTTTTTTATATAGCGCAGAAAGACTTCCTGAAAAATGTCGTCAGCATCGTGTCTTGTCCCGGCTCGTGCAAAGGCAAGGCGGTACACCATATTACCATAGAACTTTATAACATTTTCAACGCAATCATTCGTGCGCAATGATTGTAGCTTCATGTTTCCCCTCCCTCCTTTCACCATAAACACCCCCAGGTTATTCAAAATGCTACACGGCTGGGCAAAAAACTCATCTTGCAATCAGTTTTCTGAACTTTACTGATTATAACATCTTAAAAGTCCACAGAGGAACTGACGCGATTTCCAAACAGCAAAAGCCGCCATTCCACGGCAGTGGAATGGCGGCTTTTCAGCCCGAAGCGGTTTCAAAAATCGGCTGGTACCTTGTACCTAAGTGGTGTAATCAACAAGGATGTATCCCAAAATCAGGGGATGCGCACCGGCTTATCCCGGTTGCCCGGTTGCATAGAAATGCTTCACGCCACGGAGCAGCAGTTCCGGCAGTCCTTCCGGACATCACCCTCAGCGCGTTGAAAAACGGTACTGCGTGGTCTGGCGATATGTTTCGCCTTTATGCAACACAGCGCTGGGGAAGCCGGGATGATGGGGTGCGTCCGGGTAGCCCTGCGTTTCCAGACAGAAGGCCCAGCGTTTTGCATAGGGGGCGCCCCTCTTCCCCGTCGGACAGCCGTCCAGATAGTTTCCGGAGTAAAATTGAATCCCGGGCTGGGTGGTCAGCACCTCCAAGACGATGCCGGTTTCCGTTCCGTAAGCCGTGGCGGCGGGGCGCAGGGAGCCGGGTTCTCCGTCCACAGCCCAGTTGTGGTCGTACCCCTTCGCAAAGGCAAGCTGTACAAAGGAATCGTCCACCAACGCGCCAATCGGCACGGGGCTTCGTAAATCCATGGGGGTGCGTTCCACTGGGGCAAGCTCTCCCGTGGGAATGGAGTGCGCATCGGTGGGGGTATAGAGGGAGGCGGCAATCTGAATCTCCTGACTCAGCTCCGGCCCGCTATCGTGTCCGTTGAGATTAAAATAGGCGTGGCTGGTCAGATTGCAGAGCGTATCCCGGTCGCATTCCGCCCGATATTCAATGGTTAAACCGCCGGACTCTAAACGGTAAGTCACCTGAACGGAAAGATTTCCGGGGTAATTCTCCTGCCCGTCGGGGCTGAACAGAGAGAGGACCAGCGTGTCGGCAGAAGCTTCCTCCACGATCCAGACCTGCTTATCAAAGCCCGTCAGTCCACCGTGAAGATGATTCTCTCCGTCGTTTGCAGCCAGTGGATAGTGCATTCCGTCCAGTTCAAAGACCGCGCCGCCGATGCGGTTGGCAAACCGGCCGATGAGCGCACCGATATATTTGTCCTGCCTACGATAGTCCTCCAGCATGTCAAAGCCCAGAACCACGTCCACAACGGCCCCGCTGCGGTCCGGCACACGAAGCGTGCGCAGTGCGCCGCCGTAGGTCAAAATCTCGCAGGACAGCGCCCCGCAGTTCAGGGTGTACTGCTCCACGTCCGTGCCGTCCGGCATTTTGCCGAAATGCTGTTTCATCGGTGCATTCATCGCAATCCCCTCTTTTCAGCCCTGCCCGTAGTAGGCATTTTCGCCGTGCTTGCGCAGATAGTGCTTATCCAGCAGCTCCTGCTGCATGGGGGCGAGGCCGGGGGTGAGGGCCATGGCGTGGAAGTCCATAAACGCGCACTCCTCCAGCACCACCGCGTTGTGCACCGCGTTGAAGGGGTCGGTCCCCCAGACAAACGGCCCGTGGCTGTGAACCAGCACGGCGGGCACCTGCGCAGGGTCGATGCCCCGGCTTTGGAAGGTTTCCACGATGACATTGCCGGTTTCCAATTCGTACTGCCCGGCAATCTCGCGCTCGGTCAACTTCCGCGTGCAGGGAATCTCGCCATAGAAATAGTCCCCCTGCGTGGTTCCAAGGGCGGGAACGCCCCGGCCAGCCTGCGCAAAGCTGGTGGCCCAGCGGCTGTGGGTGTGGACAATGCCGCCCAGCGTGGGGAATGCCTTATACAGCACCAGATGGGTGT
>NZ_DALZCH010000092.1:0-12564 GCF_031978065.1 Oscillibacter sp.
GTGTGCTGCTACGCCCAATCGGCGCGGCGCAGGATGCGCCGCTGCTGCGGATGGTACTTGACACAGCCGCGTGGGCGGCGCATGATGAAAGGAACACCATCGCCGTGTCCGTCAGACCGGGGGATATTCTGCTTCTGCAAAAAGCCTGAACCCGATGCATTTCGCGCACCGTGCGCCACAAGGAGGAGTTTGATGAACTGGAAATCCGCTGTTTTAACGGTCAGCGACCGAAGCTTTCGCGGGGAGCGCCCCGACGAAGGCGGCCCTCTGATTTCCGCAATGCTGAAAGACGCTGGGTATGAGGTCCTGCGAACCGGCATAGTTCCGGACGAGCAAGCGGAAATTGCCCGCGTGCTGCGGGAGTGGACAGACGCGGGAGACGTGCGCCTGATTCTCACCACCGGAGGCACCGGCTTCTCCCCCCGGGACGTGACGCCCGAGGCCACGCTCTCCGTCTGCGATCGCCCCACGCCGGGCATTCCCGAGGCCATGCGGTGTGCGTCCATGGCCATCACGCCCCGGGGCATGCTGTCCCGGGCGGCGGCGGGCATCCGGGGCGGAACCCTGATTGTAAATCTCCCCGGCAGTCCTAAGGCCGCGAAGGAAAATCTAGAATCCGTCCTGCCCACGCTGGATCACGGGCTGCAAATGCTCTCCGGCGAAGAGGCGGACTGCGCCAAACTGAAGGATTGAAGAAAAACGGCCCCGCCGGGAATCGGCGGGGCCGTTTGCGCGCTCATCGAACTAAAAATCCAATAAAGTACCATTTTTTACTAGCTTAGCACGGTAATTCATTTGACCTCGGAAACATTTTGTGGTAGAATTATACCGAATTGTGTAATTCTGTAACATTTTTATTTGTGAATATGAACACACAGCCGTTTCCCCACAGCGTAATTCGGGGCGACGCATATGAAAAAACGGGAGTGATCATGATGTCGGAAAGCAGCGCTGGGAAATTTAAAAGGTTTTTTGGCGGCTTTGGCACGCGCGACAAAAGTCGTGACGAGCAGCCGCCGGAGACGGGCCCCGACGAGCAACTGCCGGAGACAAGTCTTGACGAACAAATGCCGGAGACGAGTCCCGACAAGCAGATTTCCCCGGCGCAGCCGGAGGAGCCGCAGGCGGCTCTTTCAGAGCCGTCGCCGCCCGCCATCGAAGAGGGTGCTATCCCTATCCCGCTGGACAGCCCGCTGGCGGAGGTCTGGAAGAAATGCGGCCAGCCGGGGCTGCCCGCTCTGTCATCCCTAGCCCCGGCGCAGGGCGGTATGGACATCCCTTCAAAAGCTATGAAAACAAGCGCGATCAGAATTTTGAGGGAGTTGCTTCCTCCTGCCCAGCGCTGGCTGACGATGGAGCGAGTGTTTACCCAGGCCCGCGCAGCGCAGGAAGCGCAGAATCAGGCCGCGGCACAGGCAGCCTCCGTCAAATCGGATGAGAATTCTCCCGCTGCGTCCGGCGGGGAAACTCCCATTCCTTTCCCTTCGGAAGGAGAACCCGCTGCGTCCGGAGGAGACTCCCCCGCTTCTTTCGCACCCGACGGAGAAACGCCTGTCCCCATCCCCGTCGAGTCCCCGGATGTGGACGAAATGGCGCAGGTCATTCTCTCTGAGGACGGCATGGCGGCGTGGCTGTTTTTGCTGCCCCCCAGCGGAAAAGGTAAGCGCCTTACCGTGGCGGACGGACAGGCTCTGTTGCGAGAGGCCCACGTCACCTTTGGCGTGGACCAGCGCTCCCTGTTCTCCGTCTTTACAAAAAAGCCCTATTTCATCCTGTGTCCCGTGGCCCGGGGAACCCTTCCCACGGAGGGGAAGGACGGCTGGACGAAGGAGCATTTCCCCCGTGATTTCTCCCGCTTTACCAACAATGAGGACGGCGGCACAGTGGACTATCGCGCCCAGTCCTGCGTGCAGGTCATCGAAAAGGGCACGGTCATCTGCGACATTTACCCGCCCACAGAGGGTGTCGCCGGAACGCGGGTGGACGACGTGGCCGTTCCGCCTAAGGCGGTGAATCTCGCCCCGATCCCCGCGGGGAGCAGCACCGTCCTCAGCGAGGACGGCACAAAGCTTCTTGCCGACATGGATGGCTTTCTGGACTTTCGGGACGGCAAGTTCCATGTCAAGAACATATTGAATATTACCTCTGACGTGGACTATTCCACGGGAAATATTGATTTTCGCGGCGACGTGACCATTCAGGGCGACGTGCGGGAGCAGTTTTCTGTGAAGGCCACGGGCAGTATTTCCATCAGCGGCATGGTGGAAGCCGCTTCGGTGGAGGCGGGAGGCGACGTGGTGATCTCCGCGGGCGTTTCCGGCAACAATCAGGCCGTCATCCGGGGAAAGAATGTGCGGGCAAGGCATCTTGAAAACTGCACGGTTTATGCGGAGTGTCTGGAGTCGGACTACATTCTCACCTCTCGCATTTTTTGCAGCGATTCGGTGGTGGCCGCAGGCAGCCGGGGCAGCATCATCGGCGGACAGGTGGTGGCCGTCAGCCGCATCAAGGCCAACTCCATTGGTTCCCAATCCGGACGGAGCACGGAAATCACGCTGGGCGTTCAGCCCGAAATCCGGGAGGAGCTGCACGCAAATCGGAAGGAGCTGGCGTCCCTGCGGGACAAAGCCTCGGAACTGCTTAAGCGAGCCATGTACCTGAAAAAACGGATGGAGGAGCAGGGCCATGAGGACCGCCGCTCCGCCGCAGAAATTCAGGTGGCCCACGGCAGCCTGGTTCAGATGACCGAGCGGGAAAAAACTTTGCTGGCCCGTCAGCAGGAGCTGACGGAAGCGTTGAGCCAGCTCCATCGGTGCCGTCTTGAGGGCGGCACGGTCTACCCCGGCGTGCGGCTGACCATCGGCAGCGCCATCCGGAATATTGAAACCGTCGCCCACAACTGCACCGCCGTGTTTGACACGGAGGAAATGGACATCAAATTTGTCTGACAGCGCGGATATACAGCAGCAGCCTGCCGAATGCTTCCGGCAGGCTGCTACTTTCTTTTTTACGCTGTTTTCAAAATTGAGACTTGCGCTCTTCCGCCGCAACCAGATCCGCCAGAGAAAACTTGTCGATATACCGGTTGATCTCCGCATACAGGCCAGACCAGAAATCCACTGTCCCGCACTGGCTGCACCGTTCGCACAGGTTTTCCGCATCCTCCAGACAGGACACCGGGGCAAGGCTGCCCTCCGTCAGGCGGAGAATCTCCCCCACCGTATAATTCTCCGGCGCGCGGGAAAGGCGATAGCCTCCCTGTGGACCTCGGACGCTGCGGACAAATCCCGCCTTGCCCAAAAGTCCCACAATCTGCTCCAGATATTTCAGAGAAATCTCCTGTCGCTCCGCCACGTCCTTCAACGCCACCGGATCACTGCCCGGGCGGCAGGCGAGGTCCATCATCAGCCGCAGCGCATAGCGGCCCTTCGTAGATATTCTCATGGCGCACCTCCCGTCTTTCTCCTATTTTGCCATAGGAATTATGGGATTTCAAGAGTATTTTCCCTTTTTTGCGTTTTTGGAGAAAATGAGCGCTGTTCCCCACGCTGTTTTCTCCGGCCGCATAAGCTTTAAAAGGTTCTTCCTACGGTGTTTTTCTCTTGAGGAAAGCTCATAACGGTTGCCACTATGGGTAAAATGCGGTATACTATGGTTTTAGACAGCTTCGGCGCGCAAAGCGCGGCCGTAAATTTAAAAGAGCGGAGGCCCCCTCTATGAAGCTCATGGCCATCGACGGCAACAGCATTTTAAACCGCGCCTATTACGGCATCCGCCCCCTCACCACACGGGACGGTCTGTATACCCACGCGATTTACGGATTTCTGACCACGCTTCTGCGTCTGCGGGACGAGGAAAAGCCCGACGCGGTCTGCGTCGCCTTCGATCTCCACGCCCCCACCTTCCGCCACAAAGCGGACGAAAACTACAAGGCCACCCGCAAGCCCATGCCGGAGGAGCTTAGAATGCAGGTTCCGGTTTTAAAAGAGGTGCTGGACGCGCTAAACATCCCCCGCTATGAAGCGGAGGGCTGGGAGGCCGACGACTGGCTGGGCGTCATGTCCCGCCGGTGCGAGGCCGCAGGCTGGGACTGCGTGGTGGTGACGGGGGACAAGGACTCCCTTCAGCTTATCACGGAAACCACGAAAGTGAAGCTGGTTTCCACCCGCATGGGCCAGACCACCACCAAAGATATGACTTCGGGGGCTTTCCGTGAGGAATACGGTTTTGACCCCATCCACATGATTGATTTAAAGGCCCTGATGGGCGATAGTTCGGACAACATCCCGGGCGTTCCCGGCGTGGGCGAAAAGACCGCCATGGCCCTGATTCAAAAATACGACTCCATCGAGGCGATTTATGAAAAGCTGCCGGAGATTGACGCAAAGCCCGCCGCCCTAAAGCGGCTGACAGAGGGCGAAGAATCCGCCCGCCACTCCTATTGGCTTGCCACCATCGCAACAGACGCGCCGCTGGACTTTGACCCGGCGGCAAACACGGCAAAGGCTCCGGGATCTGATGCCTATCCCCTGTTTTTAAAGCTGGAATTTTCCAAGCTCATTGAGCGGTTTGGCCTTCGACAGGATACTCCCGCCCCATCAGAGGGCGAAAAAGCCTTTACCGTCACGGTGGAACAAGTAGAAACCACCGTCAAGGCGGGAGAGTTGTTGGAGCTTTGGCACTGCGCAGACCATGTGTCCCTGCTGGCCCTGCCGGACCTCACCGGAGTGGTCGTCTGCTGCGAAACGGGGGGCGGCACCGCCGTGACGGCGGAGCTGTTTTTTGACCGCTATCAGGGAAATTGGAACGTGCTTCTCTCTTCCCTGTTCTCCGGCAGCATCAGAAAAGTCTCTCACAACGTAAAGGATTTGATGCGGCTGCTGCTGGCAAACGGCCTGCCCGCCGAGGGTTTTATTTTCGACACTGCGCTGGCGGCCTATCTGCTGGACGCCACCGCCGGGAGCTATGACTTGGGACGGCTGTTCGTCTCTTATTTCAACGAGGAGCTGCCAAAACCCCTGCATCTGGACCCCGACGCCTTTGCCCTTTTGGGGGACCGGGTGACGGCGGAAGCGGCCTTTTGCAGCCATGCCTCCGCGGTGGACGCACTGTATTCCGCGCTGGAGCCAAAGCTGCGGGAGCGGGGACAGTGGGAGCTGTTTGAAGACATCGAGCTTCCTTTGTGCCGCTGCCTTGCGGAGATGGAGCTGGCAGGCTGCCGCGTGGACGCCAAGGCTCTGTCCGATTTCGGCGGGCTTTTGAGCCGACGGGCGGAGGAGCTGGAAGCCGACATCTACCGGCTGGCGGACGGGGAATTTAACATCAACTCCCCCAAGCAGTTGGGCGAGGTCCTCTTCGACCGTCTGGGCCTGTCCCATGGAAAAAAGACGAAAACCGGCTGGTCTACCAACGCCGACGTGCTGGAAAAGCTGCGGGGAGAGCATCCGGTTGCAGACGCGGTTCTGGAATACCGCCAGCTTACGAAGCTGAAATCCACCTATGCCGACGGGCTTTTAAAAGCGCTGGACCCGGACGGACGGGTACGCACAAACTTCCAGATGACCGTCACCGCCACCGGGCGGCTGTCCTCCACGGAGCCGAATCTGCAAAACATCCCCACCCGGACGGACCTTGGCAGCGAAATCCGCCGGATGTTCGTCCCCGATGCGGGCAACGTGCTGGTGGATGCGGACTATTCCCAGATTGAGCTGCGGCTCTTGTCCCACATCTCCGGCGATGAGGGGATGCGCGCCGCCTTCCTCTCCGGGGGAGATTTCCACGCGGAAACCGCCTCCCGCGTTTTCGGCGTGGAGCGGAAGGACGTGACCCACGAAATGCGCCGCCGGGCCAAGGCCGTGAACTTCGGCATTGTATACGGCATTTCCGCCTTCTCCCTTAGTCAGGACATCGGCACTACCCAGAAGGAGGCAAAGGCGTATATGGACGCGTACTTTGCCACCTTCCCCGGTGTGCGGGCCTATATGGATCGGGTGGTGGAGCAGGCCCGAGCGGACGGCTATGTGGAAACGCTGTACCGCCGCCGCCGGGATTTGCCGGAGCTCAGCTCCAGCAATTTCAACCTCCGCTCCTTCGGGGAGCGAGTGGCGCTGAACATGCCCATTCAGGGCACGGCTGCGGACATCATGAAGCTGGCCATGATTGCTGTGTGGAAGCGGCTGAAGGTGGAGCTTCCGCAGGCGCGGCTGGTGCTTCAGGTTCACGATGAACTGATTGTGGAGTGTCCCGTCGCCGACGCGGAGAAGGCCTCCGCCCTTTTGACCGAGGAAATGGAGGGCGTGGCCCAGATGTCCGTCCCCCTCACCGCCGACGCCCACTGGGGCAAAAATTGGCTGGAGGCCAAGGGCTGAGGGACGCAAGTCCCAGCCCGATGCATTGAATAAGGAGAACCTTCTATGGAACAGAAAAAACAGGTGCGCATCGTTCCCATGTCCCCCGAACATCTGGACGAGATCGCGGCGCTGGAAAAGGTATGCTTTTCCGCCCCTTGGTCGCGGAACATGCTGGCGGAGGAGTTGGACAACGCCTGCTCCGCCTTCCTCACCGCGCTGGACGAATCCGACCGGGTGGTGGGCTATGCGGGGTTGCAGGCGATTTTGGACGAGGGGTATATCACCAACGTGGCCGTCCGGTCGGAGGACCGGCAAAAGGGCGTGGCTGCCCAGCTTTTACAGGTGTTTATCAATTTTGCAAAGGGAAACCGCCTGTCGTTTTTAACGCTGGAGGTCCGCCCAAGCAACACGGCGGCCATCGTGCTCTACGGACACCACGGCTTTCGCACCGTGGGGCGGCGAAAAAATTACTATGAGCTTCCGAAAGAGGACGCGCTCATCATGAAATTGGAGTTTGACTATGGAACTGAGAACGGCGACGCTTCCGGAGCTGAAGACGGTCTATGAAACCCTTTTGCGCCCCGCCTTTCCGCCTGCGGAGCTAAAGCCTCTGCGGGCCATGACGGAGATGCTGGAGGACGGGTGCTACGACCCGCTGGTACTGATGGAGGACGGCGAAATCACGGGCGCCTGCTTTTTGTGGATGGGCGTGCCCGGCTGGACGCTGTTGGATTATCTGTGCGTCTCCCCCACCCGGCGCGGCGGGGGCGCGGGCGGGGAAATCTTGCGATTGATGCAAGAGCTTTACGCGGGATGGACTATCCTCGCGGAATCAGAGTCTCCCGCGGAGGCCCCGGACACCGCCATGGCAAAGCGGCGGCTGGGCTTCTACGCCCGAAACCGCGCCCTTCTGGCGGGCTATGACTCCGAGGCCTTCGGCGTGCGCTACAAAACCCTTTACTGGGCCGACGGGCCGATCAGTGACGAAGACCTAATGCTTCAACACCGCTTTATTTATGAGAGCCACTTTGGAGCAGAAAAATACGCCAAATACATGTGCATTCCCCTGAATCCGGACGCCCCCCCTCTGCCGGTGGTGCCCTGGGACCAGTAAACCCTGCTGAAAAGAGAGGAACCGATGAACATTCTGGCTTTTGAATCCACCTGCGACGAAACCGCCGTGGCGGTGGTGGCGGACGGACGGCGCGTACTGTCCGACGTAATTGCCTCGCAGGCGGAAATGCACGCGCTGTACGGCGGCGTAGTCCCCGAGCTTGCCTCCCGCAAGCATGTGGAGGTCATCGCCGCCCTGACGGAACAGGCCCTGCGTGAAGCCGGCTGCGGGCGGGACGACATTGACGCGGTGGCCGTGGCCTATGCGCCGGGACTGATCGGCGCGGTGCTGGTGGGGCTGAGTTTTGCCAAGTCCGTGGCCTTCGCCTGGGGCAAGCCCCTGATTCCCGTCCACCACATCCGCGCCCACATCGCCGCCAACTATTTGGCCTTTCCGGAGCTGGAGCCGCCCTTTGTGGCCCTCGCTATCTCCGGAGGCAATACGCTGATTGCCGATGTGCGGGACTATACCGACTTGCGCATTCTCGGCTCCACCCGGGATGACGCCGCCGGAGAGTGCTTTGACAAGGCCGCCCGGGTACTGGGCCTGCCCTACCCCGGCGGAAAGCCGATGGATGAGCTGGCCCAGCAGTCTCAGGGAGGCGTATACTCCCTTCCCCGCGCTCATGTGGACGGCGCGGAGCTGGATATGAGCTTTTCCGGGCTGAAAACCGCGGTAGTGAATCTGGCCCACCGCGCCGAACAGTCCGGCCAGCCCCTGGACCGGGCCGCGCTGGCCCGGGACTTTACAAACGCCGTCAGCGGCGAGCTGGTCCCCCGTGCTATGCGCGCACTGGCACTGACAGGGCACAAGGCCCTGTGCGCCGCCGGGGGCGTGGCGGCCAACTCCATTATCCGCGCGGATTTGGAGTCCGCCTGCAAAAAGGCGGGCTGCAAGCTTTATCTGCCTCCCCTGCGCCTTTTCGGAGACAACGGTGCGATGATCGGCGCCCAGGGATATTACGAGTTCCGGGCAGGACGCAGGGCAGGTATGGACCTGAACGCCTATGCTACCCGCGCGCTGGACGCCTGATCCAAAGACCTCGGCTTTCCGCCGATAACCTCTGCTCATTTTCCACCGCCGCCGGATAGTCGTCCGGCGGCTTTTTTCTGACTTTTCCAATATACAGCCTTTCCATGAATACTCGTGCATTCACCGGTCGCGTCTGTAAAGGGAGTCAACTTTCTCTTTTGCATGGCGCGTTTTTTTTCTATCAGTTTTAAAAAATGCTTTTGAAATTTTTAGAGTTGATGTAGAAATTTTCGAATTCAAAATCATTATGTAAACAATTTCTAAATTTTATAATTCCCAGAATTGCGCATTGCCGTTTTTTAATTTTTATTTAATTATAGAATTTACATTGATATTACAGGGATTTTTCATTGTTGAAAACCCTGTGGAAAATGTGGATAACTTTTTGTAGTCAGAAGTTATAGTATGGCTTATGTAAATTTTTATTTTTTCTAGGAAAGCGTGTTTCTTCTTTTTCTTCTATGTTTTTACGGTCTGTCAATAGCGAATCTAAGTGTTTTTTGCAAAATACAGTCACTCTCTTGGTCGCGCTGCTATCCCGATGGTCAAATCGCCCATCGCGTTTCGCACCATTTCCTGCAAAAATTACAATTCGTATTATTCGGTTTTCATTTTGATATTCATTCTTAACAGTATCTTCTCCCTTTTCTTTTAAAAGCTTTCGGAGAATTGTGTTGACGCTCCTGCAAAAATGTGCTATTCTACATTAGGTTCTGCATTTCGCCATCCGGTAGCTTTATGTAACTTGTGTGGTGGCGGGCGGTCAATTTGGGTGTTGCAACCAGACGCTTATTGGCGTAAATGTCGGCATGGCTCAATCGGTAGAATAGCTCATTCGTAATCGGCAGTTCGTCGGTTGTCTGCAAAGCAGTGTGGTTAGGGTAAAGGAAATTCCCGAGTGGCGAATGACAAAAATGAAATATGCTTGTGTGCTCAATGGCAGAGCAACTTATTCGTAATTAGCAGGTTGCCGGTTGTTGATAAGGTAGTATCGTTGCAGTAAAGAAAGTTTTCAAGTGCGAGATGGCGCAAAACTAAATATGCTACTGTGGCTCAGGGGTAGAACAGCTCACTCGTAATGAGCAGGTCGCTGATTGTTCGTAAGGTAGTATCGTTGAAGCAAAGAGAGTTTCCAAGTGCGAGATGGCACAAAACTAAATATGCTACTGTGGCTCAGGGGTAGAGCAGCTCACTCGTAATGAGCAGGTCGTCGGTTCAATTCCGACCAGTAGCTCCAAGGCAAAAAGCCTGTAGATACATGTATCTACAGGCTTTTTCATATGTGTTTGAATCAGAACAATACAGCCAAGGGGTACGGTTCGCATCCTTGTTTTTCGGCAGAAAAACTAGCAGATATTTGCCCCACAAAAGGCCTTGCAGAACGAATGCAAGGAAGTGCACCACCTCAACAGGAAAAAGCCGCTGTGGGGCTTTTGTGCGCCTTACAGGAGGAAGTACAGTATTCTTTCTACTTGTAGTAGTTTTTCATTTCTTGAAACAAGGCTTTCAGGATATTACGTTTCCTATATCCAACTGCTGAAGCTGATAATTGTAATTGTTTAGCCAGCTCCTTTTCTGTCTTTTCCTCAAAGAAAATGCCATAGATGATTTTCCGTTCCTCTAGAGTCAGTTTGTCCAAGCATTGGCGAAGATGAGTGATCTGTTCCTCTTTTAAAACCTCATCCTCAACAGGGGTGATGGTGTCTTGACAAATATATTCTATGGATACGCCAGCTTCGATAAATTGCTCTAATGAGTATTCGTGCTTGGCAGATTTATTCTTCAGGTATCTCTCATGTTCATATTCCTGATAGTAGGCTTTATAGACATCGTAAGGAACAGGGATTCTCTCCCCTTTTACGATTAATGTGTATTCTCTCATACTTTTAACCTCCAAATTTTCAATGTGTCCAAGAGAAAATTTGGAGGTCGGAGGAGAACGACACCGATATGGAACAACAAAGGCACACAGCGGTAAAGCAGTGCCTTCCTGTGTGCCTTTTACGAAAATATAGTGCGGATTAACACGAACCAGTAGTTCGTGTACACGGACATACTTCTCCCATGAGAAGTGCAGGCTTTTTTTAACGAATTATCTATGTATGTACCGGTTATTCGGATGGCATAATGTCGCTGCAGCAAATGCGCAGCGGTGTAGTCTGTATAGACCAACACATAAGAAAACCCTCCAAACTTCGGGTTTGGAGGGTTTTGAATAGTATTTAAGCATGTGCAGTATCCCGCCAAAGCACCGTTTTTTTATTAGGCGGGTTCCAAATCTCTATTTTGTGGCGTATTTTTAAGTTACACTCTTTCTGCAGAATGTCTTTTGTAGAATTAATTAAGTCATGTCATCTCGAAGTGCATCAATAATGTTTTCCTTTTTTATTTTGCGAATGGCATACAGCGTGGTAATAAACACAACAAGGAATACGCCAAGCATACTGATTCCGATGCTGTCCCAAGGAAACATAAATTTAATATCACCTCCGCCGACAATCATTCCTTTGTAAATCAGCCATGAAAGAATTCCGGAGAGGGGTAAGCCCCAAAGCATCGTTCGCGCTCCGTAAAGCGCACATTCAAAACGCATCATCTTATTGAAATCCCGGTCGGACATCCCTACGGAACGGAGCATGGCAAGCTCCCGCCTGCGCAGCTTGATATTGGTGGAAATCGTGTTGAACACATTGGCAACCGCAATCAGGGAAATCATAGCAATAAAAACAACCGTGAACAGATTTACAATAAACAGGATATTACGGTTTTGCTCCAGCATCGCATGAACATTGTACAAAGTATAACCTGAAGTAATTCCCAATCCCTCGATTATTCCTTGCATTTTTGCCGTTGATTGTGCGGGATTATCTGACCAGAAAGTCAAGCCCAGCTTGGTAGGTGCATTCAGTGTGTCAAACTGCGGTTTCATTTGATGCGGAGCAACCACCATCAACACGTATCCTTTCACCTCAGAGGGTTCTGCGGGCGGTGGATCTAACGGATAGCTATCCACAAAAGTAGTGTGAATGGTTTTTGTCTGTTCCCCGGATTCAGTTCCAATCGTAAAATCCATTGAACGGTCTAAAAATATATCAAGTCCACCGTTATATTTCCCGACAATAATCATTTTTGCGTCCTGCCCGATATATTCCGCTGTGGACAAGCCAAGACTTTCGATAAAGTTCTGATACATGTCGTCCTCAATAAACTGAACATCCAACGATAGGTTTACCTTTTCACTGGACGAATTAAGACCAGCAGATTTCAGGTCGCTGTTTAAAAAGCCATTGGTAATCTCGTTTGTATCAACCTCACAGGTATAGGTTGATATGGCCTGATTGGTGCTTCTTGTCACTCCGTCAGCGGTTTTCAGTGTATCATAAAGCCCGGAGAATTCGATTTCAGTCATATCCCGTGTATACAGCAGGATGTCACCATCCATTTCAACAGCCGACTGCTCTGTCAGTTGATCCAAATAGGCGCCAAAGGCGCTTGACGCTACAAACAGCACAACGCTGAGTGTCAGTGACAGGATAATACTGCGGTAGCGTCGTTTGTTTCGCTTAAAGTTTTTTAATGCCAGCGTTTCCTCTAAACCATAAAGCCGCTTTGTGAGGTTTGAGGTTTTTATGGCCTTGGCTTCCACTTTGACCTCGTTTGTCTGGCGAATACACTCCATCACGGGCGTACCGGCAGCTTTCTTTGCCGGGATATAGGCTGAAATCAGAATGGTAAGCATACTGATAACCGCAGCAACAGCAAGGGCCGGGATCGATACCACCAAAGTCAGCGGTACGTTGCTGTAAAGAACATTTGCAAAATTATCAGCCACGATAGAAAGCACAAGCCGGATGCTTGGAAGTCCAATCAAAATGCCGATGGGAATGCCGATTATTCCGATGCAAAGACCCTCAAACAATACGGAATTGCGCAGCTGTTTTTCTGTCGCGCCTACCGACATGAGAATGCCGAACTGGTGTGTGCGTTCATTCAAAGAGATATTGCATGAATTTTAAATCAGGAACACCGAACCGAGCATACTCAACGCGACTAGAATTCCTCCGACCG
>NZ_DALZCH010000093.1:0-12554 GCF_031978065.1 Oscillibacter sp.
GAACAGCATATGCCACGTGTTATACAGGAACCACAGGCCAAGGACACACAGCTCCCCCACTCCGGAGGCGCTCCAGATCAGAGCAGTCAGCAGTGCCGTGAGGGCATGGGTCCCGATAAATACCGCCGCACCGGCCAGATAAGGCGTCAGAAACAGGCCCTCTCTCCGGGTTGGCAGTGCGTGGACAAAGCCCACGGCCCGGGTTCCCGTAAAATAGGAAAACAGCGTCATTGCAAACAGGCATCCGAAGCTCACGCTCATAGCCAGCGCTCCGCCGGTGGCCATGCTCGCCACCTCGTTCATGGAATAGACCTGCATATTCGCCGTGTTTTCCCAGCCGTTTTGGCCAAACATCTCTAAAAATTGGAACGCCGGCATCATCAGAAGCCACATTACCAGATACAGCGCCCAAAGGGGCCAGAATCGAACCAGATCGTTGCGAAACAGGGCGGGGCTGAACAGTCCCTTAGAGGACAATGTCTTTGACTGCATAGTTCGCACCTCCCAACTCGTAAATGAAAATCTCCTCCAGCGTCAGCGGCACAGCGTCCACCAACACGGGCTTATATTGCGCCAACAGTGCCTCTGCGTCTTTGGCGTTCATACGCAGGATCAGAGTATGAATGCGTCCGAGACGCGAGGTGTGGAGCGCCGGAATTTCGGCGGGAACCTCCGTTATTTCCTCGGGAAATACCACCTGAAGCTTCACCATGTTGTCCTGAAGCTGCTCAAGGGACCGTTCCAAAAGCACTTTTCCGTGATCCAAAATGCCCACATGGTCGCACACGTCCTCCAGCTCCCGCAGGTTGTGGCTGGAAACCAGCACCGTGGTGCCCCGCTCCGCCACATCGTCCAGCACCAGCGACCACACCTGTCGGCGCATCACCGGGTCCAGACCGTCCACCGGCTCATCCAGCAGAAGATAATCCGGCATGCAGCACATGGTCAACCAAAAGGCCGCCTGCTTCTGCATTCCCTTGGACAGGTGACGGATCGCCTTACGTGGATCGATGGGAAACGCGTCCTCCAGCTTTTTATACCGCTCCATGGAAAAGGTGGGGTAAATCCCCCGGTAAAGCTTCATCATATCCTGTGTGCTGGATTGCAAAAAGTAGTGCCAGTCATCCGGGATGGAGCCGATCCGCGCTTTCAGCGCCGGATTTTCCCACACCGCCTCCCCCTGAATATTCACCGTGCCCTCGTCTGTTCGGTACACGCCGTTGAGGCACCGCAAAAGTGTGGACTTGCCCGCCCCGTTGGGCCCCACCAGCCCGTATACCGCGCCGGTGGGCACCGTCAGGGTGATGCCGTCCAGCGCAGCAAAGTCGTCAAATGTTTTTACCGCGTTTTGAATCTCTATCATGTCGTTTCTCCCTCCTTCAACAGCGCCTCAAGCTCCGCCGGTGTCACACCCAACACCCGCAGCTCGCGTAAAAGCTGGCGCGCCTTATCTTTCAGCAGCTCGCGGCGCGCTGCGTCCGCGCTTCCCCGCTCCCCGGCAAAGCTGCCCTTCCCCGGCACGGAATAGATATACCCTTCCGTCTCCAGATCGTTGTAGGCCCGCTGAATCGTGTTGGGATTGATGCTAAGCCGGGTTGCCAGCACCCGCACTGACGGCAGCTTTTCTCCCGCCGCCAGCGCACCGGTGACGATCAGCTTTCGCAATTCGTCCTTAATCTGCTCGTAGATGGGCCTTGAATCCCGGTAATTCAGGCTGATCATCTTACCACCTCCGTTTTGTTCGCCGGTTTCCCGGCTTCACTGTATTATCCGTATTAGTACAGTTAAGATAACACGTTCACTTTCCGCTGTCAAGATGTTTTTATCCCCTTTCGGTTTGGTTGAAGGAAAAGCTTGAGATTTTACGCAAAAATAAAAACTTGAATATTCTGCAAAGAAATTTCAAAGAAAATCCAAAGACCCTTTGGTATAATTAATCTTAACCAAAGCGGCTATGCAAACGATTCTTATATAATATTTACAATGTGGCTTGTCTGCGCGGTCCCGTATGATGATCAATTAAAATCTGGGAGGAAAAAATCATGACGAAACTGGATTGTTGGCTGCCTCAAAAAGAAATGTTCGGCAGATTTTCGCTGGACTCCATTGCCGGGGAGGGCGACTCCCTGCACATCGTCGTTTCCAACGAAGTGTTTGAATTCTCCATCCGTTTTGCCGCCGGAGTGGGCGCATATTCCGTGGCGGAGCTTTCCCGGTGTGCCCCGCGGCTGGAGGCCCTGAGCGCCGAATACGAAGTGCTGATGCGGGGAAACACGTTTTTCAAGCTGACCGGCGACGCCTATCAGGAGACGCTGGGCAAAGAACACGACGTACATTATGTAATTGCCGGAACCAACGCCATGGTGGATATTCTCTCCGCCGCCTGCCCCTCCGTTTCGGTGACGAAATCCAGGCTTCGATAACTTTTTCCCGGGAAAACCGCATCTTTTAGAGCGTCGGTTTTCCCGGGTTCTTTTATTGCGGTTCCTCCGCGTCAGCCACCTCCTGATTGTGGCGGATGCGGTCCACAAGCTCACGGGTCAGGCGGTGAGGCTCCACCTGAAGCTCCGTTTGCAGTTGCCGACACAGCCGCTCATAGGTACTCAGCGCGCCGCTCTTGTTTCCGGAGAGGTATTGCGCCCGGATCAGCAGGCGATGGGCCTCCTCGTCGGCAAAGTCGCTTTTCACTGCCTCGGAGAGTACCTGCTCCGCCTCGTCGGAACGGTGCTGGCGCATGCACACTGTTCCATAGTCCCGCAGCGCCGTGAACACAAACCGCTCCAGCGATTCCCTTTGTATCAGGGCGTTTTCCGGCAGATCATCTCCGTCCAGCACCTTGCCCCGGACCAGACCGGTCGCCTGCGCGAAGTAACGTCCCGCGGCATAGAGATTGCCTGCGGCCAGATATTGCCGCGCCTGCCGGCAAAACTCCTGAAACAGCGCCGCGTCCACTGTCACCAGCTCCCGGTCCAGGCTGCACAGGCCCCGCCTGTAGACCACGGTGTTTTTCTCCCCCAGATAGGCTCGAAGCTGGTAAAGGGTGAAGTAAAAGCTATTCATAGCCGCCTTTTCTTCCCAGTCCGGCCAGATCTCAACCAGCAGCTTGTGAATGCTCACCGGTTCGGGATACAGTGCCAGAATCCGCAAAAGCTGCGCCGCCCGGGCGGAGGGACATGCCTCTGCCGTCTCGCCCCGGCGGCGAACGGACAGGCTTCCCAAAATCTGAATCTCCAGCGGCGTGTGCAGGCGGCTTTCCAAAATCGGCGCGGCAGCGGAGGTTGACTCGGCGGCGGTGTTGCACGCCTCCAACTGCAAAAAGTAGCTCCGGTCCCTTTCGGAGGGACGGAAGCTCCCCGCCAAGCGGCAGATTGTCTCGGGCTTTGCAAAGTTATAGTGATAGATTCCTGCCTCTCTGCCGCCCTCGGCAAGCTGCTCCATGCATCGCTCAAAGCGGGTTGTCTCTCCCCCTGCCCGGTAAATCTGGGCTTTTAAAAAGAGGGTGGAAAGCTGATAAAAGCGGTACTTTCTCTTATCGCACAGCCCCATGCTCTCTTCTGCCAGCGCATCCGCCTGCTCCATGTGGCCCCGTTCGGCGGCAATGTTGCCGGACACCAGAAGCGCACGGACCAGATAGGAATTCCGCCCCGCGCGGCGAGCGTAGTCCACGGCCTTGTCCGCCGTCTCCTGCGCTAAATCCGGGTCGCCCTTGAGAAAATAGTGATAGCTCTGGCCGATGAGGTAGTAGGCCCACAGGTGCTCGTTGCGGACGTTTAAAATGTTGGAGGAAACCCGGGCCGTCTCCAGAATCACCTGCTCTGCCTTTTGAAACCGCCCAAGGCAGTCCAACGCATAGGCGTGCACCATATTGATATAGACGCTGTATCCGTAGGCGCCGATTTCATCGGCGATTCTCGCGGCCCGTTCGCAGCAGTCTCGTGCCTGCGCATAGCACCCGCTCTCGATATAGCACAAAAACGCCACGGTCTGATATAGACACATTTTCAGGGGCTTTTGCACCACGGGGGACTCCACCAGTTCCAGCGCTTCGTCCAGAATGGTTTTCAGGCCGTTTTCATACCGGCAGTCCTTATAGGTCAGAATCGTCACAAAGCAGGCCCACAGGCACAAATTGTCATTTTCCCGGATAAGGGCCGTCTCCTTGGCCTGCTCCAAAAGGGCAATGGCCCGTTGATAGTCCACCCCCTGCTGAATCAGTGCGTAGGCGGTGAACACCTTGCGGTAGCCGTCGATCACCCGGTCCAACTCCCCGTCCTGAAAATCCTCCTCTGTTAAAATCCGCAAAGGCTCCGTGGCGGCGGACTCGTGCTCAGGGGCAAAAAAGCCCATGCTGATTCGCTGGCAGGCCGCCAAAACCATGCCCTCCCGGTCGCCCATATCCCGAAACAGCTCCGCCGCCCGGTCCAGATAGCGGAAAGCAATGTTGGGATAGCGGTATTTGACGGCAATGGCATAGCCCATCTGCACCCATGGCAGTTTGTCGATGGCGGCAGGGGGCAGCCTGCGCAAAAGCTGGCGGTAATCCTCCAGAAGCGACACGTCAATTTCCGAAAAACTCAGATACCGCAGCGTCAACGCCGCTTCCTCCGCATAGCCCCGGCGAAGCTGGTGGTAAAACACCGCCTGCCAGTCCTCCCGCTCCTGTCCGTAGAGCACCGCAATCCGGTGCTGCTCCGTTAGAAAGCCCTTTCCCCGAGAGAGCCACGCCCGCTGATACAGCCACGATTGCAGCACGCGATTTAAAAAATACACCGGCTCCAGCGCCGCGCGGGCGCGCACCAGAAAGCGCCGCCGCGCCAGCCGCCGCAGAGGAGCCGTCTCGCCGTCGGTCAGGCGCAGAGCCAGCGTCTCGGAGAGATTCCGCTCCACGCACACCCGCTCCATGCACTCTATATCCTCCGCCGTCCATACCGCGGCGGTCCAGCCGTCCAGCAAATCGCTTACCGCAGAGAGAATCTGCTCCCTCACGCGGCTGCCGCCGTCTCCGCCGCCGTCCAGCATAGCCCGGGCCGCCGCATCCATGGCAGAGAGCCAGCCACCTCCCAGCTCAAAAATTCGCTGACGGTCGCTCTCCAGCAACGCCGGATAGACCTCCCGCAAAAGCCCGTCGACCATGGTCCATGTCAGTATCAGCGCCGATGGTTCCACCTCCGCCAATTTCACGGGCAACGCATCCGCCTCCCGGATGAAGGGAATGGGCCGGGCGGAAAGCAGCAGAAAATGCACTCGCTCCCCACAGCGCAGCAGCAGCCGCTGCAACAGCGCGCCCAGTCCGTCCGTGCTGTCCAAGAGATGAGCGTCATCCAACAGGATAAAGCAGTCCTGCTCCCGGGGAGCGCATACCAGCCGAAGCGGATCATCCTCTTCCTCGGCCTGAAAAAATTCCCGCAGCGCTGCCGCAAACCGCTCTTCGTCGCGCTCTTCTCCCCGCACACGAAAGGTACAACACGCGCCCCGCCGACTTAAAAGCTCCGCCGCCCCACGGCTTACCGCCATGAGCATGGGAGCACCCAGAACCGTCAATGTCATCTCCGGCGCACCCGCCAGACACCGCTCCAAAAAAGCCTTTTCCAGCCCTCGGTTTTCCTGTCCGCCTCCAAGCCGCAGCTCCTCCATTTGCCAGACCCCTCCTTTTTTCTTAATTCCAGTGTACCATAAAGAAAGTTTAATTAAAATAAAGGTTTTCAAAGATTTTGCAAAGAATTGTAAAAGTTTTCGCAAAGGCCCCATTTGTATGATAAAAAGCAGAGAATTCATTCCACCCAAGGAAAGGAGCACATTAATGAGCAAACAGATTGTGTTAGAGCGGGACGGAGACATCGCCGTCATTCAGGTGCGGCGTCCCGAGGCGCTTAACGCCCTGTCCCGTAGCATTGTAGACGAGATGGACCGCATGGTAGAGCAAGTGCAAGCCGACTCCTCCGTGCGGGTGCTGCTGTTTTACAGCGAAGAAAACTTTGCCGCAGGCGCAGATATCCGGGACATGGCTCCCTGTGACGAGGCGCAAGCAAAGACCTTTTTGTTCACGCCCACCTATAATAAAATTCAATCGCTCCCCATCCCCACCATCGCCGTTGTGGACGGCTATGCCTTTGGCGGCGGGCTGGAGTTGGCTCTTCGGTGCGACTTCCGCATCGTGTCCAAAACCGTGAAAATGGGCCTGACGGAGCTGAATCTGGGTATCATCCCCGGCGCGGGCGGAACGGTGCTTCTGCCCCGGCTGGTAGGCGAGGCCAAGGCAAAGGAGCTGATTTACCTCAGCCGCGTTGTCTCCGGCGAGGAGGCCGAGCGCATCGGCCTTGCCCACGTTGCCGTGGACAAAGAGGCGCTTTGGGAAACCGCCAAGGCGTGGGCCCAGAAGCTTTGCACCCGCAGCCCGCTGGCGCTGGCCGCAGCCAAAAAATCCATTGAGCACGCCGTGGGCCACCCGGAATACGACGACGCCTCCGATTACGAAGGCGCGCTGTGGGCCGAGCTTTTCAACCACCATGACCAAAAAGAAGGCATGGCCGCGTTTTTCGAAAAGAGAAAGCCCGTATTTACAGGAGAATAACCACACTTATTTCAGGAGGAACCGATATGAAACAGCTTGTGATCACAGGAGCCGCCCGCAGCGCCGTGGGCGGCTATCTGGGAAGTCTTAAAACCGTTGAGGCGCAGGATTTGGGCGCGGCCGCCATTCAGGCCGCGGCTGCCCGGGGCGGCATTTCTCTGGAGCAAGTGGACGAAGTCATTTTCGGCGACGTGTACGGCTACACCCCCAACGTGGCCCGCTGCGCCGCGCTGGTGGCGGGGGTCCCCGAGGAAACACCCGCCTTCACGGTGGATCGCCAGTGCGCCTCGTCCTTGCAGGCCGTGCAGAGCGCGTGCTATGAAATCAATGCCGAGGAAGCGGACATCGTCATTGCGGGCGGTGTGGAGGTCATGTCCCGCATGACCTATTACCTGCCTCCCTCCTCCCGCTACGAGCCTTTGCGCCTTGGCGACAAGCCGCTGTATGACACCTTCTCTCACGGCGTGACCATTGTGCAGCCGCAGGCAAAGTATCCCGGCACCAATATGGGCATTACCGCCGAAAACGTAGCCGAACGCTACCACATCACCCGGGAAGAGGAGGATGCCTTCTCCGTAGACAGTCAGAACAAGATGAAAGAAGCGCAGGACGCGGGCAGATTCAAGGACGAGATCTTTCCCTTCGAGGTCAAGCAGCGCAAGGGCAGCTTTGTGTTCGACACCGACGAGCATATTAAGCCGGATACCACCATGGAGTCCTTGGGCCGTTTGCGTCCCTGCTTTAAAGATGGCGGAGTGGTCACCGCGGGCAACTCCTCCGGCATGAACGACGGCGCTTCCGCCGTGGTCATCATGAC
Source organism: Oscillibacter sp. (assembly GCF_031978065.1). GTDB lineage: Bacteria > Bacillota > Clostridia > Oscillospirales > Oscillospiraceae > Oscillibacter. The sequence continues at coordinate 7,389 of NZ_DALZCH010000093.1, forward strand.
CGAGGAAAAGGCCAAAGAGCTGGGCGCGGAGCCGCTGGTGCGCATTGTGGGCATCTCCTCCGCAGGCGTGGACCCCCGCTACATGGGCCTCGGCCCTGTTCCCGCCATCCGCAAGCTTTTGAAAAAAACTGGGCTGGAGCTTGCAGACATTGACCTGTTCGAGCTGAACGAAGCCTTTGCCGCCCAGTCTCTGGGCTGTTTAAAGGAGCTGGGCATGGACATGGGCACGGAACTTTATTCCCGGGTCAACGTCAACGGCGGCGCCATTGCCCACGGCCACGCGCTGGCCAACAGCGGCACCCGCATTCTCACCACCATGATTTATGAGCTGAAGCGCCGGAACGGCCGGTACGGTCTGGCCTCCCTATGCATCGGGGGCGGGCAGGGCATGGCGATTCTGGTGGAAAACTGCCGGTAAAGCGCGGCTTTCAACACCGATTGAAAACGGAGGAGTACATTGATGAACATTAAAAAAGCAGGCGTGGTCGGCGCGGGCATGATGGGGGCGGAAATTGCCCTGTGCTTTGCCCGCAGCGGGCTGGACGTGGTTCTGGCGGACATCAAGCAGGAATATGCCGACGGCGGCAAGCAGAAGCAAACGGTCATTCTGGACAAGCAGGTTGCCAAGGGAAAGATTTCTCCCGAGCAGCGGGACGCCACGCTGGCCCGCGTGGTCCCCACGGCGGACCTTTCCCTGATGGCGGACTGCGACTTTGTGATCGAAGCGGTTCTTGAAAATCTGGAAATCAAGCGGGACACCTTCCGCAAGCTGGATCAGCTCTGCAAGCCGGAGACGATTCTCGCCTCCAACACCTCCAGTATTTCTATCTCCAAGCTGGCGGCCTCTGTGTCCAAGGAGCGGGCCCCCCGCTTTGTGGGCGCGCACTTCAACTCCCCCGCCAGCATTATGAAGCTGGTGGAGATTATCCCCGGCCTGCTCACCTCTGCGGAAACGGCAGACACCGTTACGGAACTGCTGCTGTACATTGAAAAAGAGCCTGTGCGGGTCAAGGATGTCACCGGTTTTGCTTTAAACCGCCTGTTTCATGTGTTTTACGCCGAGGCCCTGCGTCTCGTTGAGGAGGGCGTGGCCACGCCCGAGGACATTGACAAAATCTGCGTTTACGGCCTTGGCCACCCCGTGGGCATCTGCAAGCTACTGGACCAGTTGGGCCACGACCTGAACCTCAGCGTGGACAAAATTCTTTTTGACGCCTATGGCGAGCGGTTCCGCCCCAGCCCGGTTTTGCAGCGCTTTGTGGACGCGGGAATGCTGGGCAGAAAATCCGGCGAGGGCTTCTATCAATACGAGAAAAAATAATCCGGCGCTTTTCTTTAAGTTGCTTTCCTCATTTCTTTCATTTCTCATATTTCCCTGCAAAGGGACAGCCGACGGCCAAAAAGCCGACGGCTGTCCCTTTATGTTTACCGGCCCGAAAGCCCGTATTTTTGAAGCTTGCGCACCACCGTGGACTGGTCCACGTTTAAGAAACGAGCCATCTCTCTGGTGGAAGCGCACTCCGCTTTGGCCCGCAATAGCAGCCGCTTTTCCAGTTCCTCCACAGCGCGGCCCAGATCGGTGCTCTCCTCCCCTGCCGTTTCCGGCAGAAGGGATGCCTCCCCCGGTCCCTGGCACTGGCGGATAATCCACGGCACATCGCTGATTTGAAGCTGCTCGTTGGGGCTCATAATCACCATATGTTCCACCACGTTGCGCAGCTCGCGCACGTTGCCCGCCCAGTCGCACTCCTCCATGCGCTTAATCACTTCCGGCGTCATGGTTTTGTTCTGGTTGTATTTATGGTTAAACCGGTTCAGAAAAAACAGGCTCAGGGGCAAAATATCCTCCCTGCGCTGGCGCAAGGGCGGGACCGTAATAGAAACCACGTTGAGCCGATAGTAAAAATCCTCCCGAAAGGCGCCATCCCGCACCATTTTGGTCAAATCCCGGTTGGTGGCGGCAATAAAGCGCACGTCGATGCTTTTGGCCCGCACACCACCCACCCGGGTCACCTGCTTCGTCTCCAGAACCCGCAAAAGCTTCACCTGAAAGGACAGAGGGATTTCGCCGATCTCGTCCAAAAACACGGTGCCGCCGTCCGCGGCTTCCAGAAGTCCGATCTTCCCAGAGTTGGAAGCACCGGTAAACGCGCCCTTTTCATAGCCGAACAGCTCGCTTTCCAGCAGGTTTTCGGGAATGGCCCCACAGTTAATCGTCACCAGCGCATGGTCTTTGCGCATACTGCTGGCGTGAATCTGCTGGGCCACCTCCTCCTTGCCCGCGCCGGACTCTCCCAGAATCAGCACGGTGGTGTCAAACCGGCCCACCCGCTCCGCCAGCGAAAAGACCTTCTTTGTCTTCTCACTGATGGCCACCACCTTTTCTCTTTCTGTGTTGGTGGTGCTGAGAATGGTCTGATAGTGCTGAAGCTCCCGGTTTTTGGCGTTCAACAGCTCCTCCCGGAGCTGAAAAATCTCTGTGATGTCCCGGGCGTTAATCACAATCCGCTTAATCTTTCCGTTCTCGTCGAACACCGGCTTGCCCGTGACAATAATATCCCGTCCGTCCTGCGTCACCTGCCGCTTGGAGACGGGGCGGCGCTCCTCCCGCACCACAAACGCAACGGAATTTTCCATCCAGACGGGATTGATCAGGGCGCGCATATTGCGCCCCTCCAGCTCCTTCCGGGGGATGGCGGCCACCCGCTCGTAGGAGCTGTTGACAAACTGAACGTTTCCCTCTCCGTCGGTGACCAGAATCCCATCAAAGGAGCCCTCTAGAATTTCCTCCATCTCGCTCGTCAGCTTCCATGCCGCCTCCAGCTCCATCTGAGAGCGCAGCACCTGCTGAGATTCCATTAAAATCAGCGCGTACACGGCGGACTCTCCCGCGTCTCCCGCGGAAATCAGGCGGTAGTGAAGCTGGCGGTTTCCCTGCCGCATAATAAACGTCTTTTCGGCATCCGCATCTACCACAGCCAAATCCAGCGGGCCTGTCAGCTCCCGCACATCGTATTCCTTCCCGGCCTCCAGCTCCAGCATTTGCAGCGCGGCACGGTTGGCATAAAGAATCCGGTATGCCTCGTCAAAAATCAGAACGCCGTTGGGCGTATCGCACATCACGGAGCGCAGAACCGCATCGGGAATCTCGCAGGACTGATCCAGCATCAGCATATCTTCAACTCCTTTCCTCCCGCGCCGAGCCGCAAACGCAGCAATCGCAGTTTTATATAATTATAATACAAACAGCGCCAGTTTTCAATGAAATCAGTGCATTTTAACAAAAGAAGCAAACAAAACGAAAAATCGCCAAAAATCACACCACGCGGAACTTAAGCTCTCCGCCTCTCAGGCAGGCGGCCACATTTTCCGCGCAAATAACGCTTACCGCGCCGATGGCCTCCCGGGAATACATGCCGATGTGGGGCGTGACCACCACGTTGTCCAGCGTCAGCAAAGGGTTCGCCGTATCCATCGGCTCCACCTCGGTGACATCCATGGCCGCGCCGGACAGATGCCCGGAGACAAGGGCCTCATACAGCGCTTTTTCATCCACAATGCCGCCCCGGGCGGTATTGATGACATACGCGCCGGGGCGCATCGCGGCAAGCTCCGCCGCTCCGATCATGCCCCGCGTCTCCTCGTTCAGCGGCAAGTGGATTGACAAGAATTCGCAGCCGGAAATCACCTCCGCCGCGCTTTCGCACAGCGTCACGTGTTCAAAGCCCTCGGGCAGTGTATGAACATAGGGGTCATAGGCCAGCACGCGCATGGAAAAGCCCACAGCCCGCCGGGCCACGTTTCTTGCCACCGCGCCAAACCCCAGAAGTCCCAGCGTCTTGGCATACACATCCTTCCCCGTCAGGGCCTTCCATTGGCCCTGACGCACCCGCCGGTCACCCAGAGAGATATGTCGGGCGCAGGAGAGCATCAGTCCCAAAGTCAGGTCCGCCACCGCATTGGCATTGGTGCCGGGAACGTTGCAAACCGCGATGCCCCGGGCCTTTGCCTCCTCCAAATGGAGATTGTCCAGCCCAGCCCCGTGCTTGCAGATTACCTTCAGCTTTCCACAACAGTCCATCAACTCCACGGGAAAGTCGTGGGCGCCGATAATCAGCGCGTCGCACTCGGTCACTGTCCCGGCAAAGCGCTCCATGTCAAAGTCCTTGCCCATCAAGATGACCTCGCAGCCCGCCTGCTCCAGAATATCCTTTGGCGTTGAATCAATCGACCCGAAGGACCGCGAGGTCACCAAAACTCTTTTACTCATTGCTCCGTCCCCTCTCTGATGTTTAAAATACCCCGTAAGCCTTCCAGCGCATAGCTTTTCTCCCCGTCCGCCGTCAGCGCGGAATGGCTGCGGATGAGTCGGCTGCCCGCCAGCAGCAGGGTAAACAGCTCCGCCATATAGGGGTTTGCCACCACCACCGCCGTGTCGCACTCCGTCCAATGCTCCTCACAATAGGCGTCCAGCGCTTCAATCACACCGCCGGACACCACCGCCTCGCAATAGCAGCGGCGAAAGTGGGGAGATTCCTGCTCAAACACCCGCATGGCGTGACCGATGTACAGCGCCCGGTTGAAGCCATAACGCCGCAGGTTTTCAAGCCCCAGCGCCACCGCCTCCGGATTCGGCCTCTCCGACTCCACCGCCAGCACCGGCGCGAGAATGGTATCCTGTTTTAATGCGTAAAACAGCTCGCCGGTAAAGGTGGACAAAATGCCCGTCAGCCGCCCCTGTCCTGCCAGCAGCACATGGGTGTGGGACCCGGGGAGAATCACCGCCGTCTGCCGCCCGGGATAGCGGGCCGCAAGCTCTGGCAAAACGCCCAGCACCTCAATCTCCTCGCCCCGGGTGTTGTTGGTGGAGGACACGTCCGCCCCCACGGTTTTCAGCCCCGAAATCAGGTGGATTTCCCGTCCGAAGACGGTATTTTCCCAATAGGGTGTAACCCCCTGCCGAGCAAATTCCTCCGCCGTGACAGGGGCGGGATAATGGGGAATTTCAAAAATTCCATAGGGTGACGTGGCCATGCCGGAGGCATAGATGGCCTCCACCTCCCCGTCCGTCCGGCCCATTTCGGCCAAAGCCTCGTCGTACAAAGCCTTCATTCCCTCTAGCAGCGGGCGGTTGGACCCGGCAATGGCCGCGTCCTTTGCCCCAAG
>NZ_DALZCH010000094.1:0-12467 GCF_031978065.1 Oscillibacter sp.
CTTTTCGGCGGTGAGCTTTGCGATCACCTCGAAAATGTGGGCATCCAAAGCACTGTTGCTCCCGTCGATCTGGGACACGGAAGCAATGTGGCTCTTTGGAATCACCAGAAAATGGGACGGGGCCTGGGGTGCAATGTCGCTGAAAGCAAAGCACACCTCGTCCTCATACAGCTTGTCGCTGGGAATCTCCCCGGCGGCAATTTTGCAGAATAAGCAATCCGACATGATGGTTCCTCCCTTTTTTAATACTCGGCAAATTCATCCCGTTAAATTTATCTCAGATAAACCGGCGGTGCTGGGGGTGATAGCGATATCCCAGTTTTCCCAGAGTTTTGACCAATTCCGCCCGGTCCACATCCTCGGCGGCGCAGAGGTCCTCCAAATCCGCGTAATCATCCCGCAGCTTGGTGTTCACCACGCTCAGCAAAACGAAAGGGTCCTTCGGCAACATCTTACTTCAGCTTTCCCGCCACAAAGTCGTCCACCGCGGCCAGTGCGTCGTCCAGTTTCAGCAGGTCCTTGCCGCCGCCCATGGCGGAGTCGGGCTTGCCGCCGCCAGAGCCGCCCGCGATGCCGGACACCAGCTTCACCAACTCTCCCGCCTTGATGCCCTTTGCCACGGCCTCCTTGCCGCACACGGCAAGGAACGTGATTTTCTCCTCCGCGGCGCTTGCCAGCACCGCCACCACGCCCGGCTCCTTGTCCCGCAGGAAATCGCCCATCTGGCGCAGAGCGTTGGCGTCCGTGCCGGGGCGGCTGTGGGTCACGATTTTCAGACCGCCCACGGCCTTGGCAGACATCAAAAACTGCTGCGCGTCGCCAAGGGAAGCCTGCGCCTGATACCGCTCCACCTCACGGCGCAGCTCCCGCATTTCCAGCATCACCTGCTCCGCCCGGTCTGCAAGGTCAGTGGGGCTGGTTTTCAGCAGCTCGGCCGCCCGGAACAGCATCTCCTGATTGCGGTTCATAATCTCTAGCGAGGCCTTGCCCACCGTGGCCTCAATCCGGCGCACGCCGGAGGCGATGCCCGCCTCGGACCGAATGCGGAAGGGGCCAACCTTCGCGGTGTTGTCCAAATGGGTGCCGCCGCAGAACTCCATAGAGGCCAACTCCTCGCCCTCTCCCATGGAAACCACGCGGACGGTCTTGCCATATTTCTCGCCGAACAGGGCCACAGCCCCCAGCTTTTTTGCCTCTTCCACAGGAAGCTCCTGCGTTCCAACGTTCAGGCCCGCCAGAATTTCGTTGTTCACCAGCCGTTGGATTTTAGACAGCTCCTCCGCCGTGATGGCGGAGAAGTGGGTAAAGTCGAACCGCAGCCGGTCCGGCTCCACCAGAGAACCAGCCTGATGCACGTGGTCCCCCAGTACCTTTTTCAGCGCCGCGTCCAGCAGATGCGTGGCGCTGTGGGCGCGGCGGACGGCCTGACGGCGCTCCACATCGATGGCGGAGGAGACAGTGTCTCCCTTCTTCAGCTCGCCGGACTCCATCACGCCGTGGTGCAGGAATTTTCCCGCCTTGTCCTTTTGCACATTGCGGACGACGAACACCGCCCCGGCCATAGAAATGGTGCCGTGATCCGTCACCTGTCCGCCCATTTCGGCGTAAAACGGCGTTTTGTCCAGCACAAGCACGCCCTCGGTGCCTTTGACGATGGCGTCCCGCAGCTCATCCTCCGCCACGATGGCCAGCACCGTGCCGGAATCCCGGTTGTGGTCGTAGCCGGTGAACAGGGTGGGCGTTGCGTCAAGACCCAGATCGATGCCCGCCCATGCCACGTCGCCCAGCGCCTCCCGAGCCTTTCTGGCCCGGACGCGCTGCTGCTCCATCAGCTCGTGGAATCCGGCTTCGTCCACCTGCATCCCCTCTTCCTCCAGCATTTCCGCCGTCAGGTCCAGAGGGAAACCATAGGTGTCGTAAAGCTTGAACGCGTCCGCGCCGGAAAACAGGGATTTGTTCTCTTCCTTGTGGGCCACCAGCATTTCCGTGTAAATCTTCATGCCTGCGTCCAGCGTCTTGAGGAAGTTCTCTTCCTCCGTCCGCACCACCTTGGTAATATAGGCTTCCTTTTCCGCCACGTCGGAATAAGCGGCCTTGTTGACCTCGGCCACCGTGGCCACCACCTTGTACAGGAACGGCCCATCCACACCCAGCAGCTTTCCGTGCCGCGCGGCGCGGCGCAGCAGGCGGCGCAGCACATAGCCCCGGCCCTCGTTGCTGGGCAGCACACCGTCGCAGATCATCATGACGGAGGAGCGGATATGATCCGTGATAACTCGGAGGGACACGTCGGTCTTGGCGCTCTCCTCATAGTGGGCTCCAGTGATCTCGCTGACGCGGTTGGTAATGTGCATCACGGTGTCCACGTCGAACAGGGACGCCACGCCTTGACTTGCCACCGCCAGCCGTTCAAGACCCATGCCGGTGTCGATGTTCTTATTCGTCATCTCCTCGTAGTGGCCCTCGCCGTCGTTGACAAACTGAGAGAAGACGTTGTTCCAAATTTCGATATACCGGTCGCACTCGCAGCCCACAGTGCATTCCGGCCTGCCGCAGCCGTATTTCTCGCCCCGGTCATAGTAAATCTCGGAGCAGGGACCGCAGGGGCCGGGGCCGTGCTCCCAGAAGTTGTCCGCCTTGCCGAAGCGGAAGATGCGCTCGGCAGGGATATTCATGTCTTTGTTCCAAATTCCAAGGGCCTCTTCGTCCTCTTCGTAAATGGAGGGATACAGCCGGTCTGCCTCCAGCCCCGCCACCTCAGTCAAAAACTCCCAGCTCATGGGAATGGCCTCCTTCTTGAAGTAATCGCCAAAGGAGAAATTGCCCAGCATCTCAAAATAAGTGCCGTGGCGGGCGGTTTTGCCGATATTTTCAATGTCGCCGGTGCGGATGCACTTCTGGCAGGTGCAAACCCGGTTGCGGGGAGGCTCTTCCTCCCGGGTGAACCAGGTTTTCATGGGGGCCATGCCGCTGTTGATCAGCAAAAGGCTTGCGTCGTTGTGGGGAATCAGGGAAAAGCTGGGCAGGCGCAGATGGCCCTTGCTCTCAAAATAGCTCAGGAACATCTCCCGCAGCTCGTTCAGTCCATATACCGGACGTGCCATATATATTTCCTCCGTATTTCTCAAAATTTCTCGAAATTCATCGCGGTGCAAAAAGAAAACGCCCCGCCCCTGCATAGGGGCGAAGCGATGCTTCACGGTACCACCCTAATTATCCCCTTGCGGGGTTTCTTAGCCATCTTTGTATCGGGGATGAACCGCCCCGCTCGTCGCGGGATGCTCAGAAGTGGCTGCTGCGCGGCCTTGGGTGGGGGCTTTCACCATCTCCCCCTCGCTAAAACCTGTCCGCACGGCTGGCTCCGTCATGGCATTTTCAGATTATGTTGCTATTTTAGCACACTTTTTTACATTGTCAATGGGGTTTACGGCGACAAAACCGCCTTCGGGAGGAGTTTTTCAGCGCTCCCCGCCGGAGCGGTTCTCTCGGGACCAACCCGGACCTCACGCCATAAACGGCACTGCCAGCGACGCCAAAAGCGAAAACACCAGCAGTCCAATAATCACAATCGCCGCAATGCGGGTTCCCTTGTTCATCTGTTTTTTTCCTCCTCCGTCAAAATTTTTCGGATGCTCTTTTCTGCCCGGCTCCGGGGAAGCATCAACTCATGCCCGCAGCCCAGACATTTCAGCTTAATATCCATTCCCACCCGCAGAATTTCCCAGTGCTTGCTGCCGCAGGGATGCTGCTTTTTCAGTTCCACATGGTCGTGAAGATGCAAGTCCATTCCATTCCTCCTGTCAATCCCCCGCCAAAAGGCGCATATAGTGATTCAGATGCTGAATTTGCGCCGCGCTGCGCGGCGGATGGAGAGAGTTGCCATGCCGGAAAATAAAATGTATCTGCCGGAGGGCCTGCGCCCCCGCGCCACCCTTACCCCCGCCCTGCTGCGGGACGCTCAGGAGCACAGCACAATTTTGGAGGCCCCTGTAATCCGGTGCGACGGGAACCGGACGCTTCACGTCTCCCTCGGCCCCATGGAGGGCCTGATTCCCCGGAGCGAGGCCGTTTCCCCATGGATTGGCGGCGCGGACCGGGACATCGCGCTTTTATCCCTTGTCGGGAAGCCCGTCTGCTTTGCGGTCAGCAGCCTTACCGCCGACGGAAAGGGCGCGCCCCGTGCCCTTCTGTCCCGCCGGGCTGTACAGGAGCAGGCCATCTCGCACTTTATGGAGACGTTGGAGCCGGGAGGGATCCTCACCTGCCGTGTGACCCATATGGAGTCCTTTGGCGCGTTTTTGGACATTGGCTGCGGAGTGGTGGCCATGCTGCCCATCGAGCGCATCTCCGTTTCCCGCATTCCCCATCCTGCGGCCCGCTTCCGTACCGGGCAGAAAATTCTGGCGGCGGTGCTGTCCGTGGATCGGGAAACCCGCCGGTTCACCATGACCCACCGGGAGCTGCTGGGCACATGGATGGAAAACGCAAGCTATTTTTCCCCCGGCGAAACCGTTCAGGGCATTGTCCGCTCCGTCCGGGACTATGGGGCCTTTGTGGAGCTGGCCCCCAACCTCTCGGGGCTTGCGGATTTAAAGGACGACGTGGCGGAGGGGGACCGGGTTTCCGTCTACATACGCTCCATCCGTCCGGAGCACATGAAAATCAAGCTGCAAATCATCCAGCGGCTCACACCCTCCGTTTATCCCGTGCCCCTGCGCTATCAAATTACCGACGGAACGCTGGATCACTGGGTTTACTCCCCGGCCTGCTATGAAAAGCCACCGGTGGCCACGGATTTCACGGCCCTGCGCCCTTGATTTCCTCCCAGTACCGCCGTGCGGTCTGCTCGGTCTTGTTTTCGCCGTATTCGTAATACCGTGCGTTTTTCAGCGCGTCGGGCAGGTATTGCTGCTCCACCCAATGCCCCGGATAGGCGTGGGGGTACTTATAATTCTGGCGGCTGTCAAAGCCGGTGGTGTCCGCGTGAACGTTTTGAAGCCTACGGGGAATGTCTCCCGTCCGTCCCGCCTTCAAATCCCCTATGGCCGCCGCCACAGCGTTCACCGCGGAGTTGGACTTGGGCGCGGTAGCCAGCAGAATGGCAGCCTCGGCCAGAGGAATCTGCGCCTCCGGCAGACCCAACTGCACCGCCGCGTCCACACATGCCTTTGTCACGGCTATCGCCATAGGATAGGCTAGGCCGATGTCCTCCGCCGCGATGACCAGCAACCGCCGGCAGGGAGACAGCAGATCTCCCGCTTCCAGCAGCCGCCCCAGATAGTGCACCGCCGCGTCGGGGTCGCTGCCCCGGATGGACTTTTGAAGGGCGGACAAAATGTCGTAATGTGCGTCTCCCTCTCGGTCATAGCGCATGGCGCTGCGCTGCGTGAGCTGCCGCGCGTCCTCCCGTGTGAGCTTTAGCTCTCCGTTTTTGTCGGGTCGCGCCGCCCGGCAGAGAAGCTCCACCGCGTTGATGGCCTTGCGCACGTCTCCGCCGCAAGCGGTGGCCACATCCAGCGGCAGACCCTCTTCCCAGACAAGAGGCAGCTCCTGCCGTCCCTTCTCTATTTCCAGCGCCCGCTCCACGGCGGGCAGCGCCTCCTCCGGCGGCACGGACTTGAATTCAAATACCGTGCTGCGGGAGAGCAGGGCGCCGTACACGTAAAAATATGGGTTCTCCGTGGTGGAGGCAATCAGGGTGATCTGCCCGTTTTCCATAAACTCCAGCAGGCTCTGCTGCTGCTTCTTATTGAAATACTGTATCTCGTCCAGATACAACAGAATACCACCGGGAGCCAGCAGCGTCCCCACGTTTGCAATGACCTCCTTCACGTCCTGAAGGCTGGCGGTGGTAGCGTTGAGCCGGTAAAGCGTTTTCTGGGTTTTCTCCGCGATAATGTTTGCCACGGTGGTCTTACCGGTCCCGGAGGGGCCGTAAAATACCATGTTGGCGGAGGTCCCGCTTTCAATCAAGCGGCGAAGCACCGCGCCATGTCCCAGAAGGTGCTTTTGCCCCACCACCTCGTCTATGGTCCCGGGCCGTATTTCATCCGCCAATGGGCGCTGCTGCAAGGCGTTCCCTCCTTCCAAAGCCACCTTTCGGCGGCGCTGTCTTTTGTTTTCCCACCATACCACACGCGACGTGAAATTGCAAGATTTCCTAAGACGGCACAAGCGCCAAGCAGCAAAAACCCGTTTCCGGTTGGAAACGGGTTTTTTGATATATTTCTGCCCCAAAGGCGCACTTGAGACGCTTCGCAAGAGAACCGGGCGCTTATTTTGCAAAGCGGCAGTCAGACCCGGAAGTCCGCGCCTGCGGTTGTCCGTTTTCTTTGCGTCAATATTTTCCCGCGGGCAGATTGGCAGGCGCTGTCTTGCCCTCCATGTCCGCATCAAAGTTTGCCGCGTCGGCGGCATCGGAGACCGCGGCTCCGTTTGTATCGGACAAGCCGTCTTCTTCGGACGCATCGGGTGCCGAAGCGCTTTCCACCTCGCGAATGAAGTTGGCGCCCTCCTCTTTGAACCGGAACCGGCCCACCTCCTGACGCAGAGTGACTGCCTGAGCGGACATCTCCTCGCTGGTGGCGGAGTTCTCCTCCGCTGTGGCCGCGTTGGTCTGCACCACGGCGGAAATCTGGTTCAACCCGTCCCGAATCTGCTCGATGGAGTCGGTTTGCTGAATGGATGCCTGTTCAATCAGGCCGAAGCTCTCGGCCACCTTTTGGGCGCTCACTTCCGTGCTGCGCAGCTCCTGCGCCGTTTTTTCGGTAATTTCCGTCCCCCGGGCCACTGTGGCCACGGCCACCCCAATCAGCTCCGCTGTCCGGCGGGCGGCCTCGGCGGATTTACCTGCAAGGTTGCGCACCTCGTCCGCCACCACCGCGAAGCCCTTGCCCGCATTGCCCGCCCGGGCGGCCTCGATGGCTGCGTTCAGCGCCAAAATGTTGGTCTGGAAGGCGATGTCCTCGATGACCTTGGTAATGCTCACAATCTGGTTGGAGGACGTGCTGATCTCCCCAATCGCAGCCGAGAGCTGGTGCATATATTCGTTGCTGCCCTTCACCCCGCCGACGGCCTGCTCGATATGTTCGGCGGCAACCTTGATGGTAGAAAGGTTATTCTCAGCCTGTTCGGCAACCTGCGCAATGGAGGCGTTCAGTTCCTCCACGGTGGCGGCCTGCTCGGTGGAGCCGCTGGCCATCGCCTGCGCCCCGCCGGACACCTGATCCGCCCCGACGGCCACCTGCTCCGCCGCCGTGTTGACGCTGCGCAGCACGTCGCTAAGCTTGCCCCGCATTTTCCGGGTGTTTTCAAGCAGGGCGTGGTAGTCTCCCATGTAAATTTCTTCAGACGAGGAGTCAATTGAAAAATCACCGTTGGCAATCGCCTTCAGTCCGTGGGAGAGATCTTCTATAATGGCCTTTAGCGTCTCGGACATATTGGTGAAGCTTCGACCCAGCATTCCAGTCTCATCCTTGGAATTGACCGCCACGTTGATATTGAAGTCTCCTTTTGCAAGCCTGTCGGCAGCATCCACCACCTTATTCAGCGGTTTGCTGATGCCACGGGCAATCAGCACCCCCAGCACAATGGCCACCGCCAGCGCGGCCAGCATCACGGCCAGCATGATCAAATTGGAGATTTTCGCAAGCTGGTCGTTCTCCGCCGCCCTCTCCGCCGCCTGAGTGGAGTTGTACTCATAGATTTTCACAAAAGAGTCCATCAGACTGCCGCTCACCGCGTTCGCTTCCACCAGCAGAACGCGCCGCACATGGTCATACTGTCCCACCTTCGCATAGGAAAGGCCCTGCTGCATATAGGTCTTAAAATCCACCCAGTCTGATTTCAGAGCCAAAAACAGCTCCTGATCGGCATCCTCGGTAATGCCCGCCTCATAATTGCTCATGTCCTCTTCAATGGTCGTGAGGAGCGCTTCGCATTCTTTCACGTAATTGTCTCGCAGGGAGTCAGCTTGCATCAGCAGCATTTCGGCCACGTTGTACCGAATCCTCTGATAAGAAGTATTGGCGTCTCCCGAATACAAAATGGCCATGGTGTTTTTTTCATAGAGCAGCCTGCCCGATTTAGCCAACGCATTGATATTCATAAGTCCAACGATGCCAACAGCACCCGCAATAAGCGCTATGGCTAAGAATCCCGCCACCAGTTTCGTGGAAATTTTCAAGTTTGCAATCCGCCTCATAAATAATATCCCCTTCCATGCAGTTGAAATGCGCCTTTTTCTCTCTAAATTTGCGTGTCTATTTTTCTATATTTTATAATGCCGGAAAATGCGGAACCTTTTGCAGCCAACCTCGTCCCATAACTGCCCTGTTTTTAATTTTCCTGCATACACGCCATATATTTTGAACACCTTAAAGACGTGGATTTTTTGTTAACAAACTCATAGGTTGTATTTATCAATATTCTTGCCATTGTTTTGATATGATTTTCGACAGAGGTGCAATGCATGAGGACAACAATAGAAATTCTTCGCGGACTGCGTGAAGACAGAGATTTAAAGCAATCCGACATTGCCAGCTTAATCGGTACCACACAGCAGCAATATTCCAAATATGAGATGGGGGGGAGCGATCTTCCAATCCGGGCGCTGATCATTTTGGCCGACTTCTACAACGTGTCGGCAGATTATCTTTTGGGCAGAACCGACTGTAAAGACGGCCTTTCCGCCCTGAAGGAGCAGGTAATCGACGGCACCACGACGGGCGGGCTTCTCTCTTCCGTGCTGTCCCTGCGGGCGGGCGGGAGACGGGCGGTGCTGGAATACGTCTACTTGCAGCGTCTAAAGGAAAAATACGACGAAAGAAAATAGATTTGCTGTTTTCCGCCAATTTCCTTAAATTAAAAACCACGCGGACCGCGTGGTTTTGCGGGCTCAAAAAACGGCATAGCGCCAAGCGGACGCTATGCCGTTTAAATCCGAAAGGCTCCTGCTCCTCAGCTTTCCGAAGGGGTGAGGAACATGAGTGCGGCATGAATTGTACCGGCGCTGTTTTTGAAAAAGCCAAGCTCGGCAACGGTGAATTTTTCACTGAGAATATTGGCCTTATGGGTCTTGGACTCCATCCATGCCTTCACCAGCTCGTCCGGCGTTTTTTGGCCCTTGCCAAGATTTTCGCCGACCTTGATGAACAAGATATCCTCGTCTTCGAACGCCGTGGAAACGGACCGCCCGTCCAGTCTTTCATGGGCAAACTTCGTTGCGCTTTCCTCAGCGCGGACAGCCGCAACCTTGGCCAGCTTTGCATCCCCTTCAAAGGGTTCCAGCTCCTGTCTGGCGCGCTCCTCGTTGACCAGACGCAGCACCTCGGCGGAAAATTCCTCGGCAGTGAGGGCTTTGTCCTCTTTTTCCGCAGCCACTGCGGTGGGATTGGTGTTCGTTCCCTTTTCCCAGGAAGTAGCCTGCGCCGGAACGGCAAGCGCGGCAGCAAGCGCAGCGACGGCAAGAACCGCCCAGAACTTCTTCAGCCTTCTCACGATTTAAAACCCCTTTTCGCAGGAAGTTGAAATCGTGTCTAAAAGAAAAACAAGCCCCTTTTGGATTGCTACCAAAAAGGACTCACTAAATTCCTAATGAGACATCAATTTCGGCAGCCCGGCTATCATAGTTTTTATAAAACCTTAGATCCGTGGCTTTGCGTCCCATCCTTTCGGATGGTTTGCTATTATCGGTCTGTATGTCATATAAGCATATATGCGTTTTCTAAAGTATATGCGACTTTGTGTCAAAATGCAAGGCTTTTTGAAAAATCTTTTAAATTTTTTTCCTTTTTTGTCCTTTCTAAATCAGGAAGCCGCAGGATTTAAACTGGTGTCGGTCAGCCGAGCTCGGACAATCAGCCTGTGGCTGGATACCAGATAGGGCGTGCAGGTGATGAGTGTAAGGGTGGCCGTCTCGCCGGGGATGTCGGAAAGCACCCATGTTTCCTCCGGCAGCACGCTGAAAGACTCGTAGACCGTGTAGGTATACAGCGTCTCTCCCACCCCAAGAGTGATCTTCTCCCCCTCCTTCAGCTTGTCCAGATACCGGAAGGGGCTGGGCCGATGTCCCGAGAGGGCGCAATTGCCCTCCTGCCCCAAGCCCGCAGACCCCACCACATGACCCACGCCATAGCGCATCTGTCGCCCGGTACCCTCCAGCACGTGCTGCGACACACCAAGCGACGGGATCTTGAGAATTCCCAGCCGGACATAGACCTCCGGAGGCCCGGCCTCCGTCTCCTCCCCGGGAAGAATGCCGCTCTCGTCCTCCGGCACAGGCTCGGCCTCATCGGTAAGAAGACTGTCCGCATCCTCGCCGGTCAGGACGATAGGAGCAGGGTCCGGCAGTGTTTCGGGAATAATCCCAAACAGCCGCCCCCACGGGTAATCCGCCGCCTCCATCACCACAGCCGCAGCCACCAGCACAAGGCCCAGCGCCATCATCAGGCGCGGCCCTCTTCGGCGCTTTTCAGTGCTTTTCGCCATTGTCTTTTCCTCTGTCATTCGTATTTTCCGTAAGCGCTCTTCTGCCGCTTATGCAGCAAAGCAGCGCGGCATATTGAGCAGAACGCCGATACGCCTTTTGTCGGTTTCCTCTCCCTTCGCAGAAGGGATTCCACAGATTTTATCACACCCACCCCCGGGTTTCAACTTTGGAAAAGGCATTTATATTTCTTTTCTGTCAAAAAGCCCTGTCGGGCAATGCTTATCCCTGTGTTTTACTTCCCCTTTCGCCTCTTTTTTTGCGGTTCATATATTAGACTTTAAAAAATCTGAGTTTTCCGGCAAAAGCCGTTTTCAATAGATACCCCGGTCAAACACATTATCTGGCCTTCGCCGCCGTGCGGCGACATAATTTTCGAGAAATTTTGTGGGATTCAAAGAGAAGGAGATTTTTGTATGAGAGTACGAAACACAAGAGCACGAAAAGGGAAGGCATTTTCCCTACTCATGGCAGTGTTGCTTGCCATGCAGCTGCTGCCGCTGAACCTTGTTCAGGCTGTTCAGGAAGCGCCCGACGGAGGGTCGATGGTGATGCCCCTTGTCGCAGGAGGGCGCCTGAAAGACCTTACTGATACGAAGTATCTGGTCATTCACGGAAGCAATTATACTCCATCGAATCAAAAAAGCGAAATCAAAATTACCGACCCTTCCACTGGTAACGAAATTCTGCCCACAAGCAGCGGCTCTTCCGGCATTTATTACAACGCCCCCTCCGGCGCGAATCTGATGCTGAAGCTGGGCTTCCATCTGGAGGAAGGCGAACCCGGCGTTATGACCTATGACTACGAGGAGGGCGACTTTTTCGACTTCCGGCTGCCCGAGGGGCTTACTTTCTCGCCCTTATCTGGCATTACCGTAAAAGATGGCAACGGCACGACCATCGGCACCGCGTCCATTTCCGGAAACACGCTCACCGTGGTGTTCAACGCCAACGTTGAGGGGCAGTATGGCATCTGGGGCAATATCACCATCAACGGTACTTTTAACACTATTTCCTCCGGTGCACCGGAGGAAACCTCCTTCAGTCTCGGCTCACAGACAGTCGTAATTGAGCGCGACACCGACGATCCCCCGCCCGCCCCGGGCAAGGTCAATCTGGATAAAAACGGCGTATTCCTTCCCAGCGGCAATATTCGCTGGACCGTTACAGTCACGCCCGAATCTGAAACAACCAGCCTTGCCGGTTATATCCTGAAGGATACATACAGCGCCAATCAGACCTATGTCACAGATTCTTTCACGGTAAAAAGCCTGTCGGATACCACGCCCCGTACCATTATCGAAACGGACGTTACCAAGGGCACAAATTCCATTTCCTACACTTTCCCCGACGGCACGGAGGGAAAGCAGCTCGTCACCTATGAGACGACCCCGAATCTTCTCACCAATCCTGGCTCCGAAAAATTCAAAAACACCGCCGAGCTTTACAGAAGCTCTACGGACACCAATCCCCTGAAAGCGGAGAAGGAGCTGACCACCGGCGCGGTCATCAAGAAAGAGGGCAGCAACGTTCAGCCCGACAAAGAGGGCCGGATTGACTGGAAAATTACTGTGACCGTCCCCAAGGCGTACGACGCCGACGGCCACGAAATCCATGTGACCCTTCCCAACGCTAAAATTATTGACGAAATGGACCCCCAGTTGGAGCTTCTCACAACTCCCGCTGTGCAGTACAGCTATAACAGCGCGCCTTTTGACGCCGTTCCTTATACAACCACCGGCGAGGCTGGAAAATATAGCTTTGACATGGCCAATCCTCCTACCGCCCAAAAGCATACGCTGACCTACCTGTTCCAGTCTCCCCAGCCCCAATCCGGCGACACCGTGGTGCTTACCTACTCCACCAAGGTGAAGGACTGGGACACCGCGGCAAACAATAACACCAAGCTGGAATTTACCAACAACGCCCGCTTTGAGTGGATGTGGGACCCTGACGGCACTGGGTCCGGCTCCACCATTTC
>NZ_DALZCH010000095.1:0-12456 GCF_031978065.1 Oscillibacter sp.
CGCCCGGCGCGGGCCGCGCGGGCGGAGGTCACGGCGGAGCCCACGGCCCCGCTTGGTCCGCGGCCCATTCTGGATGGGGCGGTAATCGGACTGGGAGCCTCCACCGGCGGGACGGAGGCCACGCTGGAGGTGCTGCGCCGCCTTCCATCGGACATTCCTCCTATGGTTATCGTGCAGCATATGCCCCCGGGCTTTACAAAAATGTACGCCGAACGGCTGGATAGAATCTGTGCCATGGAGGTGCGGGAGGCCGTGGACGGCGATGAGCTGCACCGCGGCCTTGCACTGGTGGCCCCGGCGGACTTTCAGTGCCGCGTGTTGCGGTCGGGAAGCCGGTATCGGGTGACCTGTAAGCCGGGAGAGAAGGTCAGTGGACACCGCCCGTCGGTGGACGTGCTGTTCCACTCCATGGCTGAGAACGTGAAAGGCTCCATGGTGGGCATTATCATGACAGGCATGGGCCGCGACGGAGCGGACGGACTGTTGGCCATGCGAAAGGCGGGGGCCTATACCATTGGGCAGGATAAAGAGTCCTCCGTGGTGTACGGAATGCCCATGGTGGCCTTTGACATCGGCGCGGTGCAAACGCAGGCGTCCTCCGAAAACATTGCGGGCGTGCTGCTTCGCCGCCTGCGGGAGCTGTGAGCATCAGTCGGCGCGGTCATAGATCAATTGAGAAACAAGGGGACCTTCGGCTTGCCGAAGGTCCCCTGTGCAAATTTTGCAAAAAAATTTATAAAAAATGAACGGTTTCACACTTTTTTTGAATTACTGTCTTATGTTTTCAACATAACTGCCGAAATAAAAGGTAGATACAGGGGATTGTGCCGCAGTGCGCGGCGCCGCCCCGAAATGTGCTTAAACCAGTTACAGGCTGCTTCCCTGAATCAGGGAAGGGACTTGCAGAAAACGGAGGAAATGCCGCATGATGAGGATAGTTAACGAGGCCGCCGGAGCGGCGGCGTACGCGCAGACAGTGTCTGGGTCGCAGAACCTGCAAAGCGCCAAAACCGTTCGGGGCGCTGAAAAGGGACGGGAGTCCGGCGGCGCGTTTGATCAGGTCGATATTTCCGGGGCGTCCTCCGGCGGGTCTCTGTTTCAAAAGGAGCTGGCGGCCCGCCTTGTGCGGGATGTCCGCGCTTCTTCCAGCATCGGCGGCGTTCAGCAGGTGCGCCAGCAGATCCAAAGCGGCACCTACCAGTTGGATCCCGTCTCTATTGCCAAGGCCATGCTACTGGAGAGATAAGCTATGAATAGAAATGATTTTCAGGAGTATCTTGCATTTTTAAAATCGCTGGGTGACACGCTGGATGAGATTACCCGCGTGGAGCAGGAGAAGACGGAGTTTGTCCGCACGGATGATCTGGACGGACTGAACGAGTGCTTGAAGCGAGAGCAGGCGCTGTCTTTGACCATGCGGTCCCACGACCAGAAGCGGGAGGCCGTGCTGCGGTCACTGGGACTGGAAGGCGTGCCCCTGCGCAGCCTGATGGACCACGCGCCCGCGCAGGACTATGAGGAGACAAAGCGGACCGTGGAGCAGCTCTGCCGCCAATATGCGCTGTTTCGCGGGGCGTATGAGGTGGCGCGGGACACGTTGGAGTGCAATCTCCACCAGATTGAAAAGATGATTCAGGCGGAGGACCCCAATGCCGTGTCGTCCGCGGGCTATCAGGAAGCGTCTCCCGAGCTTCCGCCCCGCATGAGGACGGATTTCAGAGCCTGACCCGGCTCACCGGTGAAAGAGAGGAAAGCAACATGCTGTCAACAACCTTTGGAGCGTTTACCACCGCGCGTCTGGGCATTTATGCGGCGCAAAAAGCCCTGGAAGTGACGGGACACAATATTTCCAACATCAATACCACTGGCTATACCCGCCAGAGGGTGGATCAGGTGAGCCTGCGGGTGGACGGGGTGGACCGTTATGCCTCTGCTTTCGGCGGAGCCAGCGGGTCCGGCGTTCTGATAACGGGCATGTCCCAGTTCCGGGACCCCTATCTGGACATCCGCTTCCGCAACGAGAACTCCAGCGTGGGCGCCATGGACACCAAGCTTGGCGGACTGGAGGATCTGTCCGCGATTTTAGACGAGGTGGGCACGGGCGATACCGGTGAGGAGGGCGAGGGCATTCTGGCCGCGCAGTTTCTGGACCTGCGGGAAATGCTGGCAAAGCTGACCGGCGACCAAACCACGGAGGAGGAAATGCTCTCTCTGGTGCGCACCTCCGCCGATTCACTGGTGGGGATTATGCGCAGCTATGCTGAGCGGATTGCCGGTGTGAAGGCGGATCAGGAGGACGGCTTGACGGACGATGTCAAGGCCGTTAACGACATTCTCAAAAGCATTCAATCTTTAAATGAAAACATTCAAAAGAGCGAGCTGTACGGGGATAACTCTCTGGAGCTGCGGGATCAGCGAAATTTGCTGATTGACGAGCTGTCCGGGTATATGAAAATTGACGTGACCTATGAGCCGGTGAGCGTGGGCGCGGGAAAGACCGTGGACAAGCTGGTGATTAAGGTCCCCGGCGACCCCTCTACCAAGCTGGTGGACGGCGCGTATATAGGCCAGCTTTCCGTGGGGGACGGGGTTCAGAAAAACCCGGACTATGACCCCAATGCAACGCCCCCTGTTTTAGAGCCTTATTTGGATGCGGATGGAAATCCCGTTACAGACCCTGCCGACGCGGCCAAGCTGCCCTACGCAATCACCGTCTCCTCGCTGAAAGACCGCAATGACAATGTTCTGAAGGAAAAGGACGGCAGCCTTTCAGCGGCGTATCAGTTTGGCGATACCGAGCTTTACGGAGGAATACAGTCAAGGCGCGAGCTTTTGACGGAGGCAGGAGAATTTGCCAGCGCCGACATGACGGCGGCGGATTCGGCTTCCGCAACCAAACGGGGCATCCCCTATTACGAAAACGCGCTGAACTCTCTGGCGCAAAAGTTTGCCTCCGTGATGAATGCGGCCAACACCGGCTATTTGCGGGATTCCGACGGCAATATTCTGGATGGAACCTCGGGCGACGTTCTTGCCACCAAGAAAGCCGACGGGACTTATACCATGAACGGAACCGACTATGCCACTGTGGAAGACATGATTACCGGTCAGGGGACCGCGTTTACCGACAAGGCAAAGCTGATGGGCGGAAATCTGTTCAGCAGCAGCGGCACCAGCGACGACGCCTCCGGCATTACCGCCGCAAACATCTCCATCTCCTCAAGCTGGAGTACCAACCCCAGCTTCCTGCAAAACTCCTTTGAGGCGCTGAAAGGGAAAACCACCGTAGGCAGCAGCGACAACCAGAACATCGTTCATATCCTGGCGGAGTTTGACGGGAAGCAGGAATACAGGCCTGATGAAACCGACCCCACCGGCAAGCCGTTTTTCCGCGGCACCTTTGAGGGGATGTTCACCAACATTGAGCGGACGCTGGCAGACGATGTGAAGAGCACCACGACCCTGCTGAACAACTATACCGTTTCCGCCACGGGGCTGGAGACAAGCCGGGACAGCGTTTCCGGCGTGGACCTCAACGATGAGGCCATGAATATGATGCAGTATCAGAAGTCCTATGCCGCCGCGTGCCGCATGATGACGACGCTAGACGAGGTGCTGGACAAGCTGATTAACGGGACCGGCGTAGTCGGTCGATAAAGGAGGCGATTTATAATGATCCGTGTGACAACAAACGGAACGCTGCGGGGATATCGATCCAGCCTGACGCGCTCCTCTGCCACGCTTGATAATGCGCGGAACAAGGTTCTGACCCAGAGCAACTACACCAGCTACGCGGAGGACCCGGCGGCGGCCACGCAGGCATTCAAGCTGCGCCGTTCCTTTTCCCGCGTCAGCTCCCAATTACAGAGTACCCAAAGCCTGAACAGCAAGTTTTCCGCCGCCTGCGACGCGCTGAAAAGCATCAAAAGCGACCTTGCGGACGGGCAGGCAAAAATCTCCGCTCTGGCTGGATTGAACGACGCCAACGCCTCCGGCCGCCAGCCGTTGGGCGAGGTAATCGGCAGCGCGGCGGAGTCCATTGTCCAAATCTTGAACTCTCAGTATGGGTCCTCGTTTATTTTTGGGGGGAAGGACTCTCTGGGCGACGCGCCCTTCAAAATGGAGGAAATCAGCGGAGAGAATGTCTTGACCTACCGGGGCGTTCGGGTGGACGCGAAGGAGGGAACCGACGAGTATGAACAGCTGAAGGCCATGGCCGGCGAGGAGAGCTATGTGGACATCGGCAGCGGCCTCACGGAGGTGGACGGAAAGCTGGTTTCTACCAGCGCCTTTAACGGAGCGCTGAGCGGCCTGAACTTTGTGGGCTACGGCGTGGATGAGGACGGCGACCCCAAGAATATGGCCTCCGTCATGAACAAGCTGTCCGAAATTTTCAAGCGGTGCGACCCGGATAGCGGCGCGTGGGCTTCAGATCAGGACAAGGAGGACGCCACCCGTTTGACGGAGAAGCTGAAGGATGGCATTGACGAAATCACCAACCAGTGGACCGCGCTGGACGGGCGCACCACCTATCTCGAAACCAGCAGCAACCGCCTGTCCCTGCTGTCCACCAATCTTAACGAGCAGATTCTGGGCATTGAGCAAATTGATCTGGCCAACGCCATCACTGATTTTTCATGGGCGCAGTATTGCTATAACGCGGCGCTGAAGGTTGGCAACAGCATTTTGTCCCAGTCGCTGATCGACTATATGAATTAACGGGCATGAATGGGCCTCCGGAGGATGCCCGACGTGCTTTTAAGGTTAAAAAGGAGTGAAGGCAATGACCTATCCACTAATCGAGATCAAATCGGTACCTATTGAGCTTGAGATGCGGGTTACAGACGCGCGGCTGGAGTACAGCCGTACCACGGTGGATATGGAGATTACCCGGAACGAGGGCGGTCTGAGCATTCGGAGCAAGCCCATTCGCGTGAATCTGGATACATTTGAGGCGCGTAATTCCGTCACACCTACGCTGGCCACTCGCATGAGAGACAACGCTCAGGCAGGAAAGCAGGCCGCCTATGAGGCCACGGCCACCTATGCCCGGCAGGGTCAGCTTCTGCTTCAGGCAAAAATCGGCGAGGAAATGGTGACAAAATTTGCTGCCGAGGCACAGACGCGGAACGTGAAAACCAACGTGGGGCTTGCGTTTCTTCCCACGCAGGGAGTGGACATTTCTTGGGACAAAGGCGAGTTGAACATCCGCTATGAGATGGACAAGGTCAACTTCGACTGGCGCAGCCAGCAAGGGAACTTCGAGTTTACGCCCGGGGACATTCAGTTTGAGGTGACGCAGCAGCCGGACGTTGTAATTAAATACGTGGGCGGGGCGCTGTATGTGCCTCCGTCGGCGGACCCGCAGTATGTCCCTGTTGAAATGGAAGTCTGACACGCGCAAAAGAAAGGAATCCTTCCATGGAAATCACGACAAAATATTTTGGGCAGATCGCCTATGAAGCCGGGGATGTGCTCCATTTCCGGGATGGCCTGTTCGGCTTTGAAGCGGAAACGCAGTTTCTTCTGCTTCCCTTTGCCGACAGCAACGGAACGCTGCTGTGCTTTCAGAGCGTGACCACGCCGGGTCTTGCCTTTGTGGCGATGAACCCCTTTTCCCTGAAGCCGGATTATGCGCCGAGGCTGCGCACGGCAGAGCTGAAGGCCGTGGGCGTGACCCAAAGCGAGGAACTGAGCTTTTACGTGCTGTGCGTGGTGCGCCAGCCCGTATCCGAGAGTACGGTAAACCTCCAATGCCCCGTGGCGGTGAACGAGGATACCGGCGTCGCTATGCAGACAATTCTGGAGGACGGCGGCTATGAGATGCGCCACCGCCTGTCGGAATTTCAGGAAGGGCGGCCGTCATGCTGATTTTGCAGAGGAAGCCCGGAGAGTCCGTGCTGATTGGAGAGGAAATCGAGGTGACGGTGGTTTCCGTGGAAACCGGCGGACGGGTTCGGCTTGCCATCAGTGCGCCCAAAAGCTTGACCATCCTGCGAAACGAGCTGCGGGGCGCCATGGATGCCAACAAGGAAGCGGCCCGGGAGGAGGCGTCTCCTCTCGCGCTTTTAGAGTTATTGCCAAGGCAGGGCGGCCCGGAGACGAAGAAATAAGAAAACGCGCCTTGACCGACGGGTCAGGGCGCGTTTCAGTTTGAGGAAGAAGTCAAAATGACTTCTTCCTCAAAAAAGATTGCAGTCTGCCGCATGCCTCGCTGTTCGCCAAAACGGACAACTCGACACTTGCGGCCTGAGAAGTGTTTTCTCTGACGTACACGCCGCCGGAGAAAACGAATTTAACCTTTTTCGCCGCTTTCATCGCGGCGCAGAAATTCTAATTGTCTGTTCCGCCGCGCGTCGCATACGGCTCCCCTAAAATCAATCCTTCAAGGAAGGGGGATATGCCCCCGCGGCGTGAAGAGCTTTCAGCTCCTCCGCTACCCGCTCCCGGTCCTCCCGGTAGGTCATGCCGAACCAGCGGTCGGCGGAGTGAAGCACGGAGATTTCCAGCCCGCCGCCCTCAAGCTGACTGCCAACCATCAAGGGCAGAAGGCATTCTTTTTTCAGGTCGTCCCCGGCTTCCGTGCGGAGAAAGTTTTCAAAATAGGCCCGCATGGGGGCGAAGATCCAAGGGGTAAAGCCCCAGAAGTTCATGGATACCACCGTGTCCGGCGAGAGGGAGATGTCCTCCGCCAGATCCCGCAGAGTTCCGTCGGGATAAAGCTGGATTTTCAATGCCTCCCGCACGGAGAGAAGCTTCCCGTTCTCCACGGCGCACACACCGCGGGAAACCGTTCCGTGGAGACTGGCGGTATTTTTCAGAAAATAGCCCACCATGGCCCCATGACCTTCGGGAGATAACGTCGTGAGCTGCTCGTACATGGCACGGTAAGCGTCAATTCCGTAATAATCATCGGCATTGATCACGCAAAACGGCTCTTGAATAAATTCCTCTGCGCACAAAAGCGCGTGAACCGTCCCGAAAGGCTTGGTCCTCTCTGAGGGAATCCGGTAAAAGTCCGGAACGGAGGAAAAATCCTGAAACGCGTAGGACACTTCCACGGGGGAACCGTCCTTTGCGGTGCGGCGGCGAAGATATTCGCCGCAGATGCGCTCCATCAGCGGTTCCATCTCCGGCTTGATGATGAACACCACCTTGCCAAAGCCCGCCCGCAGCGCGTCGTGCACGGAATATTCCATCAAAATTTCGTTGTTGGGGCCGATGCCGTCCACCTGCTTGTCTCCGCCGTACCGGGAGCCAAGCCCCGCCGCCATGATTACCAGTGCTGCCTTCATAAACCCTCCATACGTCCGCCGCGCCGCCCGGGAAACGGGACGCGCCCCGGCGTAATTTCACGTAATATGCGGGCCGCGTGCTGTGGCCCTGCCCTTACCATACACTGTTGTGCCGCCCTTTGCAACCGCTAAACGATTTTCCTTGACAATTTTCTGTCCCGGTCTATAATATGAAAATGATTATCATTCTTGAAAAAGGAGGCCGCATATGGCCTATTCCACAAAACAGCAGCAGGCAATTTTAAATTGCCTGGAGGCCCAGAGAAGCACGCCTATGTCCGCCGCGGATTTGGCGGCGGAGCTGCGCCGCCTTGGGGAGCCGGTGGGCCTTGCCACGGTGTATCGCCAGACGGAAAAGTTGGCGGCCATGGGCCGGGTTCATAAGATTAACACGGAGGAAGGCGCTTACTTCCAATACTGCACGCACCATTCGGGGGAGGAAAAGCAAGACTGCCTGCTTTTAAAGTGCGAGTCCTGCGGGCGGATTGCCCATCTGGACTGCACGCATTTGCAGCCGCTGTACCGGCATCTGCAAAAGGAGCATCATTTTGTGGTGGACCACCGGCGGACCCTGTTCACCGGCTTGTGCGAAGCCTGCGCGGAAAAGGAGCAAGTCCATGGAGAAAAATGAGCTGCTTGTATGCCGAAATACGGCCTTGGGCTACGAGGGCCGGGCGGTGCTTTCGGGGCTGAACCTCACGGTTTCGGCGGGGGATTACCTGTGCGTGGTGGGGGATAACGGCTCGGGCAAATCCACGCTGATGAAGGGGCTGCTGGGCCTCATTAACCCCATGGAGGGAAGCATTGACCGGGCGGTGGAGCTGAAAAACGGCGCGATTGGGTATCTGCCCCAGCAGACCCGCGCCCAGCGGGACTTTCCCGCTACCGTATACGAGGTGGTGCTTTCCGGTTTTTTAAATCAGAAGGGCTTTGGCTTTTTTTACACGGCTGCTCAAAAGACCGCGGCCATTCAGGCCATTGGAAAGCTGGGGATACTGGAGCTGAAGGACCGGTGCTACCGGGACCTCTCCGGCGGCCAGCAGCAAAGGGCACTGCTGGCTCGGGCACTGTGCGCCGCCGGGCGGCTTTTGATTCTGGACGAGCCGGTGACGGGGCTGGACCCCGCTGCCGCGCAGGACCTTTACAAAACCCTGCGCTATCTCAACGAAAAAGAGGGCATGGCGGTGGTCATGGTGACCCACGACCTGCGCTCCGCGCTGGAAAACGCCCGGACAGTGCTGCACATCGGCAGGAATAGCTGGTTTTACGGCACGGTGGAGGACTATCTCCGCTCTCCGGAGGGCTGCCGCTTCCGAAAGGGGGAGCAGTAATGGAACTGATGGAAATGCTCGCATGGCCCTTTATGCGCCGGGCGCTGGTAGCGGGCATACTGGTAAGCCTTTGCGCCGCGCTTTTGGGTGTGCCGCTGGTGCTAAAGCGGTACTCCATGATCGGAGATGGACTGAGCCATGTGTCTTTCGGCGCGCTGGCGGTGGCGGTGGCTCTTGGAGTCACGCCGCTGTACTTCTCCATTCCTGTGGTGATTCTTTCGGCATTTTTTCTGCTGCGGCTTGCAAATTCGGGCAGCCGCATGGGCAGCGACGCAGCCATCGCCGTGGTGAGCGCGTCCGCCCTTGCCATCGGCATCATGGTCATCTCCCTTACCACGGGCATGACCACCGATGTGGACAATTACATGTTTGGCAGCGTTCTTGCCATGACGGAGACGGATGTTCTGCTGGCGGCGGCGGTGTGCGCGGCGGTACTGGCGCTGTTCGTGCTGTTTTACCACCGGCTGTTCGCCATCACCTTCGATGAGAACTTTGCTCGGGCCACCGGGATGCGGGTGGAGCTGTATAACACGCTTTTGTCCATCCTCACGGCGCTGACCATTGTGCTGGGGATGCGGATGATGGGCGCCATGCTTATCTCGTCTCTGGTGATCTTCCCGGCGCTGACGGCGATGCGGCTGTTTCGCAGCTTCCGGGGTGTGGTACTGTGCGCGGGGACGACCGCAATTCTCTGCTTTTGCACGGGGCTGACGGTTTCCTATGTGAAATCCACGCCGGTAGGAGCCACGGTGGTGACGGCGAACCTGCTGGTCTTTCTTTTGGCCTGCATGGTGGAACGCCTGCGAAAAAGGAGCTGAATCGCAGCCGCGTGCCTGCGGACTGTCGCCGAAAAACCCTGCGGGAAATGGCGGATTCAGTGACTTGAATCGAATTTTCGGAAATGAAACCGGGGCGGCAAGCCCGCTCCGGTTTTTATTTATTTTTTAACGGCTTTTCTTTGCAAATTCCAAGAAAACACTTGATTTTGGTGTAAAAGCGTGCTATTCTAATCAAAGTAGAGATGGTAGTTGTGTGGAGTGGACCTTGTGTCCGCTTTTTTTGTCGGCCTTTTTAAGGGGCCGGAATTTGAAAAGACCGAAGGCTTTTCCTGAAGCTGACGGCATGAAAGGAAGGCGTTTCCATGAAAAAGATTGCAGAGCTCACCGCCGATTTGGCGGCTCCCGTGGCTGCGGAGCGGGGCTGTACTATCTGGGATGTGGAATACGTGAAAGAGGCGGGGACTTGGTATCTCCGGGTTTTGCTGGACAAAGAGGGCGGCGTGGACATTCTGGACTGCGAGGCCATTTCCCGCAAGGTTTCGGATTTGCTGGACGAGGCGGACCCTATTGAGGGAAGCTATACGCTGGAGGTCGGCTCCGCCGGCGCGGAGCGGGCGCTGAAGCGGCCCGGCGATTTCACGCGCTTTATGGGAAGCCCTGTCGCTGTCCGGCTGTATCGCAACCGGGATGGGCGAAAGGAATTTGCAGGGACGCTTACGGCCTACGACGAGGGGACCGGGGCTGTCACCGTGCGCATCGGCGACAATGAGACGACCTTTGAAAAGGCGGACACCGCGCTGGTGCGATTGCGGGTGGAGTTCTCCTGAAAAGGCGCCGCCGCCGGGCGCGCGGATTTTTTGCTGCAAAATAAAACAGACGAAGAAGACGTATCATATCATAAAAGGAGTACAGGCAATGAGAGGCAAGAAGCAGAAGGAGCTCGTCGGCATGAATTGCGACGAGATTTTCACCGCACTTGAGATGATCGAAAAGGAGCGGAACATCCCCCAGTCCTTTATGCTGGAGAAAATTGTCCAGGCGCTGATCACCGCCTATAAACGGGATTGCAAGGATCAGGTGGATAACGTGATCGTGGACGTGGATGTGGAGCACCGGACGCTTCAGATGTTTGTCCAAAAGAACGTGGTGGACGAGGAAGACTACGTGGACCCCTTCAACGAAGTGCCCTTGGAGGAGGCCAAAAAGTTTTCCGCCAAGTACGAGATCGGCGACGTGATCAATGTCGCCGTGAACAACACGGACTTTGGCCGCATCGCCGCCGGCAACGGCAAGCAGGTGATTATTCAGGGCCTGCGGGAGGCCGAGCGAGGCATGGTGTATGAGGAGTTCAACTCCAAGCAGCACGAAATTCTCACCGGCGTGGTCACCCGACTGGACCCGAGAAACGGAAACGTCTCTTTGCGCATCGGTACCGGGACCGAGTCCACCGAGGCGCTTTTGATGTCAGGCGAACAGGTTCCCGGCGAGGAGCTGGTGGAGGGAATGCACGTCAAGGTCTACGTGGTGGAGGTCCGCCGGTCCACCCGGGGTCCTCAGGTGTTGATCTCGCGGACCCATCCGGGCCTTGTTAAGCGCCTGTTCGAACTGGAAGTCCCCGAGATTTTCGACGGGATCGTGGAGGTCCGCTCCATTGCCCGGGAGGCGGGAAGCCGCACGAAGATGGCCGTCTGGTCCAACGAGGACAACGTGGACCCCATCGGCGCCTGCGTAGGCCCCAAGGGCCAGCGGGTGGAGAGCATCGTGGCGGAGCTGCGGGGCGAGAAGATCGACATTGTGAAGTACAGCGAGGACCCGGCAGAGTTTATCGCGGCCGCGCTGGCGCCCGCCGATGTGGTGGACGTTTGGATGGCGGACGAGGGCAAGGCCTGCCGTGTGCTGGTGCCGGACGATCAACTGTCTCTGGCCATCGGCAAGGAGGGGCAGAACGCCCGGCTGGCGGCCCGGCTTACCGGCTATAAAATTGACATTAAGCCCGAGAGCTTCCGGGAGGAAGCGGCGGAGGAGAGTGCCTCCGCAGGCGAGAAGCCCGCAGAGGACGGCTTGCCCGCGGACGACGCGGAATAAGCGCGCGGAAACGGGGGGAACGCCATGCCGAAGGTGAAAAAGATCCCGCAGCGGCAGTGTGTGGGCTGCCGGGAGATGAAGGATAAAAAGATGTTGATCCGGGTGGTCAAGTCCCCTGAGGGGGAGGTCAGTCTGGACGACAAGGGCCGCAAGCCCGGTCGCGGTGCATATGTGTGCCGGAATGTGGAGTGCCTGCGCAAAGCGCGCAAGTCCCGGGCGCTGGAGCGGGCCTTTGAGGCCCAGATTCCCCCGGAGGTATATGACGCCATGGAGCGTCAGTTGGGAGAAGCCGATGAATAAAGAATTACTGTCTACGCTGGGCCTTTGCAAGCGAGCTGGGCTGCTGGAGGTGGGCGAAGAGCCGGTGGAGGCCGCCGCCCGGGCACGGGAAGTGCGATTGTTGCTGCTGGCGTCCGACGCGGCAGAGAATACCGCACGGCGGGCCGACCACTTCTCGGAGATGGGCCAGTGCATGAAACTCCGGATTCCCTTTACTAAGGAGGAGCTGGGGCAGGCTATGGGCCGAAGCGAGTGTGCCATTCTGGGCGTGACCGACGTGGGTTTTGCATCCGCTATTGCCCGCCGATTGGCGGACGAGGACGCAGAAACCTACGGCGACGCAGCAAACCGGCTGGAGGTCAAGGCCCAGCGGGCGTCCCTGCGTAAAACAGAGGAGGCACTTCACGAAAAGAACCTCCGCCGGGGTAAAAAGCGTAAACCCGGCGAGGCAAAAGCGGCGGAAAAGCCGCCGGAGCCGACGGCACCGGCGCGGCCTCTGCGCCAAGCCCGGGGCGGTGGCAAGCCACCCGCCGGGAAAAGCTTTGGAAGAAAGCCTTTTGAGTGGAGCGAAGCAGGCGGGGACCGGAAGCCCTACGGCAAGCCGGGCGCACCCAGCGGGGACCGCAAGCCTTACGGCAGACCGGGCGCACCCAGCGGGTACCGCAAGCCCCACGGCAGACCGGGCGC
>NZ_DALZCH010000096.1:0-12148 GCF_031978065.1 Oscillibacter sp.
TAATAGATAGTAAAAGAACCCGAGATATTCATTTCTTTCGGCTTATGCTGTGTAGTCCGGGAGCCCACCACGGTAAACTTGGCGTCCTCGAATTCTGCATTGGCTTCAAACTTTTTGAGGCCGAACAGCTCCACATTCCGTCCAGCAATGGTGGCAAACGCTTTGCCCTCTTTTCCGTTCAGGGCGTCACGGGCAAGTAAAAACGACATCTTTTCTCCCTCCTCAGCTCACGACAAGCTTCATGTAGATTTTTGCGATTGCGTCCACCGGCTGAACCGCCAGCGTCACCACGATGGCGTCCCCGTCTTCTCCTGATTCCACAGTCACATCATCCGCCACGAAGTTCTTCACTCCGCCGTTGGCCTGCATGGTCATCAGCAGACTGACAACTTCCTTTTTCACAAGGCTGCGGCCGTCGGAAGTGTTGTCCGTTTTACCGATGTGATTATCCGCAAAGGTGCGATACAGGTAGTTGGCGATGTAATACAGCGTCCGAATGGGACGGTTCTTTGAAAATACCTTCTGCTTATCGTTGGTGTAAGTGGTCAGCGTGTTGATGTCGTAGTAAATCCGCACGGAGCCCTCATCCTCAAAGAACACCATGTTGCCCGCCGCAATCAGATCGGTCGCCTGAGATGTGGTGTATTTGGGATACGCCCCAGACGCGCTGGGATGTACCGCGTAGGTAAGGTCCTGATTGTACTTGGCCCCCGCAGAGCAGCCGCCCACCCACCAGCAGGACTGCGCCGCCGTCAACGTGGTTCCATCTCTGAGCACAATCCCGTTCACCGGGGAGGTCACAGATTCGTTATCGGCCTGCGCATAGCCGGGGAGCACAAGACGCACCTTTTTTCCTTCTTTATCGCAGAGCCGCTTCACAAAGGCCACCATAGACGAGGAAACGGTTGCCTCGGTTCCGTCATAAATCACCACGTCGAACTTCTCCGGCTCCAGCGCAGTCAGGAATGAGGCGTATGCGGTCGCGTCAACGGCTCCATTCACCCCGCCGGAAAGTGTGGTCACCGCGCTCGCGGCCAGAACCCCGCTCCCGGAGAATTCCACCCAACCATTGGAGACGAGGTTTGCAATTCCCGTCACGGACTGAGAATCCTGCATAACGCCATCAACAAAGGTGCTGACAATGAAGCTTCCTTCGTTGTCGGGATCAGCCGCCACGTTCACGGAAATGCTGTTTCCTCGAATGCCGGGATAGTTTGCCGTCACGGTCAGATTACCCAGCGTTGCAACAGCCTGCGCTGCTCCCGTGGCCGCAGGGCGGTACAACAGCACGGCAGACGCACCCGCAGACCGGGCGGAGCCGTCGGCATTGACGGAACCTCGGAAAATTTCCCGCAGGAAAAGCATCTCGGGCGCAGTATCCAAATCGTACCCCAGTACGTGGAAAACGTCCGTGTCGAAGTCAACTTTAGTGATCTGCGCCACCGGGCCCCAGTTTAAAGACTCACAGATCGCCACAATGCCGCTCTCCCCGTAGTTGGAGGAGCTGGCGGCGGCGCTTTTGATATTCAGGTAAAAACCGGGCAGCGTTTTATTCTGTCTGGTCCATGTTCCACCGGCCATTACTTCACGTCCTTTCCAAAGAAGCTGTTAAGCGCGGCTCTTGCTTCTTTCATCGTATATTCCGGCTCTTTCAAAACCACTCTTGCAAAATCCTGCTGATAGCCGGACAAGGCTTTGCTTTGCAGCAAGGTTTCAGTGGGATACTTCATCTCGCTTTTCATTTGCTCTTTTCCTCCAATGTCATCGTCCGCATATAGTTGGGTGCGTATGGCTTCATCAGGCGCACAGGTACGTCAAATTGATAGTGCAAGCCGTCCAGTTCCACGTGCCAGGAGTGATTTCGCGTCGGGAGTTTAACGCCGTCCGCGTACTGCAATTCCGTCAGCGCATACGCCAGCAAATCTGCCGCCGCGCGATACAGGTCATTCATGTTCGGGAGGTTATACTCCACCAGATAGCACAGATCAAATTTCAGCGTCTGAGTCCATCGATTGTCAATTCCCTGCTTGGTTGGCTGTTCGCCCCGATACTTGATAAACACTGCCGGAAGCGTGGTGTCTTGCTGATTCGGGTTGTCATAGACCGTAACGCCCGGAATGACCGAAGCAACGGCGTCCGCAATCGCTTGATTTACGTCGGACAGGGTATAATTCACGGTTTAAACACCTCCCGCAGCAGCAGATTCATTTCCTTGAGCGCAAACTCTTCATAAGCGTCCCGTCCCGTCTCAGACATAAACACGCCGGGGACATATTGCGTTTTGGTTCCCACCATAATGCCGCCAACGTCAGAGCTAACTTTCTCAAGCCTCTTTGTCACAGGATTTATTACGAGACCGGGAACGAAATGCTTATCCATCCGATGCCCCTGGTCGACGTAGGAGGCGTACTGCACGTTGTTTTGCCCCAGCGTCTCATATTCGTTTCCGGCGGAGGTGTGCCGGTAAATCTGCGGAACCATGACGCTATCAGCGGCCCAGTGAGATTTCAGCTCGCCACTCTGCGTATTGGTTCCGCCAACATCGCCCGTGTTTGGCGGCGTTTTTTCGGTGGCGGCTTCGACATATTTCATCGTGGCGCCCTTGGAAATTTCTATAAAGGTCTTGTCCATGTCAGCGCCGCGCTTCCGAAGGATATCCGCACGGCGCTGCATGGCGTCACCAAAGCTCATGTCCGTTCCTCCTGCATAATGGAAAGCTCCTTATGCGCAAGGCCAGGGAGGACTGCTCCGAATGGCTCC
Source organism: Oscillibacter sp. (assembly GCF_031978065.1). Taxonomy (GTDB): domain Bacteria; phylum Bacillota; class Clostridia; order Oscillospirales; family Oscillospiraceae; genus Oscillibacter. The sequence continues at coordinate 2,761 of NZ_DALZCH010000096.1, forward strand.
GCGTACTCCTGCGGCTTTCCTGCAAAGTAGCGTGTGGGTTCGCCGCCGCTCCGGGTGATTAGAAGCTCGTCTCCTTTGTAAATGTCCGCATCCATACCGCACATCAGCTTGTCGGAACCATCCACGTGCGCAGCGGTATCCGCCATGGTTACAGACGGCTTGGAGGACTGATAGACCCGGCACGGAATACCTGACGCAACCAGCGCACGTTCGCGCTTGGTAATGCTTCCAACTTTGACGTCAGAGACGCGGTAAACATCCGCGCGGTCTGTATACCAGTCTGCAAAGTTCATATGACCGTCATGCCCCCCATTCCAACCAGACGCGCCATGGTGGCCAGCGACTGCCCATACTTTGTGGCGTTCAGTCCGCCCCACTTTTCCGTGGCTTTTGTGAGCGCCTCCGTGTCATAGGTGACGGAGGAATCCCCCAGCGTGGCGGATTTCAGAACGCCCACCGTTGCGCCGGAGGCTGCTGCCTGCGCCGGGGACGCAGACTGCGCGGCATAGGTGCGCAGGTACAGCGTCAGATTGTGCGCCGTGTATAGCCCGCAGGCATACCGCCAATTGTCTGGCCACTTTTCAGGGCTGATCGCCCCGCACGCAAGCTTCACAAACATATTAAGCATTGCATCCGGCGCAATTGATTTCGTCCCATCAGAAGTAAATTGTGGGAAGTCGGCCAGAAACATGTCTTTCGTATAGGGCGCCGCGCTTGCCGAAAGATTTGCGGCGGCGGCTCTCACTCCGTAAAATTGTGCGTTATCCATGCCTCTGGCCTCCTCTCATTCTGCGGGCTTCTCCGTGGTATCGGTGATATTGGTAGGATCTTCACCGGAATCCTCCGGCGCTGCGGATTTCTTGCCCTTCTTGGCGGGCTTCTCCGTGGTATCGGTGGTAACAATCGTCCCGTCGCTGATCGCCGCCTTAATGTACCAGTGCTTTGCCCAACGGTCGTCAATCTCCCCGACAAACCCGTTTTGAAGATTCAGGGATTCGGAGCCTTCCTGAATATGCAGATTTCGTTTGCAATGAATAAACATCGTTGTCCCCCTTAAATGCCGTCGTAGTAGCGGATGGTCTGCGGGTAGAACACTTCCACCTGAGACAGATTCGCCACATACCCGGTGTCGTAGCACAGATTTGCCGCATTGGGCTGCGTCATGGCGCGGGTTAGAGAGACAAGCTCCTCCATTTTGAGGAACCGCTCATCGTTGATGTACACGGTCATGCGATCCGTGCCGCCAACGCCGGCGCCCTTGCACCATCTGGTGGGAGCAATGGTCAGGCTTCCGCCGTTTTTGGAGGCAACGTTGTTCTTCATCAGGAAGTCCAGAATGGTTTCGGTGGCCAGCTCTGTGACCTTCGTGGTCAGAATGTAGTTGTACTGCTCATAGGGCATGATGATGTGATTGGGGACAGCAGAGGTGTCGTACTCGGCAGCTTCCCATGCATCAGTCAGCGCCTTATTCACATCATCCAGAATCTGTTGGGGTGTCTTGGCGCTCCATGCCGCAGAAGACCCGCTGCCAATCGCAGCCACATTGGAAGCAACAGCGTTGGGATCGTTCAGCAGGCCGGTAGTTCCGAAGTCGGCCAGCCCCTTGTATGTGCTGACGTCAAGGTGCTTGTCATAGGTCATGCGGATGCCCTTGGTCAGCATGTCGTCCAGAGAACGTCCGATGAAGTTGGAGCGCATCATATCTGCAAAGGACACGCGCAGACCCACGCCGAACATATGAGTCTTGAACACATCCTTGCCAAGATTGGCCTGCACAATGGGAACGCCATTTGCGCCGGGGGCCATCACAGGGCCGGACACGGAAGACCCTGCCATAGCGTAGGTGATGTTCATGGCAGAGACGTTTTCCACCCAGCCGCCGCCGACAGTGATGGGAATATCGCGGGCATAGGTCAAAGAGGTCAGAGGCTCGCGGATCTTGGTGTCGCGCTTCTCCAGCTCGGAAATCAGGAACGCGCCGCCGGAAGCGCTCGCGGCGTCCTGCATCGTCACAGGAGCCGAAGGGGTTCTAAAATCAGGCATATTTATTTCCTCCTATCAGGCGTTGTTGCAGGTCAGGATGCGGATTTCAGCGACGCGGTTAGCATCCGCCGCACCATGCCATTTGCAGTTTGTCAGCTTCACAGTGTTCGTGCCGTCAGCAGCCGCTTCAAAGCCGCCGACCGCGCCGGTGGGAATCGCAGCGTTTGCAACAGTGCGGATGTACACATCTCCGTTGAGCGCGGGCGTCCCGACATTGCACAGGACGTTGATGCATCCTCGCTTAAATGTCGGAAGCGCTTCGTCGGGCGCGAACTCGCCCTTATTCTGGTCAAGATAGCCGAGAGCGCTCTTAATCTCACGGGCCGCGATACCGACAAACTTTGCCGCCGTATCAGCTGCGCCGAACGGAACCACTGTGTTGCCGGAGTAAACCAGCGGAGTGCCGAATTCCACATTGGCAGAGCCGCCGAGGGGGTGGGTATCCACGATCATGTCCGGCTGCCGAGTATAGCTTCCGGGGAAACCATTGGGCATCGTCAGCCCGATATTCTGTCCAGGCATATTATTTGTCCTCCTTTTGTCTGTGGGGATTGCGGGCGTTATAGGCCGCCTGCTGCGCCTTGCTGCGTGCCTCGGGGTCTGTTTCCTGCAAATGCTGCTTTGCCGCATCGGCAGTTGCTTTGAGCAGATCGGCTCCGGGAGTCTCTACGCTGGCACGGATGCTTTTCAGTAACGCATCGGTGACGGTCTTCTTTTCGTCGGGGTCTTTCATAGCCGCAATGGCAGGCCGCGCGTTTTTGAGAATCTGCACGGCGGCGTCTCCCATCAGCGTTCCCTGTTCGGCCGCGTCTGCGCTGATGACCTTTGCTCCCGGTTCGTCCTCGGGAGCGGCAGGCTCGTCCTTGACGTCTTCGGGAGCGGGCTTCTTTTCAAGCCCTGAAATCGTCTTGTCGATCTGTGCCTCGGGGCTGTCGTCGGTAGGCGCGGGCTTCTGCGCGCACATGGCGGTCACCAGTTCGATCAGCTTGTCCAGCTTGGCATCCGTTCCGCCGTCAGCGGGCGTCGCATCTGTAGCGGGCTTCGTCTCGGTGGGTGCGGGTTCCTGCGCTTTCGCGGGTTCACTCTCCAGCATCGAGGCGGCATCCTGCACCATCTGGTCCAGTTCTTCTTGGGATGCGTCTTTGGCTGCCCGCCCGAACATGGCGAACAGACCCTGCTTCTTGTCTCTCATAATGGGTCTCCTTTCAACTTTCGCCGCAGGCGCGGCATCTTTTATTGCTACCTCATGGCCCGCTCTGCCCTGCGGCACAACCGCCACGTGATTGCCTTGAATATTGGTCTGCTTGTATCTCCCGTCCCCGGCTGGCTCATACCGCGCGGTATACCCGCAGGATATTTCACGCTTCAGGCCGTTTTTGATGTCGTTAATCAGGTTGGGGTCTGTGATATGCAGATCCGCTATGGTCTGGCTGCCGGAGCGCCGCACATTCTGGACATGCCCTTTGGCGTACCCCGCCACGCTCTCAGGGGTCAGGTTATCAGGCGGGTGGCCGTCGGTGATCGGCTTTCCCTCAAAAGACGCCATAGCCGCCGGAGAAAAAACGTCAGCTTCGTCACGGACGACGGTCACCGACCGTTCCGGGTCTCCGTCAAGCTGCAGTTCCCGGGCCGCATACTGCATCTCTCCCGTGCGGGAAATGGGGACCTCCTTGCAGATCAAATACCCTTCCGGTGTATCAATCATGTGCGGGCTGATCTGCTCCCCGAAATAACATAGCAATCTGCGTCACCTCCTCAAAAATGGTATAATAAAACCGCCCTTACAGGCGGCTGTACAATTCTTTCCATTGCTTATACTTCTGGTCATTGGCCATTTTGTGTTTTATAAACGTCTGCGCCGTCTTGGGCATCTTGTCTCCCAGCGCCATACGGTATCTCTGGTACTCATGCAGCATCCGCAGATACTTCTGCCGCCCTGCCTGCTGCTGCCGGTACGCTTTAATTGCCTCGTCGCTGCGAGGGTCAAATGACGGCGGATTGCTGCGGAAAGAGGATATTACCTGATCCCGCTCAATCTCTCCCTGCGTCATGCCGATTGTGGAATACGGCGTCAGAGTGTGCAGGCAGTTCGGATGGATATTGAGGTAGCTATTTGTCAGCATTTCAGGTCCCGCACGGTCGACTTTGCCGAAGACAGCAGACAACGGCGGGTAGTCCGGGCTATTACCACTTTTGGAATAAACGCGGCCCTCATAAGGGGCACACGCTGGGCAGGTCGTTCCATGCCTGGACATCTTGAACAAGTCCTGATCGGGGTCCTTTGTCAGAACGGCAACATTGACCGCCTGCCGGGATGTCGTGCGGGTTACCATGTTGCAATACGCATACAGGCCCCATCGCCTGCCCGCCTTATCCACATAGGCCGTCACGCCGTCGGCGCGGAGCTGCGTCATCATCTGGTTAGCCGTTTCCCATGTACCGCCGCCAGCGGCTTCCATCTGGGCCACGCTTGCAACGCCAGCCTTCCGAAATTGGTCCTCGTGGAGCCGCCCAATTGCTGAGTGTGCACTCAGCTCTGCCTGCCGGGACGCTTCTATAACGCTGCTCATTAGGTTGGCCGTCAGCGTTTCCACAATGTCCGTCTGCTCAATCGTCAGCGCTCCGGCATTTGCGTATCCGTAAAGATGCTTTGCCATAGGCTCCGCCAGTCGCGCTTTTTCAGGGTGCTGTACGTAAAAACTTGACTCCACCAGAATCGGAACATACCGCCAGCAGGCATCCTGCATATTTGCAAGGGTCCGCTGCACCCGTTCCAGCGCCGCTTGTTCAGAGTAGTCAATCAGGCCATTTGATCGCTTATAGGTCAACGCATCAAACAGGCTCTGTTCCGCCTGAAGGTAGACTTTCCGTAACTGCTCCAGTATCCTGTCCGGGTTCGCTGGCATTGGCCTTCACCTCCTGTGGGTATCAAAAAAGCGCCGGGCAACTGCCTGACGCTTTAGGGGTAATAAATATTTCTTTAACAGATTTCAAAAAATCCTTTACTTTATTCATCATGTCGTCATACTTGCCCAGCTTAGTCGTTCCCAATCATTGTGACGATTTCGGCAGCGATATTTCCACGTTCGGGAAGATCGTCCCCGTCATCAATGATATTTATTTCGTGTGCCTCAATGTCAAACGCGTCCTCTTGGAGCTTATGCAACTCGGTATCGCTTAACTTGCAAGGTTCGTCGATAGGGACATCTATTCCAAATTCCTTTTTAATGAACACAGACTGTTTTTGAGTAAATATCATAGCGGCTTCACCTCCTATGCATTACAGATACTATCTTTCCAGTATCGTGATTTATGACTATCCTCATATTGCCCTTATCATAGACGCTACACGTCGCATCGTTTTCGGATTGTTTCGGGGCAGATTGAATAGCATCTCTTATCTCTCCAGGGGAAATTTCTCTCTGAGCAGCACGATCAAAGGCATGATCTCTAATTCCGCTTATTTCAATTCCGTCGCTTGTTTTGCTTTTGAGAAGTAGATCACTATATCTCGCTCGCTCTACTTTGTCAAGAGTTTTTTCCCCGCGGCTGTTTTTGGCAAAACCGGTTGGTTTATCATACTCCCCGCCATCGCCGGACCCTCCCACCTGCCCAGGGCGCCCGGCGTGATTAAAATTTCCGCTGCCGGCCCCTCCGTCAGCCGTAGGAACCGTGTCAATAGTCAGGCCCGCTAACGGATCGTGCATCGCCTGCTGATTCTGATAAGAAACACCCATGTTCTGTTGGATCTGCTCATCGGGAATACTGTCAAACATACCAGTTTCTCCGGACAATTTCTTTAGTTCGCCCTGTGCGGTTCCCTTGTCCAAAAGCCCCGACTGATACCCAACCACAACAACACCGGCCTTTTTATCTGCAATGTCGGCCACCTCGGAGGCTTTGGGCGTCCACAAAGGCGGAAATGCAAGATCAAGCCCGTCCGGGACCTCTCCCCAGCAGGAAAGCGCCATTACCGGCAGCAACCGTTCCATAATAGGGCGCAAATCGCTTTCCCGACGCGTGTCTATGTAGTCATAGTAGTTTTGCAAATCGCCCTCCCCCGTGGCATTCATCCCAGCGGCGGAGCGGCCAAACAGCTTTGTCACCGGGATACGGGACGCGCCCGACACATCCATCATCACGCTGTCGTATACGTCGGCCAGCCCGGCAAACGTATACTGCGTGTTGTGGACTGCATCTCCTTTGTTGACAACCTTTGTGCCGAAGTTGCTATCAATCACAGACTGCGCTTGCAATAGCCCGTAAAGCCGTTTCTGCTGTGCAGGAGACGCGGTGGAAAGAAGCTGGTCGAGGTTGTCCACTTCCATGTAATCGCGGCAGGCCCGGAATGTCAGGGCCGCCATATTGTGGGAAACATTGTCCCGCTTTACGATTTCATCATAGACGGCCTCGATTTCCGACTCCCCCCAGTACATCTCCGCGATCTTCTCGACGTAGGGAAGCTCTCGGCCAATAAAACGAATTACTCTGGAGTGGTGTACTCTTTGGACAACTGCACCGTCTGCGCCTTGCACGGAATAATAGGCAGGAAGCCCAAAGTCCTGGTCGGACATATCAGTTACAAGCTCCGTCTGCGGAAAAACACCGCTCCACCGGTCAACCACATACAGTCCCAGAAATGTACCTGGAAGCACTGCGTTAAGGTCCAGCGGTTGCGACAGGTCATCGTGCCCGCGAATCATCATGATTCCCACAGCGCCGCCGTACAGCCTTCCCCAGTAAAACCCTTTCGCCAGCCTATCCCGGAGGGCCGTGCGGCGCATCAGCCTGTTCATTTGGTCCTGCGCCTGCTGTGTAATGCCGTTCAATGTCACCCATTCCCGCAGCATGTCATCGGGAATCGTAGTGATAATATTCTGGGTAATCCAGCTGTTGCGGTACAAGCTGTTCAGCAGTGCATAGTTCTGCGTCATACGGGTCATTGGGTAGGTGGTTGCCTCCAGTGGAGATTGCGACCCAGCGCCCAAACGAAATAGAGAATTGGAGAACGCGTCCGCTGTCTGCACTTGCTTATTTCTTCTGCTCAAATCACAACCTTCTCCTCTCCATACCGCCATTTAGGCAGCGCAGTATTGACGTAATAACGCAGCGCATCGGGGCCATGATCCATCGTCTTAATGGGCTTCTCAACGCCCATTTTGGCGGCTTTCTCGTCCCACACATAGGAGCCAAGTTCACCAATCAGGCCCTCGCAGGATTCGTGAATCATCAGCACCCGCCGGCTGAGCAGCTGCGCCACTCTACGGATGCCGTTCAGCACATCGTTATCCGCATCCATGACATACACCCCGCGCCGGGAAAGTTCTACTTTGAAGCTCGCTGCTGAAGGGTCTACGATCACCGGACATAAAAACTGCGGATCAGCGCCCATGAAAGACTGGAGTTCATCTGCATACTCGGAGTCTGTTTTTTGCAGTCTTTCTTTGCGGCTGTCCCAACGGTACTCCCGATCCACCCAGACGCGCTCTCCGTCGTCATAGACGTCCAGATATGCCTGCGGGTTGGTTGTGCCGTAGTCGCATGAGATATGGCGTGCAGCGAGGTATGGGAGTCCCTGTGGTCTCTGTGCGTCCGTGTAGACATTCACGTCCCGGTTAAACATATCGTAGATAACGCCGTCTCCGGCTACCCACAGGCCCAGAATATACCGCTGATAAAAAACGCCGCTGTACAGGCTCTTATACCGCGCTATGGTTTCCTCCGACAGCGACGGGTTATCCTCCATGGTAAAGTGCAGGTGCGTCGCGTCTTTTTCCCCGGCGTGTTTTATCCACTCTTTGTTGAACCAGTGTTCCGAGACATCCGGATTGCAGTTGAACCAAAACTTTGCATTGCTGACAGAACACCGAGCGAGGGCCTGTTCCACAAACGACCGCGGCATCAAAGCCACCTCGTCCAGCAGGATTCCTGCCAACGTGATGCCTTGAATCAGCATGTAGGAAGATTCGTCCTTTCCGCCAAAGACATAAAAGCAGTTTTGCTTCTTACCTCGCCGTACAATCAGCTGGTGAGTTGATCGGGAATAGTCCAGGCTAAAATTTTCCCGCAGATAGGTAACGCCTAAAAGCGGCTGGATGATATTTCGTTCTGCCGAGCCTACGGTCTTGCCGCACATTGCAAAATTACAATGGTTGAAGTTTCCCATAGCCCACAGGATGAACGACAGCGACATGATAGAGGTCTTGCCCGACCGCACCGCGCCATCACAGATTAGCGCCGTATGCCCCGTGTATGGCCATTTAAGAATTTTGATCTGTTTCGGTGACAGCATCGATTGTCTCCTTCAGGGATTTGGTGACGGGATCGTCTTCAATCGCATCACCCGAATTATTTGCGGTGTCGCCCAGAAGATCAACGATGATCTTCGCCGCCTTGGCGTCTCCCTGCGTAGCCGCCTCGGTCAGCCCGATAATCATTGCCATCTGGTTGTCCACGTCCTCCGGATCAATGCCGCGGCGTGCAATTTTGTTCCACCTGCGCCGGTCAGATACGGGCAAAGACAGGTATAAATCGGCGGCATCTTTCAGGCTTCGCTTACGGCGACGTGCCGCACCGGAAGCCTTACCGCCTTTTGCGCCGAGTTCTCTAACTTCATCCTCGCTTCGCTGATCCATTGGAATAAGATTTTCACTGCCCACGTCACCACCTCTCTTGCTTAAAAATCGTTCTGCGCCCCGGCTCCCGCACCTGCCTACAAAATCAGAACAGAAAGCACCCACTTGCGACCACAAAGAAGGGAACCGGTCAGAAATGACCGGTTCCCATTAGAAGGAAATTCATGCTACCAAAATATCACAGATTTTTGGCTCTGGGGGCTCAATCTAAAAAACCATAATTTTCTGCAACCAGCCTAATAAAATCCTGATGCCATCTTCTCGCTGTTGCAAATCCGCACGGCACTTGCAAAGCCGCCCCTTCCAACGTATACCGCCTGTCCCACAAAACCATTTTCATAATCGCCAGTCTCTGTCGCCCGTTCGGATACCGCTCCGTCAGGGCTATCGCTTGATGTACGGCCTCGTACTCTCGTTGGCTATTAGTCGGCAGCTCTCGTATCGCAAGCGCCTCTATGGGCCTGCCTACGCCACCGCCGTGCGGCATTTCACTGTACGACGCTGTGACGGACTGGCTATGTAAATCCTCATACTGCTCTCTAAGCACCGGATACCGACGTATCATGCCCTTGACGTAAGGCCACCAGTCATATCTTGGTTTGCTCATTTACTCCTCACTTTCTCAATCCTCGCCTTCAGCGCCCGCATTAACGTCTCCTGCGTGTCTCCTTTGGCGTTCAGGGACGCAAGCACGTCCTCGTCTACGCCGC
>NZ_DALZCH010000097.1:0-12077 GCF_031978065.1 Oscillibacter sp.
ATCGCCCCTGTTTTTAATTACGGGCACCTTACTGCCCAGCCCCTTGCCGATTTAAGTCAGCGGCGGAAAGCGCGCTTCCGCTGCGCAGCTTATGCCGCGCGTGCTGGACCACGGCGTCCATTTTTTCAAGTTCCGCCAGAAGGGTCTTTTCCTCGGGACTGGTTTCAACCACCTTGCTGATGCCGCCGTTTTTAATGACGATGCGCTTGTCGGCAATCAGAGCCAGCAGCGGGTCGTGGGTCGCCATCAGCACAATTTTGTCCTCGGCCACCAGCAGCTCCAGTGCCTTCTTTCGGTCAATGCCCGCGTTTTCAATCTCGTCGATCAGTACGATGGGTGAGGAGCTCAAAATTGCGGTGTCCGCAATCATCAGCGCCCGGGACTGTCCGCCGGAAAGGCTGGTCACGGGAGTGTCCATGCGGAACTGCTCCCCCGCAAGGTTGTTGGCCTCTTCAATAATGCGGTCAATCACTGCGTCCGGGTCCTCCCGCAGACGGCTTTGGGCGTGAAGCTCCAAAAATTCCCGGACGGTCAAATCCATCACGAAATTCATGTTCTGTGAAAGCTGGGCCACCAGCTTGTTGTTGGAGGAAAACCGCCACTTGTTGTCGGGAACCTCCTCGTTGATTAAAATGCTGCGCCCGGTGGGGGTATCGTTCTGGGCGGCCCACTCGATATCCGCCAGCAGGCGGCTTTTTCCCGAGCCGGTGGGGCCGACAATGGAGACAATTTCGGAGGCGCGAATTGTGAACCGCTCAAAGCCCTCTGCTCCGCCGGACTTGTCATGTCCGGGAAGAATGGTCAGCGAGTGCACCTGATTGGACGCGCCCAACCCCAGAAACTCCTGCATCTGGGCAATAAATACCTCAAGGTCAGAGAGGAGCTTTTCCCGGTCAATGGCCAGATCCTCCAGCTCGTCCTGCGTGAAATGCTCTAAATACTGGGGAAAGGTCATCTCTTCATAGCCGGAGACGTCCAGCTTATTCTGCTCGAAATACGCCGCCGCGTAAGGATACTCCGCCAACAGGCGGGCAATGCTCAAGTCCATCATTTGCCGTCCACCCCCAAGTCCATTTTCTTCACGTTGCCCATCTGGAACGCCTCGCCAATGCGGGTTTCTCCCAGACAGTAGGAGCAAAGCGCCGCGGGCATGGGAAAGCGAAGCTGCATCCCCTGTACCGAATCCACCTTCTGGGACTCGTCGTAAATCAGGGTTCCCAGCTCGTAGGCCCCTTGGCCCGTCAGGCCGTTGACGTGCATGGTGACGGCCTTTGGATTCACTGAGCTGACCCGGGAGGCAAACACCTCCCGCTCCGCCTGAGAAACAATGTCCCCCTTGGTGATGACCACCAGATCAGCGGACTTCAGCATGGGTCCGATTTTTTTCGGCGTGTTGATGCCGGAAAGATTATCAATGACGCACACGCCCTTGATGTCCTTGATATAGGGCGAGCAGCGGTTGCACAGTCCGGCAGATTCGCTGATGAGCAAATCCAGCCCCGCGTGGTTTCCCCAGCGGACGATTTCCTCGATGTTGGACGCAAAGAAATGGTCGGGGCACAGCGCGCCGGAAAGTCCCTTTTTCACAGGCACGCCCGCCTTTTCATAGGCCACGTCGTCGTCGGTATACAGACAGTCGAATTTCACCACGCCCACCCGGATGTCCCGGCTTTGCAGAGACGCGATGGTTTTCAAAATGACCGAGGTCTTCCCCGACGAGGGAGGGCCTGAAAAAATCGTCAGATTCATATTCAATCCTCCTTATATGCCTGAAAAAACAGCTCCTCCGTGGTTTTGATCAACTGCCCGATGTCATGCTGGTGGATATAGTCCCACCCCAGCCACATAAAGCCCTGATCAGGACGCAGGCCATTGTCCACCAGCGGATTGGTGGAGGGGAATTTGCCCCCGGAGGTGAAGACCTCCCCCACCTCCTTTGAGAACAAAAAGTCCACAAAGGGCTTGATCTTTTCTTTGGACGCACCCTTTGCCAGAAGGAAAATGGGGCTGACAATCGCGCCGTCCTTGGGCCACACGGGAATCATAGGGCCTTTGGAATCCAGCATCTGTGTGAAGAAATAGGGAGCAATGGTCACGGCGGGAACGGCGTTCTCTCCCCTTTTAATGTGGGATTTCACCATCTGGGCGGGGTGCATACTGCGCAGCATGGCGCGGCCCAGCTTGGTGACGCCCTCTTTGCCGTAATAGCGGTAAATGTGCAGCAGCAGCGCATTGAACAAATCCAAATCCCGGGTGGGAAGAGACACGCTGTTTTCAAACTCCGGGCGGAGCAAATCCTCCCAGCTTTCAGGGCAGGGCCGTTCCCCCAGCGCGGCGGTGTTCACCATGAAAATGGCGGGAACCACGCCGATGATGGCATACTGCCCTTTCGGGTCCCTCAGGCTCAGGCGCTCGTTTTCAAAATCCGGGTTCAAATGCTCCACGCCGGAGATCTCCTCGAATACTCCCGCGTCCCGATACTGCCCCATCAGTGTCTGGTCGAAAAACAAATCAAAGCCCGCCGACAGGTACAGATCGGACAGTCCTTCAGGGTTTCCGCCCGCCTCCAGCACCCGCGCCTTGATGTGGTCAAGGCCCATGCTGGCGGCCTGTAAGCTGTAATCCACTTCAAAGCCAAAGCTGTCCTTCTTTTCGTTAAACCAGCCTTCAAACCGCTCCAGCAGAGGAATACGGATGGGACAGGGCAGCACGCCCTCGATGCGTACATCGGCCCCGGTTTCCTTTTTCATCTGGGTAAGTCCCGTGGAAACGCTGTACTGGCTTTGCTCAATTGCGTCCTCCAGCTTTTTCACAAACAGCTCCACATTGATTTTTTTGCTGCGCAGGGCTGTTTCCAGTGAAATGGTTTTGCCCAGCGTTTTTCTCATCATCTCGTTTTTTAGCGGCTCAAAGCCGTTGGCCGCCAAAAAGGCAATCAGCTCCGGGTATTTCTCCGTAATATCGTAAATGCTGTCCGTCACCTTAAAATAATTTGCCATAAAAGCCTTCCTTTCAGGTCTGTTTGGTTTTGTCTGCTCTTCGCTTGTATCTGTTTTTTATATCTGAAGTATACCACGGCAGGGTAATTATCCACGTTGTTTTTCCAACGTTTTAAAATTTTTATGTAAGTCCGAGCCAACCTGCCTGTTAACACAAGAAAACAGTACGACCATGAAAGCCGTACTGTTTTCTGTATTTTTTTCCGGTATGGAGAAATCCGACTATCCCAGATAAGACTGAAGCATCCACAAAAGCTTTTGGTATTCGCTCAAATAGCCGTTAAACTGATCGGCCGTGGCGCCGTCGCCCGCCTCGTCCGCGAGCTGCGCAATCTCCTTTGTGTCCCGAATCCAGTATTCCACGTCTGACATAAGGCTCCGCATGGTGTCCTCCGAGGAAGCAGGCACGTCCTCCCGCTCCTTAATGGTGGTCATGGTCAGCGCCTTTTTCAGGCTGGCCACCGGGGATTGCCCAAGAGCCAGCAGTCGCTCAGCCACCTCGTCAATGATGACCGCGGTCTGGTCGTAAAGACCCTCCAGCTTGGTATGGAGGGTGAAGAAGCTCCGCCCTTTTACATACCAATGGAGATTGTGCAGCTTGATATAGGCAACCTCCTGATTGGCAAGGTATACGTTCATTTTTTCATACAAGTTTGCGCTCATAAAGCACTCCTCCTTATTATTATTTTATCGCTTGCAGGGCAGCTGGGACGGTTATTCTCCCCGCTTTACCCGCTCATAGTTCTCCGCCACCGTATCCCAGCGAACAACGTTGTAAAACGCCTTCACATAGTCGGCACGCAGGTTTTTATACTTGAGGTAATACGCATGCTCCCACACGTCGATGCCCAGAATGGGGACATAGCCCATTTCCTCCATGAGGGGGTTGTCCTGATTCGCGCTGGAGGAAAGCACCAGCTTTCCATCACGATTGGCGGACAACCATGCCCAGCCGGAACCAAACTGGCCCGTGGCCAATGCTCCAAGCTTGTCCTGAAGAGCGGAAATGCTTCCGAATTCCTGCTCCAGCAGCTTTGAGAAGGCTCCCGTGGGTTCCTTCCCACCGTCGGGCCCCATGGTGGAGAAATAAAGGTTGTGGTTGTAAAACCCTCCGCCATTGTTGCGGATGGCCTGCCGAACAGCGAGGTCCTCAATGTCCCCCAGCGAGCGCAGCAGCTCTTCAATTTCCTTATTGACGCCGGCCTTTGCCACCGCGTCGTTGAGGTTTTTCGTATATGCGGCATGATGTTTGGAATAATGCGTCTCCATGGTCAGCGCATCAATGTGCGGCTCCAGAGCGTCGTAAGCATAAGGCAGCTTATATTGTGTGTACATATTTAAACCTCCTGAATTAATTTTGGTTAGCTATTGCTAACTAATGTAATGCCATTATATCCCACATATTTTCGGAAAGCAAGTCCTCCGTGACAAAAGACGCAAATTGTTTACAATTGGCAATCACTCGCGTAATCAGATGCGCACATCTTCCCAGTCGCCAGAAAGACTGGCACCACCGCTTAAATCATGGAGCGTCTCACAAAAACGGGAAAGCAATGCAAAATTCAGATTGAAACGCCGCACGAAGTGGCGAAGCGTTTCCAAACGGGAAGGTGCAGGCGATATTGCCTTCATATTTTTTAAAAAGCCCTTGCAGTCAGACGTGTTTTGGCATATACTTAAAATATATTTAGGTATGCCTAAAATCAACGACGTGTGGATAACGAATGGAGAAGCTATGGATGCTTATATAAAACGGCTGCTGCTTCGTAAGATTCCGATATTGACTGCAATCGCTCTGGTTCTGCTGTTTGGCACGCTTGCAAAGCTGTTTGCAGGATAGGACTTCCAGCGGCACGGTGCAGTGCAATTGCGAAAAAGCGGAGGGAAACGATATGACGCCGAATAAAGAAGACTACTTGAAAGCCGTTTATAAGCTAGGCGGTGTGAAAAATCTGGTGAGTAATAAGCAGATTGCGGAAGCTCTTCAGATTTCGCCCGCCTCGGTGACGGAAATGCTGGGGAAAATGAAAAAGGAGGGGCTGATTCATTATGAGCCCTACAAAGGCTCTCGCCTGACGGACGGCGGTGTGAGCGCCGCCATCTCTTTGGTGCGCGGGCATCGCCTTTGGGAGGTGTTTCTCATGCGCCATTTGGGGTACTCTTGGAGCGAGGCCCATGAGGACGCGGAGCTGTTAGAGCACATCACTCCCCCCCGGCTGATCTCCCGTCTGGACAACTTTTTGAATTTCCCGGCGTACTGTCCCCACGGCAGTGCGATTCCCCATCCTGACGGGCAGGTGGACACGGTTCCGATGCAGCCGCTAAACCTTCTCCCCGTGGGTGTACCCTCTCATATCCGCCGGGTTACCGAGGAAAAGGAGCTGCTGGACTATCTTCAAACCAGCGGCGTTGAAATCGGAAATTCTGTCTGCATACTTGAAGCAGCCGCCTATGAGGGGCCGCTTACGCTTGGACTGGAAGGTAAGCGCGTTCAGATTAGCTTCAAGGCCGCCTGTCAAATTTATGTGGATCAGGCAACGGAGCTATGATCCCAATTCATTTTTAACAGAAAGCTTCTTTTAAAAGACGCTGGCAAATGGTCAAGCTCCCGCCCAAAGCTTTTTGCAAAGCAAAAGGCCCTCTCCTTCCGGAGAGGGCCTTTTCTTTAAAAATAATGCGCTTAAAACCAAAGTGCTTTATCTGATATAGCAATTGCAGCGGCTGCTGTCCGCAGCGATCAATACACCGGGCGCATGTTTACGCGCCAAAGGTACGATGTTTCGCCTTTTTGGCCCAAGGTTTGCCAGCGACGAGATGCACAGGTTTCTTTCGGATCTGCTGCTCCGGAACGGGCATTGCATGGACCGGCTTGCCGCAGATTTTGCACCCCCGCATGGCCCGCATAACCTCTTCCAGCAGGTCGGCGGGAACCTGAACGGTGGTAAAGGATTCGGAAATCTGCACCTTACCGATGTCGTGAGAGCTGATGCCCGCCCGCTCTGTGACAGCGCCGACGATATGCCGCTCCGTGGTTCTGCTGGCCGATCCGATGCTGATTACAAAGGAGGCCATAGGACGGCGCTCCTGCACCCTGGCTTTTTTTCCCGAAGGCGTGGGGACACTCAGGTCCTCCAGCGTCTTGGTGTCATGGAGGTGAGAAAGGCCCAGCAGCGTGACGGCGATGCGCTCCGGCGCATGTCCGCGCCGAATCAGCTCCTCCACCACTTCCGTATGGAAAGGAAGGGGTTCCGACTTCATGGCCAGCTCCAGCTCCTTGAGGGTCCGTTCACGGCTGACCTGCTCAATGTCGGACACTCTGGGCAGGGAAATCGCCTCGATGCCGGAACGAGTGCGCGCGGCCAGCCGCTGAAGCTGAATCACCTGCATCCGTCCGCAGCAGAGGGTCACCGCTGTGCCGGCCCGTCCGGCCCGTCCGGTCCGTCCGATGCGGTGGACATAGGAATCGGGTTCCTTCGGAATATCAAAATTGATTACATAGTCAAGGTCGCTGACGTCGATTCCCCGGGCCGCCACGTCGGTGGCCACCAGAATGGAGACGCGGCCCTGACGGAAGCTGTTCATCACCGTGGTACGCTGAAGCTGCTTCATATCTCCGTGCAAACCCTCCACCGAGAATCCGGCAGTGCTGAGCTGCTCGGTCAGCTCGTCCACCATGGTCTTGGTATTGGAGAAAATGATGGCCCGGCAGGGCTGATAATAATGAAGCAGAAGCGTCAGTGCTTCCGGCTTCTTCTTCGGGGGAATTTCCACGTAGACCTGCCGGATATTTTCCAGCGTAATCTGTTCCCGGTTGATCTCAACGCGAACCGGATTCCGCTGAAACTGCTGGGCAATGGTCAGGATTTCCTCCGGAATGGTCGCGGAAAACAAAACGATCTGCCGGGTTTCCGGCACATCCTGCAAAATGACCTCGATATCCTCCCGGAAGCCCATGTTCAGCATTTCGTCGGCCTCGTCCAGAATCACCATTTTCAAATGGCTCAGATTCAGGGTGCCGCGGCGCATATGGTCCATAATCCGGCCCGGAGTGCCAATGACCACGTTGGCAGACTGCAATTCCCGGAACTGCCCCCGATAGTCTCCGCCGCCAAAGATATCGGCAACGTTTACATAGGGAAGGTGACGGGCCAGCTTGCGGATTTCCCCGCCGCACTGGCGTGCCAGCTCCCGTGTGGGAGAAAGCACCAGCACCTGTACATTCCGGGAATCAGGCGAAATGCACTCCACAGCGGGAATGCCGAAGGCCACCGTCTTTCCGGTTCCGGTTTGGGAACGCGCCAGAATATCAACGCCGGTGCGGATCAGAGGGATGGACTCCGCCTGAATATCGGTGGCTTCCGTAAAGCCCATCTCTGTCACCGCTTCCAGCAGTTCCTCGGAAAGGGCGAGTTGGGAAAAGGTTTGATTTGTCATGGATTTCCTCGTTTCAATCAATTTTAAGTATCCTGCTTATAAAGTCTCTTCCCCCTGGGTCAAGGGCTTTTGGTGCTCTTTTTTGCAGGGGCTCTTTTCTTTAAGGCGGCCTTCTGTTCCAGCAAGGCGCGCTTTTTTTCTTCTTCCTCCGCAAGGCGGTTATTCAGCTCTATTTCCGCAAATGCCTGCGTCAGCTTCATCTCATTGTTCATTCGATCCTTTGCAGCAGGGTTGCATAAACTGAGAAAAGACTTAAATGCCGCGGGATAAAAAAACTTTTTTGATCCACTCTCTTCCGCAAATTGGACCGTTATCGTTGACGAATCCTGAGCAATAATCGTCCCGGTTCCAAATTTCGGATGATTTACCTGTTCGTGTACAAGATTGATTTTAACTCACCCATTCATCCAGTTTTAACGAGCGGCAATCTATCCAGCCGCTTCGCTTTGAACGCTATGACTTGCAGTAGTGAACGCTCCAATAAAAACAAAACTCACATATTTTGCGGAACATCAAAACAATGTCCTACAAAATATGCGAATACCAAGAAATTATATTGAGTGCTTTTATAATAACACATTTAGTTATAGTTGTCAACCGCCAATTCCTTTGCGCATTCAGTATGCGGCGATTTCGTCGGCTTGAGCACAGGCGCCAGCCGAAACTGATTGAGCCGGATAAAAGAAAGCTTTTGCCTGAAATGTTGTGTTTTGCATAATTATTTTTAACAGATGCACTGTAATTATGGCAATGTCGCCATTGACATTTAGCGCTTTAGTTTGCTATTCTTAAGAACAATAAAGGCAATGACGAAGAACGCCGACGAAAGATGGTCCACAGAGAGCCTGCGTATGCTGAAAGCAGGTAACCGGGTATCGTCCAAGCAATCCCTTCTGAGCCGGCGACCGAACACTTTGGTAAGTAGAGTCGCACGCGCAGGCTGCGTTAGTGCCATGGGCTTGTTAGAGCCTGTAAAGTGGCATGGTTTCACCGCCGTGCAATTTGAGTGGTACCGCGGAGTTGATTTACAGCTTCGTCTCAAAGTAAAACTTTGGGACGAAGCTGTTTTTGTTTTGTCCCGTAAAATTAGGAGGATAATTACTATGAGCTACACCAACTGCCTGCCCGCCTGGAGCGTTGGCCCCGACTGCTACAAGGACGTTTACGGCATTGTCCGCCGCTTTGGCAAAACCGCCGCCGTGATTGGCGGCAAAACCGCGCTTTCCAAAGCATACGAGCCGCTGAAGGAGGCCCTGAGCGGCTCGCCGCTCACGTTGTCCGAGCCTGTTTGGTACGGCGACAACGCCACCTACGAAAATGCCGCCGCGCTGGAAGCGCTGGACGCCGTCAAATCCGCCGATATGCTTTTCGCCGTGGGCGGAGGACGGGCGGTAGACACCTGCAAGGCCGTGGCCGAGCATCTGGATAAGCCTTTGTTCACCTTCCCCACCATCGCCTCCAACTGCGCGGCCTGCACTGCCATCGGCGTGTTTTACAATGCCGACGACACCTTCCGGGATTACTTCTACCCCACCCGCTGTCCGGAGCATACGTTCCTGAACACGAAAATCGTCGCGGAAGCGCCGGAGGCCCTGCTGTGGGCCGGAATCGGCGACGGGCTGTCTAAGGAGTGCGAGGTAGAGCTGGCCTCCCGCGGGCAGAAGCTGTTTCACACCACTCTGCTGGGCGCCCAGCTCGCCCACTCCTGCACGAACCCCATGGTGCAATACGGCGCCACAGCCATGGAACAGTGCCGTCAAAACACCCCCGGCTATGAGCTGGAGCAGGTTTCCTTGGCCATCGTGATGTCCACGGGCATCGTTTCTAACCTGACCACGGACGCCACAAAGTATTATTACAACAGCAGTCTGGCTCACTGCGTCTATTACGGCGCCACAATGGTCCCCGCTTCCGGTGGAAAGCATCTGCACGGTGAGATTGTGGCCTTCGGCGTGCTGACCCTGCTGACCTATGACAAGCAGTTTGAGGAACGCGACCGCGTGATGCGCTTCAACCGCTCCATCGGTCTGCCCGTCACGCTGGGCGAAATTGACCTGTCGGAGGAAAACCTTCAGACCATCGCGGACAAGGCCGCCACCGTACTGGAGTGGACAAAGGCCCCCTACCCCGTCACAAAAGAGGCATTCATGCAGGCTATGCGGGACGCTGACGCCGCAGGCAAGGCCCTGCTGGCTGCCGAGCGGTAACCGCCGTATAGCCATATTTAAAAGGAGAGAGTACAATGAAAGCGATGAACCGTGTTGCCGATCTTCTCAACAAAAATCTGGCGCTGCTGGCTGTCGTCGTGGCGGCGTTTGCGCTGATCGTTCCCTCGGTGTGGGTGAAGCTGGCGGGCAGCGTCAGCGTCAATCTGGCGTGGGTGCCGTTTATGGGCACTTACTTTCCAAAGCTCAGTCTTGTGAATCTGCTGCTGGGCGTAATCATGTTTGGCATGGGAATGACCCTGCGTGCAGAAGATTTCGCTCTGATTCTGCGCCGTCCCCGGGACGTACTGATTGGAATTTGCAGTCAGTATGTGTGCATGGCGGGTTTCGGCTGGTTGGTTGCGAAGCTGCTGACTTTGACCGGCGTGGGCGGGCCGGAGGTCTGTGCCCAATTGGCGGTTGGTCTGGTGCTGCTGGGCTGTGTGCCGGGCGGAACCGCTTCCAACGTCATGACCTTTCTGGCCCGGGGCGACGTGCCCCTGTCCATCACCATTACCATGTGCACCACCCTGCTGGCTCCCGCGCTGACGCCCGCGCTGACGTTGGCTCTGGCTGGACAGTGGGTCGAGGTCAATTTCTGGAGCATGTTTTTCTCCATTGTTGTAATCGTCCTTTTGCCCATCTTTCTGGGACTGGCTGTACACGCCGCCATCGGTAAGCTGGTGGAACAGATGAAGAAGCTGCTGGTGCTGGTTTCCACCGTCTGCATTCTGCTGGTGATCGGCATGTGCGTCGGCCCGAACCAAAGCAGCTTCACCCAGAACGGTCTGGCAGTGGTGGGCGTAAGCGTCATGGCCGTGCTGCTTCACCACGTTCTCGGACTGCTCGCGGGCTATGGCATTGCAAAGGTCTTCCACTTCAATGAGGCCAAGGTTCGCGCGCTTTCTCTGGAGGTGGGTCTGCAAAACAGCGGCCTTGCCTGCACGCTGGCAAACTCCTCCTTTCCCGGTACCATGGCGATCCTTCCCTGTGTGCTTGCCACCGTGATTCATCAGGTGGTGGGCCCCATCGTGGCCAATATGTTTGCCGCCAGAGACGCGAAGGAAGCACCGGAGCCGCGGAGCGCTGCCGCTCCCTCGGAGACGTAATCGTATCTCGCCTCGGCCACACCATCACACCGGATATGCATCCCTCACATTTTTTATAAAGTGTAATTTCAAAAATCTCAAATTCATATAGGCTCTTATAACAGCCGAAGTTACCACAGACCTATGAGACGGACCTCAGGAAGAGTTTTCCCGAGGTCCGTCATGCATTTCCAGATATTTGAATAATCCTTTTACTTTATGCGTCTGCCCTATGCGGTTTGTATCCGCTTAAAGCAAGCGCTTCAATGATTGACTCCAAATGCTCTCAATGGTATATTATTGACAAATGCAAAACCCGGCTGCGAAGGTTCTGACACGTGTATTTATGGAATCAAATTGCGAAGGGATGCTATCAGAATGCGGCTGCTTTTTGCGGTCTTGTCTTTTCAGATTAAAAAGCTAATTCAAAAGGGGATTTTTATGCAAACCAAGTCATTGAGAGAAATTATATTATCCGGGCTTTTTATTGCCAGCGGTTTAATTCTGCCAGGCATATTTCATGTATACGGAATGGGGTCCACGTTTTCTCCCATGCATATTCCTGTGTTGCTTGCAGGCTTTTTTCTAAGTATTCCATACGCAATTGCGGTAGGCGCTTTGACGCCATTTTTAAGCTCTGTTTTTACAGGGATGCCCCCCATTTTCCCAATTATGCCCTACATGGTTTTTGAACTTGCGACTTACGGGACAATTGCAAGCCTTTTGTACAGGAAACTAAAAGTGAATGTGTACATAGCACTTATTGGCAGCATGATTGCCGGACGGATTGTGGCAGGATTTGCTGTTTGGGTGCTTGCAACCTTCTTCGCAGCAAAGCTTCCCGGGCCCATAATTTTCATATCAGGCGCAGTAACGAACGGTATTCCGGGAATTGTCTTACAGCTTGTATTTATTCCTGCATTGGTGATGCTACTTAATCGATACAATATAGTGCGGAGAGACGGAATCCGTCATAAACCATAATATCTTTTCCAATTACTTGCGAAAAAGAGGATACCATTTGCCACAATAACTCCGAGACGCTAAATGAGATTATTGATATGGCTTACATTTGATGATGAACAGATGTTTGTTGTAATTGGTCAAAAATAAATCCATGTGCTGGTGACCATCTCCATCAAACGGTGGAACGCTGGAACTCTGAAAACACCTTTTATACCCTGCATTTTTTAAAATTGACATTGCTGTCTGAAAGCACTGACTCTCTGTTTGAGTTCAGTGCTTTTTAGTTTTCAAAATATTTTGATGAAGAGGATGCTTTGTAACCTTTCGGTACTCTCATTTGTATTATTGGTGAAAGGCTTTTCAAACAGATCGGAGCATGCTTATGA
>NZ_DALZCH010000098.1:0-11933 GCF_031978065.1 Oscillibacter sp.
AGCGTTTCCCCGCCGCCCGGACCGCCGCAGGCGGCGCAGCGCAAAACGCCCTGCACCGGGTCCAGCCGCGCGTCCGCCGGGTCCTCTTCACCGCACACGGCGCAGCCGTCCGCCAGCGGTTCATACCCCGCAAGGCACATCAGCCGCCACTCAAACGCGGGCTTGGCAAGCGCCCGGGGCTTTTACAGGGTATCCAGCGCGTACAGCCCGTTCAGTAGGTGTCTTAAAAGCTCCGGCGCGGGAATCTCGGGAGAGGAGACGGCCTCGGTCAGCTCTGCAAAGTAAAACCCCAGCGCCAGCGCTTCAAAATCCGCCCGCAGCCCGTCAAACAGCGCCAGAGTGGTTCCCTCGTTTAAATAATACCAGTCCCCCCGGCGATTCAGCGTCAGTTCGCTGTATGCAAGGGTCTGACAGGCGGCGGCATAGCGACTGCTTTTCCGCCGTGCTCCCTTGGCAATCACGGAAATTTTCCCGTGGTCGGGGGTAAGCACGGTGAGGATTTTGTCCGATTCCTTCGTCTCTGTCTCCCGCAGCACCGCGCCCCGGGTCACAAGGTCGCTCACAGGTTCCCCTCCTCATTCCGGGGCGTTTGTCTCCAAAAATTCCCGGTACATGGCATAGTATTCCGGCGCGCCGGTGGTCCAAAACAGCGTCCAGCAGGTATTAGCCGTCACAATTCATCACCTCATAGCCAGTGTGTCCGATTTTGTCGAAACTATGCCCCAAGTCCCGGTAAACACCCGGGTGCATTCCTTATTATAGCAAGGCTACGGCCGCTCCGCAAGGGGCGGACTTCGTCGCAAACCGCGATTTGTCTGTCTTCACCGGCCGCCGGGAAAATTGTCTCCGGACTCCTCCCCGGCCTGCTCCCGCCGCTCCAGCGCTTTTGTCAATGCTTCCCGCATAGGGCGGACTTTTCCGGCGAGATTGTTTTTTTGCAGGACCGCGTTGATTTCCCCTCGGGTCTGCACCATTTCCTCCCGGAAAGCGGCGGCGGAAACCCTCAGCGCTCCGTGGCCCAGAATGATGATCTGCTCGGCGGCGTCGGAGGAGACGACCCGCACCCGGTGCTCCCGTCCAAGCTGATAGGTAGTCCTTTCGATATAGGCGTCCGCCGTCTCCGCCTCCTTGGTATAGACCAGATGAATGTTGTGGTACTTTTCCACGGTTTCCAAGCCGCCCTTGACCTTATAAGCGTCAAACACCACGATGACCCGGCACTTGCGAAACCCCTGATAATCGCTCATCAAATCGCACAGCATCCGCCGCGCCGCATCCAGATTTTGCCCGGCGGCAACTTTTAGCTCGTCCCATGCGAAAATGACGTTGTACCCGTCCACCAGCAGGTATTCCGGTCCGGCAGGCGGGGGCGAAGCGCGATACGCCGGAGCCGCGTCGGCGGCGGGCAGGGGCTTTTGAAAAGTCCTGCGCTTCACCGGGCCGTAGGTCCGCTCGAAAATGGCCCGCAGCTCCTTATCCTGCTCCATTGTCCCCGCGTAGGCGGCGGAGCGGGCGGATGAGGGGCCCGAATCGCTTTTCTTCACGGGCGTTCCGTCCGGGGAAAAGCCGCTGTCCACATGGGCGCGGGCGGGAACGTTCCGCCATTTTACCACATGGCCCGCGCCCCCTTCGCAAAAAATAGAGTCCGCCGGATTATCCAAATCCCGCTCTGGGTCGTAGCCCGTCTCCTCCACAATCTGTTCCTGCTTTGGGCAGGGCCGATAACCGCCGGGGGCGCAGGACAGCCGTCCCTGCCCCTTGGTATAGGCGGCCACCTCCGCTCCGTAATCCCGCAGGGCGGACACCGGGGCCGCGCCGGTGAACAGCGCGTGCTCACCCTGCGTCTCCGGCGGGACAAGCTCCCCGCCCATCCGCTGCAAATCCGCCATGGCGCGGCCTGTCTGGGCCTGAGGAACCGAAAGAGAAAATTCGTACCATGGCTCCAGCAGAACACTTTTGGCGCCCATCAGCCCCTGACGCACGGCCCGCCACGCCGCCTGACGAAAGTCGCCCCCCTCGGTGTGCTTTTCGTGGGCACGGCCCGCAAGCAGCGTAATTTTCATGTCCGTAACGGGCGCGCCAATAAGCACGCCGGGGTGCTTTTTCCATGCAAGCTGACTCAGCGCCAGCCGCTGCCAAGGAAACGCCAGCATGTCCTCGGGGCAGACGGTGGCAAACCGCAGCCCCGCGCCCCGTTCCAGCGGCTCCAGCAAAAGGTGAACCTCTGCGTAATGCCGCAAAGGCTCGAAATGCCCGATCCCCACCACGGGGGCGGCAATTGTCTCCCGGTAAACAATGGCTCCGGGGCCGAAGGTCACGTCCAGATCAAACCGGTCTTTTAAAAGCCGCTGCAAAATCTCCTGCTGGAAAAGGCCCATCAACTGCACGTTGATCCGCCCGGTGCGCTCCTGCCAGACAACCCGAAGTTGAGGGTCCTCATCCTCCAGCCGACGGAGTTGGCCCAATGCGGTGTGAACATCGCAGTCATCCGGCAAAAGCACCTGACAGGTTAAAGCAGGCTCCAGCAGCGGCGGGGCGGAAGCGGACTCCACGCCCAGGCCCTGGCCGGAAAAGGTATGGCTCAGGCCCGCCACGGCGCAGACTGTCCCCGCCTCGGCAGCGTCGGCAGGACGGAATTTCGCGCCGGAATAAATCCGAAGCTGGTCCGCTTTTTCCTGCCAGTCCTCCCCGTCCCGACTGCCGGAGAGCAGGTCCTTCACTCGCAGAGTTCCGCCTGTGACCTTTAAATGGGTCAGCCGCGCGCCTTGCGCATCGCGGGAAATTTTATAGACCTTCGCACCAAACTCCTCGCCGTATACCGGTACCGGGGCAAACCGCGTCATGCAATCCAGCAGTTCTTCCACTCCGTCCAGCCGCAACGCCGCGCCAAACAGGCAGGGGAACAGCTTTTCCTCGCCAACCAATTCCGCAACGGTTTCATCCCGCAGCGTGCCGGAGGCCAGATATTCCTCCATGGCGGCCTCGCCGCACAGGGCGGTTTCCTCCTCCCGCTCTGAAGAAGGCCGGGAGAAATCCACGCAACAGCCGTCCAGCCGTCCCTTCAGCTCCGCGAGAAGCGCGGCGCGGTCTGTTCCCGGCTGGTCCATTTTATTCACGAACAGGAAGGTGGGCACGCCGTATCGCCGCAGCAGCCGCCAAAGGGTCAGCGTGTGTCCCTGTACCCCGTCCGCCCCGCTGATGACCAGCACCGCGCAGTCCATCACTTGGAGTGTCCGCTCCGTCTCTGCGGAAAAGTCCGCGTGGCCGGGGGTATCCAGCAGTGTCAGTTCCCGCTCTCCACGGTTCAGCACCGCCTGCTTTGAAAAAATGGTGACGCCTCGCTCCCGCTCCAGCGCGAAGGTATCCAAAAACGCATCTCCATGGTCCACACGGCCCAAACGCCTCAGCGCGCCGCCCGCGTAGAGAAGTCCCTCCGTCAGAGTGGTCTTCCCCGCGTCCACGTGGGCCAATATCCCGACTACCAGCTTTTTCATCGTTTACTCCGCTCTTCTCCGCTTGCATTTCGTTAAATTTCTCTCAGTATAGCAGTCTTGGGCCTTTAGGTCAAAAATAACATTTGCTTTTACGGAAATATTCACTATAATGGCAGTGATGGAATCGCGTGAAGATTTCTTAACGGCGCGTGCCGTATAACAACAACTGTGAAATTTGAGGTTCGTAAGCTATGAAAATCATCATCGTGGGCGCCGGAAAAGTCGGGCTGGCGCTGGCGCAGAGTCTTTCCCGGGAACACAGCGTTACCGTGATCGACCTGAATCCCCGGCTTGTGGAGCACACTGTCAACGTCTACGACGTGATGGGCGTGTGCGGCAACGGCGCCAGCGCCGAAGTGCTGAAGGAGGCGGACGCGGGGCGGGCCGAGCTGCTCATCGCCACCGCCCCCAGCGACGAGCTGAACATTCTGATTTGTCTGGTGGCAAAGTATCTGGGCGTAGAATACACCATCGCCCGCATCCGCCACCCGGAATACGGAGAGCAGCTTCGCTATATGCGAAGCACTTTGGGTCTGTCCATGGCCATCAACCCCGAGCGAGCCACCGCCCGGGAGATTGCCCGCGTCCTACGCTATCCCAACGCCATGAAGGTGGAGTCCTTTTCCAAGGGGCGTCTGGAGCTGGTGGAATACCGTCTGGACCACGGCAGCACGCTGGACGGCATGCGCCTGAGCAGCTTGCAGAAAAGCCTGAAGGCAAAAGTTTTGATCTGCGCGGTGGCCCGCAACGAGGAGACGATTATTCCCTCCGGCGACTTTGTCCTTCAGGTGGGGGACACCATTTACATCACCGCCTCCGCCCACGAGCTGGAGCAGTTTTTCCGGCATCTGGGGGTGTTTAAAAGTAAGGCGTCTTCCGTGATGATCGTGGGGGCCAGCAAGCTGTGCTATTATCTGGGCGCGCAGCTTCTGGATATGGGGATGACCGTTAAAATTATTGAGCAGGACACGGAGCGCTCCACCCACATGAGCGAGCTGCTGCCCCGCGCGCTGGTCATTACCGGCGACGGCGCGGACAGCGAGCTGCTGCGGGAGGAGGGGCTGGATCAGACGGACGGCTTTGTGTCTATCACCGGCATGGACGAGGCCAACATCCTGATGTCCCTCAGCGTGGCCCGGCAGAATCCGAATTGCAAGGTCATTACGAAAATCAACCGTCAGCCGCTGGTGGATCTGGTGGCGGGCGCGGGGCTGATCGGCAGCGTGGTGTCCACCGGCTCCGTCACCACGGAGCTGATTTTGCAATATGTTTTGGCGATGCAAAACGCCTCCGGCGCGCAGATTAAAACGCTGCACCGCCTGATTGGCGGCAAGGTGGAGGCGCTGGAATTCGGCATTCATCCCGATTCCCCCCTCATCGGCGTACCTCTGCGGGAATTGAAGCTCCGCCCCGGCGTTCTGCTGGCGGGCATTGTGCGGCAAAGCGGAAAAATCGTCATTCCCTCCGGCTCCGACGCCATTAACGCCGGGGACGACGTGATTGTGGTGGCCACAAGCACCCTGCACGACATCCGCGACATTTTGCGCTGAGAAGGACGGCAATCCATTGAATAGAAGAATGATTTGTAACATCCTCGGCAAGATTCTGCTGGTGGAGGCGGCGCTTTTGGCGCTGCCCTTGCTGGTTGCGATGGCGTACGGGGAGGCAGCGAAGCCTTTTTTAATCCCCATGGCGGCTCTGGTCCTCTGCGGCATTCCGCTGAGTCTTATCCCTACCCGGTCCAAAGCGCTTTATGCAAGAGACGGTTTGGCGATTGTGGCGATGGCGTGGATTCTGATGTCTCTGTTCGGTGCGCTGCCCTTTTATCTTTCCCACTCCATGCCCTCTTTTATAGACAGCTTTTTTGAAACCGTCTCCGGCTTCACTACCACCGGCGCTAGCATTTTAAAAAATGTAGAGCTTTTGAGTCAGGGCATGCTGTTCTGGCGCAGCTTTACCCACTGGGTGGGCGGCATGGGCGTGCTGGTCTTCGTCATGGCCATTCTTCCCACCACCGACGGGCATGAAATGCACATCCTGCGGGCGGAGGTTCCCGGCCCCGTTGTGGGAAAGCTGGTAAGCCGTCTGGGAGACACCGCAAAAATCCTTTACGGTATCTATCTTTTGATGACGGTGGTGGAGATTGTTCTGCTGCTGATGGGCGGGATGTCGGCGTTTGACGCGTGTATCAACGCCTTTGGAACCGCTGGAACCGGCGGCTTCAGTTCCAAAATCCTCAGCATCGGCGCGTATAACAGCCCCTATTTCGATATGGTCATCGGCATTTTCATGCTGCTGTTCGGCGTGAATTTTAATCTCTATTACTTCCTGATTATGGGTAGGGCGCGGGAGGCCCTGCGCTCCGAGGAACTGCGAACCTATCTTGCCATTGTGGCGGTTTCTACCCTCACCATTGCATGGAATATTTCTCACCTGTTCTCCTCTTTTGCAACGGCGCTGCGCTACGCCTTCTTTCAGGTGTCCTCCGTCATCACCACCACGGGCTACGCCACCACAGACTTCAACCTCTGGCCCACCTACTCCAAGGTGGTGCTGGTTCTTTTGATGTTTGCGGGGGCCTGCGCAGGGTCTACGGGCGGCGGCATCAAAATTGCCCGTCTGGTGATTTTCTTTAAGACAGCTCTCAGCGACATGCGTCAGATGATGCATCCCAACGCCGTGGCCACCGTCCGGGTTGAGGATCGAGCAGTCAGCGGCAAGGTTTTGCGGGGCACTCACGTCTTTCTGGTGGTTTATATGCTGCTGATGGGCACGTCCACTCTGCTGATCGGGCTGGACGGGTTTGACCTTGTCACTACCTTTACCGCCGTCGTCTCGTGCATCAACAACATTGGTCCCGGCCTTGGCGACGTTGGCCCCATGGGGAGTTTCTCGGAATTTTCCCCCATATCCAAGCTGATTTTGTGCTTTGATATGTTGGCGGGACGGCTGGAGTTGTTTCCCATGCTGCTGCTGGGCCCGTCCCTCTGGCAGGGGCACAGGCCCAGCCTGCTGCGATAAATTTAAATTGGAGCGGGGGACGCAACGCGCCCCCCGCTTTGCCACCGGAATGGGGAAAAGATACAAAGCGTTTTCCTATTCCGGCGTTTGTTTTTTGATATCCGCCATTGACAAGCTTCCCAGATTCCGATAGAATGCATGGTTAGAATATGTGATCCGAGGAGGTATACCATGGGCTTTCTGCTGACTGGCGGCAGCGTATTTTCAAACGGCGCTTTTCATACGGCGGACGTCGCCGTGGAGAACGGCCGTATTGTTTCCGTTTCCCGTTCTCTTCCCCGTGATAATCAGTCGGTTATTAAATTGGATGGTCTTTTTATTGTTCCAGGTTTCGTCGATGTGCATGTACATCTTCGGGAGCCTGGTTTTTCTTATAAAGAGACGATTTCTTCCGGTACGGCGGCGGCCGCTGCCGGGGGCTACACCGCGGTGTGCCCCATGCCAAACCTGAAACCGGTGCCGGACAGCTTGGAAACGCTTCAGCCGGAACTTGATATCATCGCCCGGGACGCGAAGGTGCATGTCTATCCCTACGGAGCCGTCACCGCCGGGGAGCAGGGAGTGTTCCTCTCCGATATGGAGGGCATGGCCTCCCACGTCATTGGCTTTTCCGATGATGGGCGGGGTGTACAGTCCGACGAGCTGATGCGCACCGCCATGAAAAAGGCAAAAGCGCTGAACCGGCCCATTGTGGCCCACTGTGAGGTGGACGGATTGCTGATCCCCGGCGGCTGCATCCACGACGGGGCCTTTGCAAAGGCCCACGGATTGCCCGGCATCTCGTCGGAGAGCGAGTGGCGGCAGGTGGAGCGGGACATCGGGCTGGTCCGGGAAACCGGGTGCCAATATCATGTCTGCCATATCTCTACCAAAGAAAGCGTGGACCTTATCCGTCAGGCAAAGTCCGAAGGCCTGCCCGTCACCTGCGAGACGGGACCTCACTATCTGGTGCTGTGCGAGGACGAGTTGCAGGACGAGGGCCGGTTCAAAATGAATCCACCCCTGCGCGCCGCCCGGGACCGGGACGCGCTTTTGGAGGGTCTTTTGGACGGAACCATCGACTGCATCGCAACCGACCACGCCCCCCACTCCGCTGAAGAAAAGTCAAAAGGCCTGCGCCGCAGCGCCTTTGGCATCGTGGGGCTGGAAACGGCGTTCCCGGTGTTGTACACTCAGCTTGTCCGCACGGGGCTTGTTTCTCTTGAACTGCTGGTGGATCGGCTGTGCCTCCGCCCCCGGCGGATTTTCGGCTTGAGCGGCGGGGAAATCTCTCCTGGCGCACCTGCCGACCTGACGGTGCTGGACCTGAACCGCCCTCACCGCATCGACAGCAACACATTCCGCACTCTGGGCCGGGCCACCCCCTTCGACGGGTGGCTGGTTTCCGCCGCCGTGGCGGCCACCATCTGTGACGGAGAACTGGTCTACACTGATTTTCAACGGGAGGACGTATGAAACAATCTCTCTTTACCGTGGAGCACACCCGCCAACTCACGGACGAGACCTATGAAATGGTCCTCTCCGGGGACACCTCGGACATCACCGCACCGGGACAGTTTGTAAACATTGCCCTGCCGGGAAAATCCCTGCGCCGCCCCATCTCGGTGGCCAACTGGGACAAGGGCGCGCTTTTGCTGCTGATCCGTGTGGTGGGCGACGGGACCCGGGAGCTGGTGCGCTCCGTCCCCGGCACGGAGCTGGACGTTCTTTCCGGCCTTGGCAACGGATTTGACCTTGAGAACTGTCCGAAAAATCCAATCCTGATTGGCGGCGGCGTGGGCGCAGCCCCACTGTTCGGCCTTGCCGGACGACTGCTGGAACGGGGAATCAGCCCCACGGTGGCACTGGGTTTTCGCACCGGGAAGGACGCGTTTTACCTCAAGGAATTTGCGGGCCTCGGCTGCCGCCTTTTTATCTCCACGGAAGACGGAAGCCTTGGCACAAAGGGCTTTGTCACCGACCTGACCCGCACGGCAACAGAGTGCACCACCGCCTTTGTCTGCGGCCCCACGCCGATGCTGAAAGCCGTCTGGTCCCTGCCGGGGCTGACGGACGGACAGTATAGCTTTGAAGCCCGGATGGCCTGTGGGTTTGGCGCCTGCATGGGCTGCACCATCGAAACAGCGAATGGCCCCCGCCGGGTCTGCAAAGAAGGGCCTGTGTTCCGAAAGGAGGAGCTGGTATGGTAGATTTACGCGTAAAGCTGGGGGATGTGGCGCTGAAAAACCCCGTCATCCCCGCCTCCGGCACCTTTGGCTACGGACGGGAATTTGCCGAGGTTTACGATCTGAATATTCTGGGCAGCTTTTCCTTTAAAGGCACCACTGCCAATCCCCGATTTGGCAACCCTCAGCCCCGCATTGCGGAGACGGCAAGCGGAATGCTCAACGCCGTGG
Source organism: Oscillibacter sp. (assembly GCF_031978065.1). Taxonomy (GTDB): domain Bacteria; phylum Bacillota; class Clostridia; order Oscillospirales; family Oscillospiraceae; genus Oscillibacter. The sequence continues at coordinate 8,912 of NZ_DALZCH010000098.1, forward strand.
GTTTGCAAAATCCCGGCATTGACGCAGTGCTTGGGTCGGAGCTTCCCCACATCTCAAAAATCTTTCAAGGCCCGGTCATCGCCAACATCGGCGGCGAAACCGTGGAGGAATACGCGGAGAACTGCCGGAAATTAAACGCCTGTCCGCAGGTTGCCATCATTGAGGTTAATGTCTCCTGCCCCAACGTCCATGCGGGGGGCAAGAATTTTGGCTCCGACCCCGTTGCCGCCGCAGAAGTGACGGCGGCGGTGAAATCCGCAACGGACAAGCCGGTATTCATCAAGCTCTCCCCCAACGTGACGGACATTGCCCAAATTGCCCGAGCCTGCGCTGATGCGGGGGCGGACGGCCTGTGTCTCATCAACACCCTGCTTGGCATGCGCATCGACCTGCACACAAAGCGCCCCCTGCTTGCAAACCGCACCGGGGGCCTATCCGGCCCCGCCGTGTTTCCGGTGGCGCTGCGGATGGTGTGGGACGTGTACGAGGCCACAAACCTGCCCATCATCGGCTGCGGCGGGATAAGCTCCGTCGAAGACGTGTGCGAAATGCTGCTGGCGGGGGCTTCCGCTGTGGAAATTGGCGCGGCAAACCTGAAAAATCCCGCCGTCTGCAAGACGATTATTGAAAAACTGCCCGCCGTGTGCGAGCGGCTGGGCGTGACGGAAATCTCACAACTGACAGGAGGCGCACATCATGCATAAGGACATTATTATCGCTCTGGACTTCCCCTCCGGCGCGGAGGCTCTGGCGTTTCTGGACCGTTTTCCCGCTGGGGAGAAGCCCTATGTAAAGATCGGCATGGAGCTGTTTTACGCCGAAGGGCCGGACATGGTCCGCGAAATCAAAGACCGGGGCCACAAAATCTTTCTGGACTTGAAGCTCCACGACATTCCCAACACGGTGAAGCGGGCCATGGGGGTCCTCAGCCGTCTGGACGTGGACATGGTGAACCTCCACGCCGCCGGCGCGTCGGAAATGATGCGCGCCGCGCTGGAGGGGCTTACCCGCCCGGACGGAACCCGGCCTTTGCTGATTGCCGTGACTCAGCTTACCTCCACAGACCCCGGGACGCGGAAAGACGAGCTGCTGATTGAACGTCCCATGGAAGAAACCGAGCGCTTCTACGCCAAAAACGCCGCCGCGTCCGTCCTTGACGGCGTGTTGTGTTCCCCGCTGGAAGCGGCGGGCGTAAAGTCCGCCTGCGGCGGCAGCTTTCTCACCGTCACACCCGGCGTCCGCTTTGCGGACGGGGACGCGGGGGACCAGAAGCGCGTCATGACTCCCGAGCGAGCGGGAAAGAGCGGCTGCGACTATCTGGTGATGGGCCGTCCCATCACGCAGGCGGAAGACCCGGTGGCGGCTTACCGCCGCGCGGTGTGGGAGTTTCTGGGAGAATAAGCACGTTTTTTCGCAAGCATTTACCCATTAAATCATAAGGAGACTGAAGAATATGAATATGGAACACGAGATTGCCCACGATCTTTTATCCATCGGCGCGGTGTTTCTGCGGCCGGACGAGCCGTTTTCATGGGCCAGCGGCATCCGCAGCCCCATTTACTGCGACAACCGCCTGACCCTCACCGCCCCGGCGGTGCGCACCCATGTGGAGGAGGGGCTCGTCTCATTGATTCGGGAGCGGTTTCCCGAGGTCGAGGTGCTGATGGGCACCTCCACCGCAGGCATTGCCCACGCCGCCATTGTGGGCCATCTGCTGGGTCTGCCCATGGGCTATGTCCGCTCTGGCCACAAGGACCACGGACGGGGAAACCAGATTGAGGGCAAGCTGGAAAAAGGCGCGAAGGTCGTGGTGGTGGAGGACCTGATCTCCACCGGCGGAAGCTGCATTGAGGTGGTAGACGTTCTGCGGGAAGCCGGGGCACAGGTGCTGGGCATCGCCTCCATCTTCACCTATGGCCTACAAAAGGGCCTTGACCGGCTGGCATCTGCCGACGTGGCAAATTTCAGCCTGAGCAATTTCGACGCGGTATGCGAGGTGGCGGCGCAGGAGGGAAAAATCAAGCCCGAGGACATCCGCCGCCTGAAGCAGTTCCGCGCAAACCCCGGCGACGAGAGCTGGATGACAGTCTAATCCCCTTTGCGGTACACAGGAAAGGAGCATCTCCATGTCAAACCGAAACCTTATCGACATCACCGACCTGACCCCCGCCGAAATTGACGGCCTGATCGCCACGGCGGAGGACATGATTGACCATCCCACAAAATACCAGGACCTCTGCGCCCACAAACAGCTTGCCACGCTGTTCTTTGAGCCCTCCACCCGCACGCGGCTGAGCTTTGAATCCGCCATGCTGGCCCTTGGCGGCAGCGTGCTGGGCTTTTCCGAAGCGTCGTCCTCTTCCACCGCCAAGGGCGAAACGGTGACGGACACCGTCCGCACCGTGAGCTGCTATGCCGACATCATCGCCATGCGTCATCCCAAGGAGGGCGCGCCCTTTGCCGCCGCCCAGCGTGCGGAAGTTCCCATTATCAACGCCGGAGACGGCGGCCACAACCACCCCACCCAAACCCTGACGGACCTTCTGACCATCCACCGCGAAAAGGGACGGCTGAACGATTTTACCATCGGCTTCTGCGGCGACCTGAAGTTTGGGCGCACGGTGCATTCTCTTGTGAACGCGCTTGCCCGGCAAAGCGGCATCCAGTTTGTGTTTATCTCTCCGGAGGAGTTGAAGCTTCCGGGCTACCTGAAGGAAAACGTGCTGGAAAAGCAGGGCCTTTCCTATCGGGAGACGGACTCGCTGGAGGACGCCATCCCGAGCCTTGACATCCTGTACATGACCCGGGTGCAAAAGGAGCGGTTTTTCAACGAGGCGGACTATATCCGCCTGAAAGACACTTATGTTCTGGACCCGGAGAAGCTGGTTCCCGCGAAGAAGGATTTGTGTATCCTCCATCCTCTGCCCCGGGTGAATGAAATTGCCGTGGCAGTGGACGACGACCCCCGGGCCTGCTATTTCGGGCAGGTGAGAAACGGAAAATTTATCCGTATGGCCCTGAT
>NZ_DALZCH010000099.1:0-11770 GCF_031978065.1 Oscillibacter sp.
GTATGAGATTTACTGGGCAAAAAAGAACGCCAAGCGCACCCCTGTTGCCGGGCGTGTACGCTTGGCGCTTTTCATGTTTGCTACTATGATAGAATCCCGCGATAGATTCTCCATATCCGCCCTCACTCAGAGCTTAAAAAATTCGCAAAAAAGTTCCGTCATCCTGCCATTTGCAGAAACGACTGTACATTGTTTTCCAGAAACCGTATCGCTTAGGCAGGGCTTCCCAACCTGCTCCGCTCCGTGCCATTCATAGCCTGCATTCTGCTGCATTTGCAGAGAGCGATTTTCGGCTCGTTTTTAAAAGCGGCATCAGATACCCCGTTGGGGGAAATGGCCTCTCAAAGGCTTGGGACCAGCGTTAAAAGTTTTCCTGTGCGTAACGGGCCAATTCCTCTCGAAAGTCAGGGTGTGCAATGGAAATCATGGCGTCCGCCCGCTCTTTTAAAGAAAGACCCGACAGCTTGGCCACGCCGTACTCGGTCGCCACGTATTGGATCATGCTGCGCGGTGCGGAGACCACGCTTCCGCCGGAAATAAAGGGAACAATGCTGGACTTGAGCGTCCCATCCTTCTTCTTGTGTGCAGCGGCCAGACAGATAAACCCTTTTCCGCCCTCGGAGCGAAATGCCCCTTCCAAAAAATCAAGCTGGCCGCCCGTGCCGGAAAGCTGGCGGCTGCCTGCCGACTCCGCGTTCTCCTGACCCATCAGGTCCAGCTCCACGCCGCCGTTGATGCTGATAAAATTCTTCATTCTGCACATCCGTTCCGGAGCATGGACAACATCCACATCGCCCGGGGAAAAAAGATGAGGCTCCTGCTCCAGCCAGTCGTATAGCTCCTGAGAGCCCATGGCCAGATTCCATGTGGAGCGCCCGGTGTCAAGCTCCTTTCGGATATTGGTGAGCTTCCCGGCCTTGTGAAGGGTCAGAAACGCGTCGCTGATGGTGCCAGTATGACAGCCCAAATCCTTTAAATCAGAATCCGCCAGCATCTTGGCCACGGTAAAGGGAACGCCGCCTACGCCAAGAGACAGCACCGCGCCGCTGGGAATTTCCACAACCACATGCTTTGCAATCTGCACATCAATAGAAGATGGTTCCCGATAGGTGCGCAGAGGCAGCGGCTCGTGCGCACCCTCCACGATATAATCCGCCTCCGACAGATGAACCCTGTGGGACCCGTTCACGCCCTGAAGTCTTGGCAAATGCTCGTTGATTTCAAAGACCACCGTTCTGGCGTTTTCAAAGATAGTGCGCCAAGCGTAGTTGGAAATTCCCAGACCGCAGAAGCCCTTGTCGTCCGGCCGGGAAACGGGAACAAAGGCTGCGTCCACCCGGATATGACGGCGGTAAAGCTCCGGAAGCTGGCGCAGAATCATGGGTATAAAGCGGCACAGGCCCCGGCTTTGGAGCTTGCGCTCGTAGTCTCCGATGTGCCAACTGTAATAGGTGAAAGCGGACTGCTCGGGATCCTGCTCAACCACCTCAATGCGGGGGCGGATCACCAGACCGCCCCGAATTTTTACATTCCGCAGTTCGGACTTCCGTGCCGCTAGCGCCCTGTCCATCAGCTCGGGAAAGCCTGCGCCGAACCCATAGTCCACCCAGTCTCCCGACTGCACCGCCCGGGCGGCAGCCTCTTCCGGGCTTACAAATTTACTCTTGTAATCTTCCATCATCGTTTTCGCTCCCATATGCAGAAATTTACTTTAAACAGGTTTAGTAACGTCCTATGGATTCTCGCGTTGTACCTGTTCTGGGCGGTTCCACCGTACAGGGTTTGGAATATATGTGCCACAGGATCGTACCGTCCATTCAAGGCCCTTACGGAAACGTCCGGCTTTAATAAGCCGGACGTTTCCTGATGTGAAGGCAAGGGCGGCATTCACAAGAAATCCCGCCCTGCACGGACAAGACTCAGTCGGCCCAAATTTCCTCGTCGGTAGGGACATACATGGTGGGAACCTTGTAGGAAATGCGGCTGATATTCATCAGGTGATAGAACCACAGGTTTTCGCTGATGGCATTGTTGCCCCAAGTGCCGCAGCCCAGCGTGGTGGTGGGATTCAGACCATTGTCCATGGCGCCGCCCAAGGCTGTGCCTCCCACCTGATTCACCGCGTAGCGGGAGACGTTGATGATCTCGGGGACAGCCTCAATATGCGCGTCGGTGTTGGAGTGAATCACCACGCTGTGGCCGATGCCCTCCATTTCCAAGTTGGCGCGGGCTATTTCCATGCACTCCTCCCAGGTGTCGTACAGGAACAGCGCCATGACGGGAAACAGCTTTTCCTTTGCCAGAACGTCGTCGTGAGCAACCCCCTTGGTGCAGCTCAAAATGACCTTGGCGTCGGCAGGCACGCCCTCCAGCCCGGCCATTTCGGCCATTTTCTGAACGCTGGCCCCGGGCCAGTCCTTGTTCAACATTCCGCCAGGGAAGCAACTGTTGCGCAGCTTCTCAGCGTCCACCTCGTTGTCAATGTAGTAAGCGCCGTTGGCCTTCATGGCGGCAATCATCTCGTCGGCCTTCTCCCGGGGGCAAATCAGGTTTTGCTCACAGGTGCACAGCACGCCATTGTCAAAGATGCGGCCGGTAATGGCCATCTTGGAAACCTCGTTGAGGTCCACATCGCTATCCACTAGCACCTGCACGTTGCCCTGCCCCACGCCGTAAGCGGGCCTGCCGGAGGAATACGCCGCCTTAACCATGCCGGGGCCGCCGGTGCAGATGCAAAGGTCCACCACCGACATCAATCCCGCAGACAGATCCATGGTGGGCTCGGGGATAATCTGAATCAGATTCTTGGGCATTCCAAGCTTGTCCAGCTCCCCGATCATCAGCTCCGTTGTTCTCACGCCCACTTTTCTGGCCCGGGGATGGGGGCAAATGATAATGGCGTTTCCGCACTTAAGACTGCACATGGAATTGTGCATCAGCGTGATGACGGGATTGGTGGTGGGCGCAATGCAACCGATGACGCCGATGGGCTTGGCCACCTTCATAATGCCGGTTTCCGCGTCCCGCTCAATGATGCCGCGGCTCTTTTTGTCTTTCATGCGCCACCAGACGCTCTTAGACTTGTTGCGGCACTTACCGATTTTGCTTTCATAGTTGCCCATGCGGGTTTCATCCACAGCCATGTGGGCAAGCTCCACGGCATTGTCATAAATGACCTTGCCGATGGCTTTCACAGCCTTGTCCACCACTTCCTGAGGATACTTCTCAAACTCCTTCTGCGCTGTGCGGGCGGCAGCAACCAGAGACTTCAGATACTCCTGTGTGTCCATTTTACAATAACCTCCAAAATAATTCCAGTAATTTTTTATCAGCCCTTCAGCGCAGCGGAAATAGACTCGTCAATAATCTTAAAGGCGGCGTCCAGCGTGACCTCGCCCACGTTCAGAGGGGGAATCAGGCGGATATTGTTCTTGTCGGCACCGCAACTCAGCAGCAGCAGATCACGCTTCAGCGCCTCGGTAATCACGGCGGAGCACAGAGTTCCATTGGGCGCATTGTCCTCGGGGTTCACAAATTCCATGGCGTTCATCAGGCCCATGCCGCGGACGTCGCCAATGACGCTGTATTTCTTTTGCAGGTCATGCATCCTTGTGCGGACAATTCCGCCCATCTTTCGGCAGTTTTCCAGAACGCCGCCTTCGAACAGCTCTTCCATCACAGCCAGAGCGGCGGCGCAGGAGACGGGGTTTCCCCCGAAGGTTCCGCCGTGAGCGCCCTTGCCCCACTTGTCCATGATTTCGCTTTTGCCGAATACAGCACTCAGGGGCAGGCCGCCGCCGATGGCCTTGGCAGAGGTGAAAATGTCGGGCTCGATGCCCAGCGTCTGCCATGCATACAGATCGCCGGTGCGGCCAAAGCCGGACTGAATCTCGTCAAAAATCAGGAGAATCCCGTGCTTGTCGCACAGCTCGCGGACATACTTCAGCCACTCCACGGGAGGAACGACATAGCCGCCCTCGCCCTGAATGGGTTCCATGATAATGGCCGCCACCATGGAGGGGTCCACAATTTTCTTGAACATGTCGTCAAACTGGGTAAAATATTCCTTGGGGCACTTGCCGTCCTTCATTTGATAGGGCGTGCGGAACAGGTAAGGATACTCGGCAAAATACACGCTGGGCATCAGAGGCTCGTAATTTTTCCGGTAAGCGGCGTTGGAGGTGGTGATGGTGGCGGTGGCCATGGTGCGGCCGTGGAACGCATTCTTCATGGAGATGATGACCGGGCGCTGCGTGGCATATTTCGCCAGCTTCATGGCGCCTTCGTTGGCCTCGGCGCCGGAGTTGGAAAAATATAGCTTGTACGTTCCGCCGGTCTTCTCAATCAGCTTTTCCGCCAGCGTGGTATAGGGCTCGTAATACAGGATGTTGTGTCCTGCGTGGATGAGTGAATGCAACTGCTTTTCAGCGGCGGCAACCACCTTGGGGTGGCAGTGGCCCAGCGCGTTGGTGGCGATTCCGGAGGCAAAGTCCAGAATCTTGCGGCCATCTTCTGTATACAGATAGCAACCCTCGCCTTTTACCACGCAGGGGGTCAATTTGTCATGCATGGCCATGGGGGGCATCAAGGATTGGGCTCTCTCGTGTTGTGTCATAATAGAATTTTCCTTTCTAATTTTTCAAGTGTCACAAGACAGTTTGACTGCTTTGACGATCTACCAGCTTTCTTTCATTGTAAGCAACGGCCGGTTGGATTGATTGTAAAAAATGAAGCTTCCCCTATCATTGTCTTTCTTGTTTCTGTTTCGTTTTTTCGTCTTCGGTGCGCTGAACGTACCTGCCCGTTTTTCTTGCTCCCCATCCTTTGGGAGAGCGGCGCGGGGGCCTGATGGCGGCCGGGTCTTTATACAATCATACCCGCCTTGGTTCTGCACACCTGATCCACAAAAAACTTTGGCGTCAGGGAGGTATACTGTTTAAAATCCCGGATAAAGTGGGCCTGGTCGTAATAACCCAAATCGATGATGACATCCATGAGATTGGTAGAGTCCAAATGAGTGATTGCGGTTTGCGCGCGGATGATGTCGGAATATTTTTTCATCGATACGCCGAAGCAATATTTAAAGATGCTGTTGATATACTGCTGGCTGTATCCCAGCGACTGAATCATATCGGATACCCGCGGGGAGCCGGGCGTTCCTACAATCAGCTTGACCGCGCTGCTGGCAATCCTGTTGACAGGAGCAACCTCCTGTTCACCGAAAAAACGGTTTGAGAGTTCAATCATTTCAAAAAAGCAGGTAAGCTTGCCAAGACTGCGCTCAAAAGAGGATATGTCCAAAAATCTGGACAGTGGTACCCGACACCCCACCAACTCCGTAATCTTCTTCTGCAAAAATTTAAACTGAACGCCGGGGTGCAGCTTCATTCCAAAGCAGCGCTGATACGTGCTGATGTTCGACTTTTTTCCCTGAAGAAAGCTTCCGCAGACATACCCGCGGCACTCGCTGTTTTCCCAGGTAAATTGAATGTCCACACATCCGTCCGGAATGGCCACAATATCATCCTGATGGGGGTTTTCAATCAGATAGAACTTTTCAAATATTGGGTCGCCCAACAGCGCTTCCCGATATTTAATTCGGTGGTTGTTGATATAAAAGGTCTTAAAGTTCATACCTCATCCCCCAGCATGGGAATTGCCTCTCCCCCTTCCGGAATAATCAACAGAAAAGGGTCTTCAAACTTTGCCAACGCCTGTTCAAGCGCCTGCTGCAAGGCAGCCTGCGGACGATGGGCCATCCGTCCCCGTTCACACTGCTCCGCCGTCAGCCCATCGCTGACCAGCGTCACATGGGCATGACGGACCACCCGCCCCATGCTAACCCCGACAGCCATAGCCAGCAGGTCCTCCCCCGTCTCGCCGGACTGGATGCGCTTTCGCAGCGCGTCCTTCCCGTCCTCCATGGCCATATAGTCAAGCATCTGCGGATGGGGGCCAACGCCCTCTTTGCATTCCGCCAGCAAAAGAAATTCGCCGCCCGTGCGAAGCACGCTTATGGGACCGTATGTGGCCTTGCCGCACTGCCAAAAATCCATATGGATCGGATAGGCTGACGAGAGCACCACATCGGGCCGCTGTCCCACCGGAACGCCATATAGTTTCTGGGCGGAGGACACGGCCTTGCGATGGGCCTGAATATAGTGTCCCGCAGAAACGGAATACACGGCTGCGTCTTCACACAATACGGTATTGATAATGTAATGCAGCCCGATATTTTGAGTCCACTTCTCCACAGCCAGACGGACCGGGCACTCCACCAACCCCAGCAGAATTTCATCCCGCAGACCCTGCATTACATGAAATTCGGATACGATGTCCGCCGATGTAATACCCGGATAGAGAATCTTGGCTCCGCCGCTCCAGCCCATGCAGCCATGAGGCACAACGCTGCCGATTCCAATGCGGAAATCAGCCTCCATTGCGGCTTTGAATACGCGAATCGGGGTCCCCAGTGCGCTGACGCCCACTTGCGTCAGCAGCGCTGGGTTTTCAAACTCGCTGTTGAATACCCGGTAATTCTGGCACACGTCCCGTCCCAGCTTGGCTGTCATCTCTTCCGCAGTCATGGGGCGGTGGCTGCCCAGTGCCATGATGATAAAGATGTCCTCCCGACGGACGCCGGCGCCCTCAAGCCGGGGAAGAAGCTCTTTTAAAATGAGGGCCACCGGCGTCAGGCGGGTATTGTCGTCGCTGATGATGCAAATTTTTTGTAAGGGCTGCACCATATCCTCGATTCGGGGCGCTCCTGCCGGGTGATTTAAAGCCTCCTGTATGAGAACCTCGGGATCGGCGGCTTGCTCCGCTGGATTAAGACGGGCATACTGGAAACGAATATGGTCCGGAATTTTGACCGTATAGCGGTTCTCTCCGCAGCGCAGCGTTACTTCTCTCTCTTTCACCGACCGATTCACCACCCTAACTTTTAATTTTTCTAATTCCCTAAAAACATCAGCGTACGAATTGAGTTACCAGTCCCACCACAATATCTAAAATCAGAAAAGCCCAAGCCCAATCAAGATGTATCTTTTTGTTTAGAAGACGGCACCGCACAATCCGGCATCAGCGAATTGTGCGGTGCCGCTTCAAATTAAAAAATGCGATACAGCTAAACTTATGATATAAAGGCGCCTGTTACAGCAGCCAGACCAACAGCATAGAAATCGGTTCAATAAAGGCAATCAGCAGAAGGCAGACCAGCATGGCCCCGATAAATGGAATTGCTGCCTTGGAAACGACCTCAATTTTTAGCTTGGCGACGGCGGAGGCGACAAACAGGTTCACGCCGTAAGGGGGAGTCACAAATCCGATGGCCAACGCCACGGTCATCATAATGCCGAAATGGACGGGGCTCATTCCGATTCCTGTGATAATAGGCAGGAACACAGGAGTGAGAATCAGGCAGGAGGAAATGTTGTCCACAAAGCAGCCCACCACCAGAAGAATTGCAATAATCAGCAAAATCAAGGCCCATTTGGAGGAAATAGCGCCCAGCAAAACACCGGCAACCTTGCTGGGAATCTGCTCCATGGCCAGATAAGCGGCAAAGGACATGGAGAAGCCCAAAGCCAGACCGGTAAAGCCGTTCATATCGGCAGTGGAGCGGTAAGACTCCAGCACGATCTTCCAGGTAAGCTCATGGTAGACGAATTTACCCACGATTAAAGAGTAGACCGTGGCCACCACGGCGGCCTCGGTGGGCGTGAAAATGCCGCCGTAAATGCCGCCCAGAATAATAACAGGGGCCATCAGCGCAGGCAAAGAGTCTAAAAAGGTCTTCAAAAAGCTTGCTTTCCCGCTCGGACTGTGCTCGGAGCCTTTGTAGCCTTGCTTTTTGGAGATAATATAACACACAATCATCAGGGCAATTCCAATCAAAATACCGGGGATAAAACCGGCTTTAAACAGGTCGCCCACGGAAGTGCCGGAGGCAACACCATAAATTACGAAGGGAATCGAGGGAGGGATAATCACGCCGATGGTGCCGGCGGTTGCGGTCAGGCCGGTGGAAAAGCCCTTGTCATAGCCCCGCTTTTCCATCTCGGGAAGCATGATGGAGCCCATGGCAGTGACGGTTGCCGGGCCGGAGCCAGAGATCGCTGCAAAGAACATGCAGCCAATGATGGTCGCCATACCCAGTCCGCCGGTAAATTTCCCCACCGCCGCGTCTGCCATGTTGACGATTCGCCGGGCGATTCCGCCCAGAGCCATCAGGTTGCCAGCCAGCATAAAGAAAGGAATGGCGATCAGCGTAAAGGAATCCAGACCGGTAAAGGCTTTTTGGGCCACCATAATGGGTCCAATATTACTGGTTAAAACAAGGGTCAGCGAGGTGGCCACGCCCAGAGATACGCCAATGGGCACGCTCAGCATGACCAGCACAAAAAACACGCCAAACAGCAATGCGATATTCATTCAGCGGAGCCTCCTTCCGATTTGCGCAAATACTTAATTGTATGCTCAATCAGGCGGATGCTCATCAGGACCATACCCACAGGAATGGACATGTAGCAGATATACATGGGGATACGAAGGGCGGAGGACTTCTGGCCGAAAGAGGCAATGGCATGGACCGCGCTCACGCCCTGTATCATAACAAAGATTGCAAATCCGACCCAGACAATTACAACAAATACTTCCAGCACCTTCTGGGCCTTTTCGGGCAGCCGGTCCTTTAGCATGGTGATCCGCAGGTGGCTTCCGTTCCGGGCGGCATAGCTGACGCCCACCCAGGTTTGCCACACATAGAGATAACGGACCACTTCCTCGGACCAGCTCAGAGAATTACGAAAAACATAGCGCATGATAACCTGAAAAAAAATCAAACCTGTGCTGATAATCAGTGAAGGGATTAGGAAGAATTCCTCCAAGTGGTCCCAGACCTTTAGAAGTGTCTCTTTCATTTTTAAATGCTCCCATCTCATTCGGCCGACTAACTGCTCTTAGAGTCCGCCGCCGTACTCGGTTCAACACAAGAGGGGCAGAGGATGCCGAAAAGCATCCTCTGCCCCCCGCATGACGATCAATTTGGATTAGGCTGATTATTTGTCACGAATGGCAACGGCCATATCATAAATTTCAGGGTCCATCAGACTCTTGATGCCGTCCTGCTCCCACACACTCTTGGCGGCCTCGCGGAAACGGTTTGTTTCGTCCTCGGAAAGCGTGTTGAACTGAACGCCCGCATCAGCCATGGTCTTTGCTAGCTTTTCTTCCATTTCGGTGTTCAGGCGGCGCTGATTCTCCATGGCATACTTGGCGCCGGCGTCCACAATCTTTTGCAGATCCTCGGGCAGGCTTTGCCAGAACGCCTCGGAAAGGACCATGCCATTTGCGGCATAGATATGGCCGGTGTAGGTGTAGTACTTCTGTACTTCATACAGCTTGGCGGTGTAGGTCAGAACAACACCATTGTCCTGACCTTCCACGGCGCCCTGCTGCAGACCGGTATACAGCTCGCTGAACGCCATGGGAGTGGGGTTGCAGCCAAGAGCGGTATAAGTAGCAATGTTCACGGGAGACTCCATCACGCGGATTTTCATACCCTTGATGTCCTCCAGCGTGTTGATGGGACGAACGCTGTTGGAGATATTGCGGAAGGCATTTTCGCCGTAAGCAAGCAGGCGCATGCCAATATTGGGAAGATTTTCGGCAAGCTTTGCGCCAAACTCACCGTCCAGCTGGGCATAGGCGTCTTCCTTACCGCTGAACAGGAAGGGCAGGTCGCACACAGCGTAGTTGGGCTCGAAATTGGCCAGCGTGGACATGGGACCGAAAGAGCACTGGACGGTGTTCAACTGCAAAGCCTCATACAGCTCGCGGTCTCCGCCCAAGACGGAGTTGTTCTGGACCTCAACCTGGATACGACCGCCGGATTGTTCTTCCACATAAGGCTTGAAGTATTCCAGCAAAGAAACACCGGAAGCGGAGTCATCTTGGACGGTAGAACCCACAATCATTTTAAACGCAGGGGCATCGCCGCCCTGGGAAACGGAACTTTGGCTTCCGGAACCGCCGCTACTGGTTCCTCCGCCGCCGCAGGCCGCCAGGCTTAGCATCATTGCACAGGTCAGGAGCGTCGCAAAGATCTTCTTCATGTTTCGTCAATCCTCCTCAATATCTTCTTTGGCTTCAGTCCCCCCTCTAATCTGCATAAGCTGCGCTGAAAACAAGCTGATATGGCCCGGACGGGCAGTGTCATCCGATACGCCCTGGCCAGTCGGCATTCCCTCGCTTACACAGCGGAAACGGGGCCTTTTGAAAATCAGATAAACCGTTTGGAGGGTGCCTCCCGTTTCAGCTTATCCGAATCTTCACATATCAAAATGCGCGCTTGCTTTTGGCTGTTCTATTCATTCTCACTGTAGTGTACTGTGCTCTGTATACAAAGAATGCGTAATACCAATACCTTTAAAATTCCATGGTAAATCGCACCTTACTTTTAACACACGACACATTCTTTTGTCAATAGTCTATTGCGTTTTTCTAATTTTTTATTTAATTTAACTAAATTGACTCCCCGAATTTTTCTCTCAATTTTTTGTCTTTCGTTACGTCTTCCTCTGCTGTCTTGATGTTGAACTCTTTTTAAGCTTATATTGCCTCTCTGCAAAAGACATTCTGAAATTTGCATCAAGCCTTCTATGTGCCTTTGCTTTTTTGTTATCAGGTATATTGCGGAAAAAATTTTTGGTTATATAGCAGTAAAAGACGTGCTCTTCTATAAAGAGACTGCTAAATACAACTAAAATTCAAAATTATTTTACATAAAATTGTTGATAGTGCTTACTTGAAAATTGGGAAATTCTTTAGCCTCTGGGTTGACAAAGCGAACTGCCATACGCTACAATGAAGTCGTTCATTCTCTGTATACAAAGTGCAAAGTAACAAAACCAATGCGCCATGGTAGTGTCATACTTCAAATCTATTTAATACTTTATGAGATTAGGAGGCACTTCTACCATGCAGAATTACCCGTTTTACAAGGAAACACTTGCCTTGACCAAGGAACTTGTTGCGATCCCCAGCCTGAACAACTCTATCGGTGAGCGTGTTGTTGCCCAGTATATGGCCGATTGGCTGCGCAAGCTGCCCTACTTCCGGGAGCATCCTGACCAGATCGTGATTCAGCCCCTGAAAAATGACCCGTACGGACGGATCAATGTGGTGGCCATTGCCTTTGGAACCAGAAGTAGAAGCAAAAAGACGATCATTCTCCACGGTCATCACGACACGGTTGGTATCGATGATTTTGGCTCTATCAAGGAGTTTGCGTTTGACTGTGACGCGCTGCCCGAAAAAATCAAAGCAATTACCACCGATCCTGATGTTCAGGCGGATATTGAGTCCGGCGAGTGGATGTTTGGCCGCGGCGCTTCGGATATGAAGTGCGGCGATGCGGTCAACATGGCCCTGATGCGCTACTTTACAGAAAATCCGGACAAATTTGACGGCAACCTGATTTTCATGACCAACCCCGTGGAGGAAAATCAGCACACCGGCATTATTGAGTCTCTGGACGTTCTGGAGGAGCTGAAGGTCAAATACGGTCTGGACTATGCAATGGCCCTGAACACCGATTTTATCTCGCCTGCCTACCCCGGCGACACCAGCCATTACTTCCATGCCGGCGCTGTGGGGAAGATTCTTCCCTGCTTCTATATTATCGGGAAGCCCACCCACTCCGGGCAGGGCTTTGATGGATTCAGCGCTTCTATGGTTGCCGCTGAGATTGTCCGCAATATGGACATGC
>NZ_DALZCH010000100.1:0-11754 GCF_031978065.1 Oscillibacter sp.
TTATTTCGCCCCGGATGCAGACATTATGCGCGGCTTAGCATATGTATCCCATATCAGTAACGGCTCCGCCGGAACATTGTTCCGGCGGAGCCGTTTGTTTATCCCTTACATATTGAAATCACAAATCACAAAGCCGAAAGCAAGCCGCAGGCCGATAAACTAAAGCTTTATCAATCAGAAGTTCAATGGTCAACACGCCTATGGAAGTCCACAGACATTCCATTTTAAAAGCATTCCTCAGGAAAGCTTCTCTTTTAGCGCCTCCCAAAGCTCAATGGACTTGAATTTGATAGCATAGCCGCTCCCGTCCTCTGTGATGAGCTTCACGTCGTCGTCGCTCAGCCCCGCCGACATGGCGGTCTGGGCCAGACTGGTGGTGGAGGCTGTGCAAAGGGGCGGAAACACCACGCACCACCAATTGCGCCCCGCGCCCTCGCCGATTAGAACCCGCAATGCCAGATAATCACCTGCCGGAAGGGTGAAATCCTCGTATTCCCGTGTGGGAAAGGTGGTTTCTTCAAGCTCAGCCGTCACGGAATAGGTATACCCCTCCGTGGTGATCTCCTCCGCCGCCAAAGTCTGAAGCTCCGGCAAAGCGGCCCGCAGGGCCTTCTCCGCCGACGCCCGGTCTTCCGAGGCTTCCAAAATTTCGGTGGCTCTTTCCAAAAGTCGGTCCCGGACCCGCAGCTTTAAAGCCTGATCCTCCTCCGAATCGGAGTTAGCAAGAATATGCAGCCGCACCACGCGGTCCGCCAGCTCTTGCTGGCGGTGGAGCGAGGATATCCCCCACACCAGCGCCGCCGCAAGGCCGATTCCCAGCGCGATTTCCAGCACGCGGCCCGTTCGGCGAGCGCGGCGCTCCTTCGTCTTTTCCATACCGTTTCCGTCCTTTACCTTCCCGCCGCAAGGCGGGTGATGTACCGGGCAATCGACCCGTTTGTAAAAGTTTGGACAGAAACGCAGAATTTCATACCTCCGGCGCAGGCCGGGTCAAAAAGGTCTGGGGATACACGGTCCTCAGCGCGTCAAACGCCCCACGGGCCGCCGCTTCGTCTTCAAACAGGCCGAACACCGTTGGCCCGGAGCCGGTCATCGCCGCGCCTTCCGCGCCAAAACCGAGCAGCCGGGCCTTGATATTCCCAATCGTCTCCGCCTCCTGCGGCGTGAGAACCTCTTCAAACACATTGACCATCAATTTCGCCATCGCCCGCAGGTCTTTTCCCAGCAAAGCGGCATGCAGGGCCTCATGGTTGGGATGCGTCCGCAGCTTTTCCACCCGCACCCGTCCGAACAGCTCCGGCGTGGACAGGCCGAAATCCGGCTTGCACACCACAATTTGGCAGGGCGGCATGGAGGGCCAATCCGTCAGCCGCTCTCCCCGGCCCTCCGCCAGAGCCGTTCCGCCTCGGACACAGTAGGGCACGTCACTGCCGACCCGCTCCCCTATGGTTTCCATTTCCCGGTCCGTCAGCTTGGGGTGTAGCAGCGTCCGCAGAGCACGCAAAACTGCCGCCGCGTCGGCGCTGCCGCCGGCCATGCCCGCCTGAAATGGAATGCGTTTCTCAATCGTAATTTCCGCACCGGGCGCAGACCCGGTTTCATCAAAAAATATCCGGGCGGCCCGGCCCGCCAGATTGTCCTCCCCCTCTGGCAAATCCGTGCCGGGGACGCGGACGAGAATCTTTCCGTCCTCCCGCAGACGCACCGTCAGCGTGTCCCGCAGGTCTACGCAAATCATTGTCATTTTTAAATCGTGATAGCCATCCTCCCGGCGGCGGAGAATATCCAGCGTCAAATTCAGCTTCGCCGGGGCAAAAAGAGTTAATTCCTTCATCATGATTCCTCCACAATCGGCAAATCCACCACGTCCAGTCCCCGCCGCATAGCATATTCAATGGTATAGCGGGTACCCCCGGGGCTGCCGTCGAACATGGCGATCAGCAGCGACGCGTGATCCACCATATACCGATCCCGGCGCTGCATGCAGCTTGGACTGTAGGCGGCGGAAACCACCGTCTCATAATCACACTGGGCAAGCAGCCGCCGATACCGCGCCTGCTCCGCCTCGGACCAGGCCTTTGCCTGCGAGGGGCAGGGAATTGCCGCTTCCACCGTCACCTCCGGGTGTCGCTGCTTCAGCTCCAGCACGCACTCGCAGGCATACAAATCGCAGCCCTGCGCCATGCCGCACAGAAAGTGTCCGTATCCTTCCGCATAGGCGGCCTCCACCGCATCCAAAAGCCGCATCTTCAGGGACGTGCAGCGAGGGTCGCTCTCCTCATAGCCCCAGGGCAACTTTCCCGGCCGATGCCCCGTAAAGCAGCAGGCCGACTGTCTTCCCCTCATTTACGGTTCCCCCCTTTCCCTTTCATCCCCTTTGGCAAAAAGGACTTTCTTCGGCAAGCTGCGTATTGTGCCAGTAGCCGGACGATATTTTTTAATAGGTATTAGTCTGCACCATTATAGAACAGACGTTCTTATTTGTAAAGTCCAATTTGTAAACCCGTAAAAAAAGTCGAAAATTTTCTTTTAGGACATATTTCCCTCTTGCACTTTTTTTACCGCCGTCGTATACTAATGGGCAGAAAGCAACTGAATACGTGTCTTCAGGGCGGGGTGCGATTCCCCACCGGCGGTATAGTCCGCGACCGGGCATCCATTGGATGTCCGCTGACCCGGTGCAACTCCGGGACCGACAGTGAAGCCTCCGTAAAAGAGGCACAGTCTGGATGGAAGAAGATCATAGCGGCAGAGCTGCGCCTTGGCGTACTCCTTTGTTGCTTGTTTCACCTTGGGAAGACTCAGTACTCAAGGTGTTTTCAAGACAATTAAAGGAGTGTGTTTTTTATGTCTCAGCCAGAAACCACCACAGCAGGCCGCACCCATGCAAGATCCCGCACCCACCGGCTCACCGTCACCGCCATGCTCAGCACCGTCGCCCTTGTCCTGATGACTCTGGACTTCTCGGTCCCTTTGATCCCGGCGTTTGTCAAGATGGACGTGTCGGAGCTTCCCGCTCTGCTGGCCGCCTTCAGTCTCGGCCCGTGGTACGGTGTGGCGGTCTGCTTCATCAAGAACGCCCTTCACCTTCTGCAAACCTCCACCGGAGGCGTGGGCGAGGCGGCAAACTTTATGATGGGCGCCGTTTTTGTGGGCACCGCAGGCGTTATTTATCATCGCTTCGGCCAGCACAAGAGCCGCAAGCGCGCATTGGTCGGCGCGTTGATTGGGGCGGTGTGCATGGCGCTCATCTCCGTGCCTTTGAACTACTATTTTACTTATCCTGTCTACGCCAAGTTCATGCCCATCGATGTGATTCTGGGCATGTATCAGGCCATCCGTCCCTCTGTGAACGGACTTTTGGAATGTCTTGTCACCTTTAACATGCCGTTTACCTTCCTGAAGGGAGTTCTGACCGTGGCGCTGTGCTTTTTGATTTACAAGCCCCTGTCTCCCCTTCTGCACAAGTAAGCGCTTTTCCGGCATGGCAGGCGGCTTGCGCCGCCTGCCATCTCCGCTTTTGAAAGGAGCGTTTTCCCTTGAGCGACGAAACTATGATTCCTCAGACCGAGCCTTCCGGCCCGGAGGAGCTTTCCGCCCCTCCGGAAAAAAAGATTTCCCGTATATTCCGGTGGCTTCAAAAAGTGCTTCATGACGCCCGCACCCCAGTCCGGCTTCTCTTTATGCTGGGGCCGTGGGTGGCGTATCTGTGCGTGGAGTATCTGAACGAAAACAACCCTTTTACCGCCCTGAATGCCACCCAGCTTCTTTTTTCCGCCTTCTGGTACTATCTCATTTTCTGGGTATGCCGGATGCTCACGGGGCGGCTCAAGACCGCTGCGGGCGTGGGCGCGGTTTTTTGCTTTTTGCTGGGGGTTGCGAATCATTATGTTTTGAAGTTCCGGGGACGCATTATTTTCCCTGTGGATTTGATGACACTGGGCACCGCCGCCAACGTGGCCACCGGCTATGATTTCAGGCCGGATAAAACCGTTTGGCTGGCAGCGGCCATTCTGGCGGTGTACCTGCTGTTGCTGGCCCTGATCCCCAAGCAGACCAAGGGGCGGCAAAAGCTGCGGCGGGTTACGGCTTTTGGTTCTTTGGCTGCCTCCGCCGTCTTCCTGTACGCCTTTTTCTGCACGCCGCTGCTCCCAAGCGTTGGCATCTGGGCGCAGCAGTGGAAAACCCAGCAAAACGGGTTTATGCTGAATTTCATGACCGCTTTGCGGTACAGCTTTGTCTCCGCGCCGGATAGCTACTCTGCGGAGGAGGCCCAGAAAATTGCCGGCGGGACCTTTGCCGGGACCGTGAGCGGAACGGTGTCTGCTGCGCCGCCGGAAAACCTGCTGGTGATTATGAACGAGTCTTTTTCGGATATGCAGGCCAGCTTTCCCAATCTGGAGCTGACGGAGGACCCCCTGCCCTTCCTCCATTCTTTGACGAAGAACACGGTGAAGGGCACGATGATTTCCCCTGTCACGGGCGGCGGCACCGCCAACGTGGAGTTTGAGTATCTCACGGGCGACTCTCTGGCATTTCTCCCCTCCTCCACCGTGGCCTATCAGCTTTATTGCTATGATGGAATGCCCTCCATGGTGTCGCAGATGTCTTCTCTAGGATATCGTTCCGTGGCCTTCCACCCCTATCTCTCCTCCGGCTGGAACCGCACGTCCGTCTATCGTTGGATGGGCTTTGACCGGCAGATGTATCAGGAGGACGTGAGGGATCCCCAGTACATAAGAAACTATATCAGCGACGCGTCGGACTATCAGCAGCTTTACCGTCTCACCGACGAGACGAACGGCCCCCTGTTTGTCTTCAACGTCACCATGCAGAACCACAGCGGCTACTCTCAGGGCTGGAACAATCTGGAGCGTGCTGTGGAGCTGGACGGGGCCAGCAAAGGCTCTTCCGCCGTGGCGGCCCAGTATTTTTCCCTTCTCCGAGAGAGCGACAATGCCATCCGTGAGCTGATTGAGCACTACAAGGCTTCCGACGAACGGACGATGATCGTCTTCTTTGGCGACCATCAGCCTCCCTTGGGAAACGACTTTTATGAGAAGCTATACGGCAAAAAGCTGGATGACCGCACATCGGCAGAGGTATTTCAGCAGTATGAAACGCCGTTTTTCATTTGGGCCAACTACGGCCTGCCGGAGCAGCAGGACGTAACCATCAGCGCGAATTTGCTGGGTACGCTGACCATGGATTTGGCGGGGATTCAACCCACCGGCTACGAGAAGCTGCACCAAAAGCTGCTGGACACGTTGCCGGTGAACTCCACCGTCGGTTTTGAAACGGCTGGCGGCACCCTTCTTGGCGACACGGAGGAGAGCGGACTTTCCCAAAAGGAAGAGCGTCTTTACAACAGCTACCGCATCATGGCCTATAACCACCTGTTCGACGACGGAAATCACCCCAAGGGGTATTTCGGGCCGACTCCGACTCCGGAGGAATGACCCTTCCATGCCCGCAAATCTTTTATAAGACAAAGCCGCCGGTTGGCGCGGAGACAAATGTCTCCGCCGCCAACCGGCGGTCTTATTTTCTTTTCTTTGCGGTCAAGTCCCCAATTTTCGATCATACAGGTCCAAAAAGGAATATTCCTTTCCCCGGGACTTCACACCCACCATAGTATCCAGTTGTACCCCGTGGATGGCGGCGAAAATGGACTTCTCCACATTGGGATTGGTCTTTTTCAGCTCCCGGAGCAGGACCTTCATCTCCTGCCGCTTGCTGTGACCCACCCCGTCATCGGCCGCGTTCCGCTCCTCGGTAAACCGGCAGGCACACTGCAAAAATTGCAAGTGGTTGTAATTTTTCCAGGAGATGACATCCTCCTCGTGGACACAGTACAGCGGGCGAATCAACTCCATCCCCGGGAAGTTTTTGCTGTGCAGCTTGGGCGGCATGGCCTGAATCTGCGCGCCGTATAGCAGGCCCATCAGGGTTGTTTCCACCACATCGGAAAAATGGTGTCCCAAAGCGATTTTGTTGCAGCCCAGCTCCTGCGCCTTGGCATAGAGAAAGCCCCTGCGCATCCGCGCACACAAATAGCAGGGATTGCGGTCCGCCTGCACCGTCACGTCGAAAATATCGCTGTCGAAAATCGTCACGGGAATTTCCAGTGCGGCGGCATTCTCCTCGATGAGCCTCCGATTCTCCGGGGCATAGCCCGGGTCCATCACCATAAACGTCAGCTCAAAGGGCCGGTCGGTATGGCGGCGAAGCTCCTGCATCAGCTTTGCCAGCAGCATGGAGTCCTTCCCTCCCGAGATGCACACGGCGATTTTGTCTCCGGGAGCCACCAGCTCATACCTCTTCACCGCCGCGATAAAGGGGTTCCAAAGTGTTTTACGGTACTTTTTAATGATGCTCCGCTCCGCGGTTTCACAAGGGGTCAGGTCCTTTGGCATAGTTTTCTCTCCAATATGTGTAAAGTTATCTCACTTGACTGCAAAGCAACAAACCGAAGGTATTAGAACCAGATGGCGGCCAGTTTCAGAAGCGAAGCAAAGGTCCGCCGGAGCCACGAGCGCGCCTTCCAGTCCTCCATCGTATAAAGGGCGCTCTGGGCCATCACGGCATCCATATCCTCCAAAAGCTCCTCCACCACCGGCATGTCATAAAGCAGGGCGGCGCTTTCAAAATGGAGCTGGAAGGAACGGTAGTCCATGTTGGGGCTGCCTACCAACGCCATTTTCCGGTCCACCAGCACGCTCTTTGCGTGGATAAAGCCGGGAGTGTATTTGTAGATTTTTACCCCATGGCGCAAAAGCTCGCCCCAATAGGTCTCTGCCACTATATAGGCGTATTTCTTGTCCGGAATGGCGGGCATCATCAGTCGCACGTCCACGCCGGAGTCCGCCGCGATGCACAGCGCCTGCTGCATGGATTCCTCCACCGCGTAGTAGGGCGTTGTGATATAGAGAAAGCGGGTGGCCGAAGAAATGAGCTGAAAAAACGTATCCTCCATAGGGTTGTCCGGGTTGTTCAGCGGCCCGTCTGTAAATGCCTGACAGAATCCCGGGACCTCCGGCCCCTCCGTCCGGGGACGGTAATAATCGTCCTCGTTGGGCAGGGTGTCGTACATCATCTCCCACATCTGGATGAACTGGGCAGCCAAAGCCCATGCTCCATCCCCTTCAATGCGGACGGCGGAATCTTTCCACCAGCCAAACCGCTCGAACAGGTTTGCATATTCATCTGCCAGATTGATGCCCCCGGTATAGGCCCAGTGTCCATCAATCACCGCAATTTTGCGGTGGTCCCGGTAGTTAAAATAGATGCGGTTCACATAGCGGTGAACCGGGTTAAAGTCTCGAATTTCAATGCCCGCGTCCTGAATGGACTGAATCATGTCGTCGGAAAAGCGGGTGAGATTCCCGAAATCGTCAAAAATCACATGGATTTCCACCCCGGCGGCAGCCCGCTCACGCAGCGCGTCCAGAATCCGGTCCCAGATTTTTCCCTCGGCAATGATAAAATACTCCAGAAAGATATACGTCTCCGCCTGCTGGATGTGGCTGATTAAATCATCGAAAAATTCCATACCGTCGCCAAAATATTTGGCGGAAGTCCTGTTGTAAAGCAGAAAGTCCCGCTTTTGGAGATAGGCCGCCACGCGGCCCATGGCCGCGTCCTTCCGGGTGAGCTTTGCCACGTTGTTTTCGCTTTGGCGGCGGGCGCTCTCCCGCTCGGCAGGCGGCGGAACCTTCTTCAGGCTCAAGGTCTTCGCCTGATGGGTGCCGCCCCACAGAAAGAACAGCAGCATACCGGACACCGGCAGCACCAGCAGCAGGCACAGCCAGCTAAGCTTATAGCTGGGGCTTCCGGAGCGGAGAAATACACTCACAGCCATCACCACGCCCATCAGCTCCAAAATCGCATAGGCAAGGCTGGCATGCTCCTTCAAAAGCCGCGTCAGCAGCAACGTCACCACAATCTGCACCAACACCGTGAGCACGCACATGGCAATGCTGGACACGGCGGAAATGCGCCGCTCAATTCTCTGGCTGCGTGCCTGTCTGTCTCCTGTCCGGCGCATAAACCGCTCCCTTCCTGTCAATCCGGCGTCCCGCCTTGGCGGCGTACCGCTGTGCCGATCCCCGTCAGCCTCATCTGCTCTGCTTCAGCAAGTCGTGCTGGATGTCCCATACCTTCCGGGACAGGTCCACATAATATTTATGGGGATAGTCGAACCGTTTCACCTCGTCCCACAGCGTGTCCACCTGCTGGGCACAGTATGCCCGAATATCCCGCAGCTCCGGCTGACGGTACACCAGCTTTCCTCCCAGATAAATCGGCTCCTGCAACTCCCTCGCGGTGAAATTTGTCAAAGTTTTCCGCTTCCATGTGGCCATCGGGTCAAACAGCTCCAAGGGTTTTGTGTCGTCCAAAACCTCGTCGTGAAGACAGATATAGTCCGCTTCCGCCTTCCCGGTGGCCCGGTCGTACAGCCGATAGGTCTTTTTAAAATGGGGAATCGTAATCTTTGCGATATTTTCGCTGACCTTGATTTTCGGAAGGATGTTCCCCTCGTCGTCCTCCACCGCCGCCAGCTTGTACACCCCGCCGAACACAGGCTCGCTGCGGGCTGTAATCAGCCGCTCACCCACGCCGAACATGTCGATTTTGGCCCCCTGCTGCACCAAATCCTGAATCAGATACTCGTCCAGCGCGTTGGACACGGAAATCTCACAGCCCGGCCAGCCCGCGTCGTCCAGCATTTTACGGGCCTCCCGTGTGAGATACGCCATGTCGCCGGAATCCAACCGAATGCCGCATTTTTGGATGCCCAAGGGCCGCAGTACCTCGTTAAAGGCCCGGATGGCGTCCGGCACGCCGGATTTGAGGGTGTTGTAGGTGTCTACCAGCAGCGTTGCGTTGTTGGGATAAAGGCGGCAGTAAGTCCGAAAGGCCTCATACTGGCTGTCAAACATCTGGACCCACGCATGGGCCATGGTCCCTCCGGCGGGAACGCCGTAAATCTGGTCGGCAATGGCGCAGGCCGTTCCTCCGCAGCCGCCGATATAAGCGGCCCGTGCGCCGGTGATGGCGCCGTCCGTCCCCTGCGCGCGGCGGGAGCCAAACTCCAGCACCGTGCGCCCCTTGGCAGCCCGGACAATGCGGTTTGCCTTGGTGGCAACCAGACTCTGGTGGTTCACAGCCAACAGCAAAAACGTCTCGATGAGCTGGGCTTGAATGGCAGGGGCCCGGACGGTAATCAGCGGCTCCTGCGGAAAAATCGGAGTTCCCTCCGGGATGGCGTACAAATCGCCGGTGAAGCGAAAGTGCTTCAAATAGTTCAGAAAAGACTCAGAAAACAGCTTCCGTCCCCGGAGATAATGAAGGTCCTCCTCTGAAAAATGCAGGTCCTCGATGTATTCGATCACCTGATCCAGTCCCGCCGCCAGAGCAAAGCCGCCCTGATCCGGCACGCTACGGAAAAACACATCGAAATAGGTAATCCGGTCCTGAAAGCCCGTTTCAAAGTACCCGTTTCCCATGGTCAGCTCATAGAAGTCACAAAGCATGGACATATTGAGTTTCCCGCGGACGCTCATATCGCACCTCAAACGTACTCCGTCAAAAACGGAGGTAATTGCATAGATTATAGCGCTCCCTGCCGGGGAAAGCAATGTTTTCCGCATTTTTCCTAAAAAGTTTGTCGACTCTTTGAATTGACAATCCCGCGCTTCTCCCCTATGATACAAGCATATTTTATGATGGCGGACATATGACCGCGCGCCGCGTCCGCATTTGAAAGGAGCCAGAGGCATGGGCCTGATTCTAGGAATCGATATCGGCGGCTCCACCACAAAGGTTGTGGGTCTGGACGAGCAGGGAACCGTAATATCCATGCTCCGCGTCCGGGCAGAGGACCAGCTTACGTCGTTATTCGGAGCGCTGGGAAACTATCTTGTCAGCAACCACATGTGGCTGGACGATGTGCAGCAGATTGTGCTCACCGGCGTGGGCGCTTCCTATGTGCAGGAGGATATCCACGGCATCCCCACCTGCCGGGTGGACGAATTTACCGCCAGCGGCACCGGGGCGCTGGCGCTCTCCGGTCAGTCAGAGGGTGTGGTGGCAACCATGGGCACCGGCACAGCCTTTCTCTGGGCAAAGGACGGAAAAGTGGAGCACCTGTGCGGCAGCGGCATCGGCGGCGGCACGCTGGGCGGCCTTTGCCGCAAGCTGGTGGGCGTGGAGCGGTTCGGCCAGATCAAGAAGCTGGCCGTCGGTGGGGACCTCTCCCAAGTGGATTTGCGCATCGCGGATATCGTCACCGAGGCCACCAAAACCCTGCACCCGGACATGACCGCCGCAAACTTCGGCAATCTGGCCGAGGACGCCTCTCCCGCGGACCTCGCCGCCGGGACGGTGAATTTGGTGCTTCAGGCCATCGGCACCATGACGGTGCTGGCCTGCCGCTGCTGCGGGACGGACACAGTCATTCTTACCGGCTCCATGACCACGCTGGATCAGGCGGAGCCTGCCTTTCAGGTATTTGAAAAGCTGTACGGCATTCGCTATATCATTCCCGAAAACGCCACCTTTGCCACCGCCATCGGCGCGGCGCTGTGCAGTATCAAGCAAAAAAGTTCCGGCAGTTCGGACTGACGCTTTTTTCTCTGCTTCCGGAAACCTCTGTCAGTGCATTCGCGGGCTTTCCTGACGTTTTCGGATGCTTACGGATTTTCCCTTGGCGGCCCTCCGTCTCTCTGCTTTTTGTGGAGTTCCTCGCTTTCCACGAATTTTGTGCCTTTTTGCATTTTTTTGCTTTTTCTTAACTGTGCCATAATTTTCCATGTTTGTCTCCGGCGCGGGGGCCTTTTGGCCTCCGCGCTTTTTTGCGCTTGAACATGGCCCACCTCTGCTGTTTTTCACAAATCCTGGCGGCAAATTTAAGTGCACTTTCCACAAGCCGGGGTTTGACAGGCGGGCGGCGTTATGCTACTCTAACCTTACAGAGTTACCGTTTACTAACTCTCGAGCCGAATTACGTCGAAGGGACGCGTATGAGATGCAGTTGGATACCTTACCCATCGGCCAAAGGGCCGTCATTACCGCCGTGGGCGGGCAGGGCGCACTGCGGTGCCGCCTGCTGGACATGGGGCTGATTCCGAAAACAGTGGTGCGGATTGAGCGGGTGGCCCCTCTCGGGGACCCGATGGAGCTGTTGGTACGGGGCTACTCCCTGTCTCTTCGCCGGGAAGACGCCCGGAACATCGAAGTGGAGGTCATGCCATGATCTTTGCTTTGGCGGGAAATCAAAACTGCGGAAAAACCACGCTGTTTAATCAGCTCACCGGCTCCAACCAGCACGTTGGCAATTTCCCTGGCGTGACGGTGGACCGGAAATTTGGGGAAATCCGGGGCGAGAAGGGCTGCACGGTGGTGGATTTGCCGGGCATCTATTCCATCCGGCCCTACACGCCGGAGGAAATTGTCACCCGAGACTTCATTCTGGGCGAGCGACCCGACTGTATCATCAACATCGTGGACGCGTCCAATATTGAGCGAAATTTGTACTTAACGCTTCAGCTTATGGAAATGCAGATTCCCATGGTTCTGGCGCTGAACATGATGGACGAGGTACGCAAAAATGGCGGCACCGTCAATGTGGCAGGCATGTCAAAAGCCTTAGGCATTCCGGTGGTTCCCATTTCCGCCGTGAAAAATGAGGGCGTGAGCGAGCTTGTGGACGCGGCAGTGCAAACCGCCAAGCGCCGCGCGCTTCCCGCCGTC
>NZ_DALZCH010000101.1:0-11701 GCF_031978065.1 Oscillibacter sp.
GGATGGACTATCTGGACGAGTTCGTCACCGCCTCCTTCTATGCGGGAATTGCTTTTTTGAAGGCGGGCTGCGGCCCGGTCCACGGCATGAGCTTCCCTCTGGGCGGGACGTATCACGTACCCCATGGGGAGAGCAACTATATGCTTTTCGGCGCGATTTTGAAGTATTATGACGAGAAAAATCCCGACGGCGAGATTCTGAAATTCAAGAAGCTGGTGGCGCGGATTCTGGGCTGCGCAGACAAGGCTGCGATTTCCACCCTGAACGCGCTGCTCCAGCGCATTTTGCCTCTGCGCCCTCTGCGGGAGACGGGCTTTACGGAGCAGGATATCGTGGAATTCCCCAAGTCTGTGGAGATCAACCAGCAGCGCTTGATGAACAACGCTTATTATTCCTTCGAGCGGGCGGATATGGAGCGCATTTACCAGGAGTGCTATTGAGCGGAAGCGAGGAGAGAGTATTATGAAAAAGCTGGTTTTGACGGACGTTCGGAAAATTGAGATTGTGGAGTGCCCTGTTCCCGAGCCGGGCCCCGGACAAGCCGTGGTACGCATCCGCTACGCGGGCATCTGCGGGTCTGATCTCCATGTGTTCGACGGGCTGAACGCCAACGCTAAAATGCCGCTGGTTATGGGCCACGAGGCCTGCGGCGAGCTCTATTCCATTAACGATGAGCGCGCCGATATCAAGGTCGGAGACAAGGTTTGTGCCCATACCATCAAGCCATGCAATAGCTGCGAGCCCTGCGCCGTGGGCCGGGAAAACCTTTGCAGACAGGTCAAAATCATGGGTACGAACTTTGACGGCGTATTCACCCAGTACATGCTGGTGGACGCCAACCGCCTGATTAAATTCTCCGATGACGTGGATATGAGGCTGGCCGCGCTGGTGGAGCCTCTGACTGTAGGGGTGCACGATGTGCGGCGGTCCGGCCTGCGGGCGGGCGATGATGTGTTCATTGCCGGCGCAGGTCCTATCGGTCTGATCATCGGCATGATGTGCAGGCTGTCCGGCGCGGCGCATGTGGTAATGGGGGAGATGAATCCTGTCCGCATCCAGATGGCGCAGAGTTTGGGTTTCACAGTGGCGAACACCACTAACCCCGCGGCATTTAAGGCCGTGTGCGACGAGGCCACAGACGGCGAGGGCTTTGACAAGTCCTTTGAGATCACCTCTGTTCAGCCCGGGTTCGACATGTGCTTGGCCGCACTGAAAAAGAGCGGCGTGATGATTCAGGTGGGTATGCCACCTAAGGGCACCGTCATGGGCGTGGATATCGA
This sequence comes from Oscillibacter sp., assembly GCF_031978065.1. Taxonomy (GTDB): domain Bacteria; phylum Bacillota; class Clostridia; order Oscillospirales; family Oscillospiraceae; genus Oscillibacter. Next base: position 1,281 of record NZ_DALZCH010000101.1, read on the forward strand.
CAAGATTATTTACAGCGAGTGCGAGCTGCGGGGCGTGCGCCACCATACAATGTCGAGCATGCAGGCGGCTGCCAAAATCATCAACTCCGGACGTATGAACGACCAGCTTGAAAAGCTGATTTCCGCCGTATACCCCATGGATCGGTATGAGGAGGCTTTGGAAAAGGCCCGCACGGACAAAACCATGCTGCGCGTGCTGATGGACTTTTTCTGATGGGCTGAGGAATGAGGCTGGAGGGCGGACCGCCATTTGCGGGCCTTTTCGGGACACGGGAGACCGGATCCTGAACTTTATAAAGCGGAGAGTCAGCAATGGGATTTGCTGACTCTCTGCTTTTTTGGCACAGGACGCTTGTCTGCGGCGCCCCGCTTTTATGCTTTTGGAATAAAATGGGCTCCGCCACGGTTAGAATACTGTAATCGTCGCCCCGGAGAGATTGCACGCTCGACATACCCGCGTCCGACGCGCGGCCTTTTCTTTCTGAACGGACCCCGCTCCGCCTCTTTTTCCGCCGCCGTTTTGGCGGCTCCGTGCGCCTCGCGGGAAAAAAGAGGAAAAGTACGGATTTCATATTGAAAAAATGCGCGCCTTGTCGTACAATTGTAAAATGTGAAATTCAAGCGGCCTGTGGGCCGGGAGGGACAGGCGAGGACATGAAAAGGGGCGCGTTGTATGTGGCGGCATGTTATGCCGCTTGGGGAATTTTGCCCCTTTTTTGGAAAACACTGGGAACGGTGGACTCCGTATATGTGCTGTCGGCCCGGATTTTCTGGTCCATGGCCATGATGCTGCTTTTGCTGACGGTCCGGCGGGAGTGGGGCTGCGTCCGCGAGGTGCTCGGCAGGCGGAGCGAGACGCTGCGTCTTGCCGGAGCCGGAGCGCTGATTACGGTGAACTGGGGCCTTTATATCTGGGCGGTCAACAACGCCCACATTCTGGACGCCAGCCTTGCCTATTATATGATGCAGCCCCTGTCGGCTGTTTTGGGAACGGTGCTGTTCCGCGAGCGGCTGACGCGCTTGCAGTGGTTTGCCACGGCGTTGGCGGCGGCGGGCGTTGCGATCGCCTCGTTCCGCTTTGGTGTGTTTCCTTGGGTGGCGGTGGTGATCGGCGGGAGCTTCGCGCTGTACAGCGCGGTGAAAAAGACGGTGAAGACGGACGCCAATGCGGCCCTCTTTATTGAAACCGCCGCCATGACGCCACTGGCTCTTCTCTGGATTGCGGTGGCGGACGCCCGGGGCGCCGGGGCCATGGGGGTGCTCCACGGGGCGCAGTGGCTGTTGCTGCCTCTTGCCGGAGTGGTGACCACGATTCCGCTGATGCTGTTTGCCATCGGCATCCGAACCACGTCCTTGTCCCTGTCCGGCGTACTGATGTATATCAATCCCACGCTGCAGCTTTTGCTGGGCGTGCTGGCGTTTCACGAGGAATTTACTTTGACCCACGGGATTTTGTTCGGCTTCGTTTGGACAAGCCTTGCAATTTTCTTGATTTCCGACCATTTGAAACGGAAAAAAACGATGAAGGAGAGCGAACCATGCGAGTAATCACCGGCTCCGCACGGGGCAGACGGCTGAAAGAACTGGAGGGCATGGATACCCGCCCCACAACCGACCGGGTGAAGGAGGGCCTGTTCAGCGCCCTGCAATTTGAAATTGAGGGGCGCAGGGTTCTGGATCTGTTTGCCGGAACCGGCCAGCTTGGCATCGAAGCGCTGAGCCGCGGCGCGGCAAGCTGCGTCTTTGCGGATCGGCGGGCCGACGCGGTGAAGCTGATCCGGGAAAATCTGAAGGTCACAGACCTGACCGACCGGGCCAGAGTGGTGACGGGGGACTCTTTGGAGATTTTGTCGTCTCTGAAGGAAAAGTTCGATTTGATTCTTCTGGACCCTCCTTATGAGGCGGAGCTGCTGGAGGAGGCACTGGAGCGCATTGTCAGGTTTGACATTTTGACGCCCCATGGTATAATTGCGGCGGAGGCTCCTGCTGAAAAAATTCTGCCGGAGCCGGCGGCCCCCTATCGGATGGGCCGCACTTACCGCTACGGAAGAATTGCCGTGACGCTTTTCCGCAGAGCGGGAGAGAGCGAGGAATCGGCCACATGAGAACAGCGATTTGCTCCGGCAGCTTCGACCCCATCACTCTGGGGCATTTGGATATTATCAGAAGGACGGCGGCCTGCTTTGACACGGTTTGGGTCTGCGTCAGTCCCAACGCGGCAAAGAAAAACCAGATGTTCTCTCCAGAGCAAAAGCTGCGGCTTGTGGAGGCGTCGATTGCGGAATATCCCAACGTGCATGCGGAGCTGTGGTCCGGCCTTCTGGCGGATTATGCAGTCCGCCACGACGCGGACATCATCGTTAGAGGTGTGCGCAACGGCACGGACTGGGACATGGAACGAGAGCTTGCCCGCATCAACGAGCATCTTCGTCCGGGGCTGGAGACGCTGCTTTTGCCCGCTGCGGCAAAATATGAACATTTCAGCTCGTCCATGGCCCGGGAGATGATCCGCTATGGACAGCCTCTGGAGGAGTATCTTCCTCCTGCGGCGGCCGAGCTGGTGCGGAAGATGAGAGAAGAGACGAACGAAGAGGGAGCGTGAAGCCGATGGCCAACAATACAAATGATGTGAGCCGCCTGATCGATATGCTCTACGAGCAGGTCGAAGACGCGAAATCCCCGGCGCTGAAGCCCAATATGAGCATGGTGGACCGGGATGAGCTGTTGGATTTGCTGGACGAGCTGCGCGCCCAGCTTCCCATCGAAATCAAGCGGGCACAGGAGCTGCTGGCCGCCCGGGACAAATTCGTGGAGGATGCGAAACGGGACGTGGAGCGCATGATGCGTCAGGCGGAGCTGGAGGTCAAGGCCAAAGTGTCCGACAGCGAGGTTCTCACCGCCGCCCGCCAGAAGGCACAGACCATCGTCAGCAACGCCGAAGAGCGGTCCAAGCGCCTTTATCAGGTGGCCAACGAATATGCCGAGGACGCGCTGGCCCGTACGGAAGAGGCCATCTCCATGGCGCTGGACGAAGTGAAGCAGTCCCGCATACGCTTCCGCAGCGTCTCTGCCAACAAGATGCAGGAGCAGCGCCGCCGCTTGGACAATCCCGACGAGGGGAAGGACGGCGATCCCCAGCAAGAGGAACCCTGAAAATTTGTGAGAAATCACAATAAGGATCCATGGAATTTTACACCAATTCCCGTATCTGGTGTGTGAGTCTTTAAAAAAAGTTCCCCAACACAACATGTTGTGTTGGGGAACTTTTCTGCTTTATGTCAACAAATGCAACTCTTTGGAACATCTGTTTCAAAATACAGAAATTTCGACAAAAGTTGGCAAAAGAACCAAATTTCATCCACGCAGAGATTCCAAAAAACCTCTTGCAATTCCGTGGAAGTTTGATTATACTCAGAGATGCAAGTGGGGATAAGTGGTGATAATAGGTGACCAGTGGTGAATAGTTCACCTGAATCCCACAAAATGAAGGGGAGGGACCGCGCCGATGACGGGAACCAATCAGCACACAATCGACGCCAAGGGCCGTCTGGCCATCCCTGCCAAGCTGCGGGAGGAGCTGGGAGACGTGTTTTACGTCACCATCGGCCCCGATCCCTGCCTGACCATTTATTCCGACGAGAGCTGGGCACGGCTGACCGAGAAGTTCGAGGCTCTGCCCTATTCCAAGGCCCGCGCCCTGCGCCCGCTGTTTTCCAACGCCGTCCGCTGCGAGCCGGACGGGCAGGGCCGCATCCTGATCCCGCAAAAGCTGCGGGAATACGCCCGCCTAAAGAAAGACGTGTCTGTCATCGGCGTAAGCTCCCGTGCGGAGATTTGGGACAGCGCCACATGGCAGGAGCTGGAGAAGCAGGAGCTGGAAAGCGGCAACATGCTCTCCGCCATGGAAGAGTTGGATTTCTGATATGGAGTATTTGCATAAGCCCGTGCTACTGAACGAGAGCATTGAGGCATTGAACATCCGTCCCGACGGAATCTACGTGGACGGGACCCTAGGCCGCGCCGGGCACTCAAAAGAGATTGCCCAAAGGCTGACAACCGGGCGGCTGATCTGCATTGACCGGGACGGGGCCGCCATTGACGCCGCGAAGGAGCGGCTGGCCCCTTGGCTGGACCGGGTGACGCTGGTCCGGGGCAATTTTTCCGAGCTTGCGGAGATCCTGAGAGACTGCGGCGTTTCCGCCGCGGACGGATTGCTGTTTGATCTGGGCGTGTCGTCTCCCCAATTGGACGATGCGGCCCGTGGGTTTTCTTACATGCACGATGCGCCGCTGGACATGCGGATGGACGTCTCCGCCCATCTCACCGCCCGCCGGGTGGTGCACGAGTGGAGCGAAGCCGAGCTGCGGCGCACTCTTTATGACTATGGCGAGGAGCGGTACGCGCCCGCCATCGCTCGGGCCATTGTCCGCGCAAGAGAGGACAGGCCCGTTGAGACAACGCTTGAGCTGGTGGAGTTGATTAGGTCCGCCATGCCGTCCAAGGCCCTTAGGGAAAAGCAGCACCCCGCCAAGCGGAGCTTTCAAGCCGTCCGCATCGCCGTCAACGGCGAGTTGGATGCGCTTGAGCCCATGGCTGAGGCCGCCGCGGAGGCCCTTGCCCCCGGGGGAAGGGTGGCGGTAATTACGTTTCATTCTCTGGAAGACCGTATTATCAAGCGGGCCCTGCTGGCGCAGGCCCGGGGCTGCATTTGCCCGCCGGAGTTTCCGGTGTGCGTTTGCGGCAATAAGCCGAAGCTGAAGATTCTGACCCGCAAGCCCATTGTCCCGAGCGAGGAGGAGCTGGCGGAAAACCCCCGCGCCCGCAGCGCAAAGCTCCGTGTGGCGGAGAAATGCGGGCCGTGACGGCGCGGAATGCGAAAGGAGCGGACGGTATGAGGCCCAGATTTGAGGAGATTTATACCCAGGGAACTCTGACTCAAACGGAGATTTGGGTGGACCATGAGACGGGTGTACATTATTTGTTCCACCGCAACGGCAGCGCGGCGGGCTTAACGCCGCTGCTGGACCGGGACGGGAGCCCGGTGGTTGCGGAAAAGGAAGATTAAAGGGATGTGATTCCCTTAAAAACGCGCAAGGCGCGAGGTGTGTGAAGTACAAAGGATAGGAGGAATGGGCATGGCGGCTGCGGCAGCGCGGGATTTGCGCTATCCCCGGCGAGGGGCGACAAACGGCAATTTGGCGTATGATCTGGACTTTGAGCTGCGGGAGCGCCAGTTGTCCCATGCGGGGGAATTGCCTCGGCGGCGAGAGGCGTCCGCGCCTGTCCCGCAGGTACGTACCGCCACTTCGGTGCAGGTCCGGGAACGACAGCACATTTCCTTTCTGGCGGTGCTGAGCTTTGGCGTCGTGGCGGCGCTGGCGGTGCTGACGCTGCTGTGCTACGTGCAGCTTACAAGCCTGTCCAGCGATGTGGTGGCTTTGAACAAGGAGCTGTCCCAGCTTCAGACCGAAAAGGTGATTCTCACCGCGCAATACGCCCAGATGTTCGATTTGGGCACGGTGAAAAAGGCGGCGGAGTCCGCCGGTATGGCCAAGCCCGGAAGCGGGCAGACCTATTATCTAGACCTGAGCGGCGGAGACAGCGCCGTGGTTTACAAGGAAAAAGAGGCGGGACTGCTGGAGCGGCTTGTGACCTCGCTAAACCACGGCGTTTACGCGGTGGTGGAATATTTCGACTAAGACGCAATACAGTGAACAGGGGGAGTAAGAAGGAGGAGCGCTCTTTCTTACTCCCTGAACCTTACCGGGACGCGAAAAGCGTCGAGCATCGTTTTCAGGATGGAGGATATCAATGACAAAGCCAGGCAAACGTAGAAAAAGCGACGCCGCCCGCTGGGCCAACCAGACTGTCCGCAATCGGACGGTACTGATGATGAGCCTTCTGGGCGTTGCGGTGTTTGTGGCGCTGCTGTTCAAGCTGTACAGTCTGCAAATCGTGCGGCATGAGGAGTTGCAGGAAAGGGCCGTGGCCCAGCAGACCCGCAGCGCAGTGGTCACCGCCTCCCGCGGCGCGATTTACGACAAAAACGGGGAAATTATGGCGGTTTCGGCCTCGGCGGAGACGGTGTGCATTTCTCCCCGGGATATTGAAAACAGCAAGGACACGCAGGACCGGGAGTTTGTGGCCCGGGGGCTTTCCCGCATTCTGGAACTTGATGAAGCCGCGGTTCTCGACAAAATGGCGGATACGAACTCGCAGTATATTGAGCTGAAGAAAAAGGTGGAGCAGAAAACTGCTGATGAGGTGCGCCGCTTTATCAATGGAGAGATCGATGATCAGGGAAATGCGCTGACAAAGCTGGATGAGGATGGGAAGACTGTCCTTATCAGCGACCCCTCCAAGCGCCCCGTCCGGCTTCAGGGCATTTTTCTCAACGCCGACTCCAAGCGCTACTACCCCTATGGAACGCTGGCCTCGCAGGTCATCGGATTTGTCGGCAGTGAGAACACGGGGCTATACGGACTGGAGGCCAAGTACGAGGATGTGCTGGAGGGAACCTCCGGCCTGACCGTCACCGCCAAGACCAACACCGGCGAGGATATGCTGTATCAATACGAGCAGTATTACGACGCGAAAAACGGAGACAGCCTGATGCTGACGCTGGACGTAAGTGTCCAGTCGGTTCTTGAAAAGGGAATTGAGTCCATGGTGGATAAGTTCGGGGCGAAAAACGGCGGTACCGGCATTGTCCTGAACGTGAAAACCGGCGGGATTCTCGCTATGGCGTCCTATCCCACCTTTGATTTAAACGATCCCTTCACCATTTACGATAAAAAGCTGAAAGCGCAGACCGAGGAGGAACTGGTAAAAGCGCTGGCTGGGCTTACGGAGGGGAGCGAAGAATACACCGCCGCCCGTAGTCAGGTAAACCGCGCGGCGCTGGGCGAGCAATGGCGCAACCGCTGTATCAGCGACACCTACGAGCCCGGCTCCACCTTCAAGCCAGTCACGCTGGCCACGGCGCTGGAGGAAGGGCTGGTAAACCTGAATTCCACTTTCAACTGCACCGGCTCCATCCGGGTGCCCGGCTGGAACAAGCCCATCTACTGTTCCAACCACAGGGGCCACGGTTTGCAGGATCTGATGAAGGCCACCGGAAACTCCTGCAACCCCGCTTTTATCACAATGGGTCTGAAAATCGGAACGGAGAAATACTATCAATATCTGAAGTCCTTCGGCCTGATGGAGAAAACCGGTATTGACGAAATCAGCGAAACCACCGGCCTGTTTGCCAGCGAAAAGGACTTTGGAACCAACGTGGTGTCTCTGGCCTCCTATTCCTTCGGCCAGACCTTCACGGTCACGCCGCTTCAGGTCATCCGCGCTCAGGCCGCCACCATCAACGGCGGGTATTTGCGCACGCCGTATCTGGTGGAGCAGGTGGTGGACGATCAGGGAAACGTTAAGTATCAGCACGACTCCACCCCCGTGCGTCAGGTCGTCAGCAAGGAAACGTCCGACACCGTGCGCAAGTGCCTTGAATACGTGGTGGCCTCCGGCACCGGTAAAAACGGGCAGGTGGTGGGCTACCGCGTCGGCGGAAAAACCGGCACCGCCGATAAGACCGGCAATCCCAACAAGGAGGTCGTCGTGTCCTTTATGTGCTTCGCCCCGGCGGACGATCCGGAGGTCATTATGCTCATCACCATGGATACTCCCAGCCGAAACACCGGAGTATACGTCTCCGGCGGCAACATGGTGGCGCCCACCGCAAGCTCCGTCATGGGTGAAATTCTGCCCTACGTGGGCGTGGAGCCGGACTATACCGCCGAGCAGATGGTGGGCGCGGACATCACCGTGCCCAACGTGGTGGGCCAGACGGCGGAGGCTGCGAAGGAGCGGATTACAAATCTTGGGTTTACTTGCCGCACCGTGGGCGAGGGAGCAACCGTTACCGACCAGACACCCTTGGGCGGTTCCATCATCCCCGGCAGCGCGTCGGTGATTCTGTATCTGGGCGAAGAAAAGCCCGATACGCCCAGCACAGTTCCCAAGGTGGTGGGCATGACCGCTGCGCAGGCAAACGCGGCGCTTACCAACGCGGGGCTAATTATGCGGGTGTCGGGAGCCACCTCCGCCAGCAGCGGAAATGTGTTTGCCCTGAACCAGTCTGTGTCGCCGGGGGCGGAAGTTCCGGCGGGAACGGTGGTCACCGTGCAGCTTGGCGCGCAGGGTAGTACGGCGGACTGACAGCTTTTGCATGGTTTTGAGCACCTTCTCCCGTATACTTTGCAAATCGCGCCGGATATACTGTGAATGGTATATTTGCAACCATTTCACACTGTAAAGGGGCGTCTTCAGATATGAAATTAAAGGATTTGCTTGTCGGCGCGGATTTGCTGGAGTTTCACGCGGACGAAAACATGGAGATCTCCGGAGTCAGCTATGACTCCCGGAAGACGAAGGCAGGGGACCTGTTCGTGGCCATCAGCGGCTATGCCATGGACGGCCACGCCTATATCGGCAAGGCACAGGCGGCTGGCGCAGTGTGTGCCATATGTGAAAAAGAGCCGGAGGAAAAAATATCTTACGTGCTGGTAAAGGAGTCCCGGCGGGCGCTGGCGATTCTGGGGGCCAACTGGTTTGGTCACCCGGCAGAGCAAATGGTGATGACCGCGGTTACCGGTACCAATGGAAAAACCACCACCACCTATCTTCTCAAAGCCATTCTGGAGCAGGAGGCGGGCGCGAAGGTGGGTCTGATCGGAACCAACCAGAACATGATCGGCGGGGAGAGCCTCCCCACGGAGCGGACCACGCCGGAGAGCTTTGAACTTCACAAGCTGTTCCGCCAGATGCTTGACGCGGGCTGCACCCATGTGGTGATGGAAACGTCGTCCCACGCGCTGTATGAGGGCCGGGTGCACGGAATCCGGTACGACGTGGGCGTGTTTACCAATCTGACGCAGGACCATCTGGATTTCCACGGGACCATGGAGGACTACTGCGACGCGAAGGCCATCCTGTTCCAAAACTGCGGCGTGGGCATTTACAATGCCGACGATCCGTGGTCCGGGCGGCTGCTGCAAGGGGCCACGTGCGAAAAATATGCCTATGCGGTGGAGGCTGAGGCTGACCTGCGGGCCGAGGAAATTGAGCTGGGAGCGGACCATGTGGCCTTCACCGCCGTGACGAAAAACGGGCGAGTAAAAATTTGGGTTGGCATTCCCGGCGAATTTATGGTATATAATACGCTGGATGTATTAGCGGCGGCGCTGAAGCTGGGTATCCCCCTTGAAAAGAGCGCCGAGGCCCTGCGCCGGGTCCCTCATGTGAAGGGCCGGGTGGAGGTGGTCCCCACACCGGGGCGGGACTATACGATTCTGATTGACTACGCACACAGCCCTGACGGACTAAAAAACGTGCTGTCTGCCGTGAAGGGCTTTGCCAAAGGGCGCACCGTGGCCGTATTCGGCTGCGGCGGGGACCGGGATCGGACGAAGCGGCCCCAAATGGGAAAAATTGCTGCGGAAATCGCGGACTATGTAATTGTGACCTCTGACAATCCCCGCACGGAGAAACCCGCCGCCATCATCGACGAGATTCTCGCCGGGCTGGAGGGAACGCCGACGACCTATGCCGTGGTGGAGGACCGGGTGGAGGCCATCCGCTTTGCCATGGACTATGCCAAAACGGATGATGTAATCGTTCTGTGCGGCAAGGGACACGAGACGTATCAGGAAGTGAACCACGAAAAGCGCCACATGGACGAACGGGAGATTGTGGCGGAGCATCTGGGAAGGGCGCGCTAAAGCGGCGCGCGTTTTTTACGGAGACTGCATGAGGGAAGGGCCCGGCCCCGCCGGGTAAGGGGAAGGCACATGGATATTGCAAATTTGGTGGCGGCGCCGGTGAGCTTTTTTCTGACGCTTGTCATTGGAAAATTTCTGATTCCGGAGCTGCGGAAGCTGAAGGCCGGACAGGAGATTCGGGAGGACGGCCCCAAATGGCACGCGGGAAAGGCCGGAACGCCTACCATGGGCGGCATCATGTTCATCATCGGCACGGGCGTGACGGTGGTGGCCTTGGGCTGGCGGCAGATGCTGGAGGGCGAATTCGTCCATCTGTATGTGTACCTGTTTGCGCTGGTGTTTGGACTGATCGGCTTTGTGGATGATTACCGCAAGGTGCGCCAGCACCAGAACGAGGGGCTTACCGCCCGGCAGAAATTTATTTTGCAGTTGGCGGCGGCGGTGGTGTTTTTAAGCATCATGCGCTATGAGGGCCTTTTAAGCAACCGCCTTTATATTCCCTTTGCAGACGTGACGCTGGAACTGAACTGGGTGATGTATCTGGCTTTTGCGGCCTTCGTCATCGTGGGCTGCGGCAACGCCGTGAACCTGACCGACGGAATTGGCGGGCTGGCCACCGGCGTTACCTTTGTGGTGATGATGTTTTTT
>NZ_DALZCH010000102.1:0-11525 GCF_031978065.1 Oscillibacter sp.
AAGTTTGACGAGGAAACCAAGCGGATGTACCTCGCTTACTACTACCCCTTCTCCACGCCCGAGATGGTGCAGGAAAACACGGGATTTGAAATCGACGTGAGCCGCGCCCAGTTGATGGAGGGTCCCGATCCTGAAATCATCCGCATTATCCGGGAGGAGATTGACCCGGGTCAAGCGTTCATCAAGGTTCCCAAGGCGTGATTTGTCCCTTCTGCCGTACAGACACTGCTTAACAAGCCTCGCAGAGTTTTGCCGACGGAGCGGAAAAATAAATTGGAATCCGTTCTCTCCGACGGCATGTACGTCGGGGAAAACTCCACTCGGTCTGCAAGTGTACGGAGGAGCCGCCTTTGGCGGTTCCTCCGTGCGCGCAGTCAGACCGCAATCCCTTTCAAAAAATTCGATCACGGGAATTTTTTAAGCAACGCTAAAAAGGAGGGTCCTATGCTGCACTATTCCGGAACCGTCTACCGTCCCCCCAGTGAGGCACACAGCCTGATCATTCAGGTAACTGTGGGTTGCAGCCACAACAAATGCGCCTTTTGCAACATGTACAAGGACAAGAAATTCTCCGTTACTCCAAGAGAGCAGGTGCTGGAAGACCTGCGCTGGGCCCGGGCTCAATATCCTCGGGTGGAGCGCTTTTTCTTAGCCGACGGAGACGCGCTGATTCTCCCGACAGACCGTCTGCTGGAGATTCTGAGGGATATCCGGACGCTGTTTCCCGAGTGCACCCGCATTTCCACCTACGCAAGCCCCAAGAGCATTCTGGGGAAAACTCCCGAGGATTTGTCCGCTCTTCGCGATGGGGGACTGGACTTTGCTTACCTTGGCCTTGAGACGGGGAACGAGGCGCTGCTTCAAAAAATCAACAAGGGCGTGACGGTTGCCCAGCAGGTGGAGGCGGGGCGGAAACTGAAGGCCGCCGGGCTGACCCTCTCCGTCACCGCCATCAGCGGCCTTGCCGGCTCCAACGGGGACTGGCAGGCCCATGCCATCGACACCGCTAAGGCCCTGAACGCCATCGGGCCAGACTTTATTGCCCTGCTGACCCTGCGCATCTATACCGGCACGCCTATGGCCGATTGGGTAGCAAGCGGTGAATTGGTAACCCCCACGCCCACGGAGCTGATCCGGGAGACAAAGCTTCTTCTGGAGCATATCGACTGCCCCGGCGCGGTGTTTCGCTCCAACCACGCCAGCAACTATCTGGTGCTGGCAGGAAACCTGAATCAGGACCGGGACCGGCTCATCGCCGAGTGCGAGGAAGCCCTGCGGGGCGAAGCGCCGCTGCGCAAATTTGTGGAGCTGGGGCGATGACGCTCCGTCCCGGAGTAAATTTTTCCAATGGCTGCACTTTCCGCACAGGCGGCGGCCCACTCTGAAGATACGAAAAACACCCCTCCGACGCAAAAACGCCGGAGGGGTGTTGTCTATGGGAGGTGGAGCCCCATACTATTTTAAAACTCCGGACAGTTCCCGGTTCATGGTCACGGTGATACGGGGCAGATCGTGAAGCCCGGATTTCAAATCGGCAATTTTGGGCCTTGTCACCGCCGTGACGGGGAACAACCGGTTTACAAGCTCCTCCGCATCCGGCTCTTTCACGCCGAAGGGGTACGCAAAAAAGACGGGAGCCTGCCCCACCTTCTGCTCAATCAGATCATAACTTTTTTGGATATCATCCAGTACGCGGGTTTGAAACCCTTCGTCACTCTCACCGTGCCTGCGCTGGATGCCGTTGACGCTGCCGGGATCAAAGCTTCCTCCCAAGTCCCCCAGATTGTGAAGTTCATAGCTGTGGGAGCCGATCTCTACCAGCCCCGACCCGACCATCTCCCTGCACATGTCCCATGTGACGAAGTTATCGGTCGGAAGCTCCGGCATCTCTACAATGATGGAGATAGCCGCCTTCATCTGATACTTCTGCAAAAGAGGGTACAAAAGATCATAGTTGCTGCGGTATCCGTCGTCAAAGGTGATCATCACGGGCTTTTCCGGCAGAGGGTCTCCTTCCGCCAGCTCCCGGGGCAAAACCGTTTGATATCCACGGTCTCGCAGCCAGCACAAATCCTTTTCCAAACGGCTCTCGGTGACGGTCATGTCGTTGCACTCCGTCCCGTCCGCCACCACATGGTGATACATCAAAACCGGAAGAGGCGTTCTCCCGTGGGCAGATACCCTCCACACACCCAGTGCGCAGACCAAAACTGCCGCCACAAGGACGGAAATTCCCCACTTACCCCAAGCATGATTTTTTGCCGGACGCGTATGCCGCTTCACACCTGTCAACTCCTTTTCATATCACAGCGGTATGCTGATTGTTATTCTCACGTTAATAAGACGGTGGCGGCACCCAAAAAGTAACGCCGTTTGTGTCCTGATATTATATTTTTTGTAAAGAAACAGATCAATTAAAAGCAATTAATGGCATATGCCAAATAAAGCTTGACATTTTTAAAGAGCGCAGTATAATGCAGTTAATTGGTATATACCAAAAACATACTTGGAGGAACTTACTTTGCCACGACCCAAAAAATGCAGAAGAGTCTGCTCCCTTCCGCCCAGCTCCGCCTTCCTTCCGGTGGACGGCGGGGCACAAAAGCAGCCTGTCATCCTGACGGTGGACGAATACGAAACCATCCGTCTCATTGACAGAGAGGGGCTTTCTCAGGAAGAGTGCGGCGCATACATGGAGATTGCCCGCGCTTCGGCCCAGCTTATTTACGCGTCTGCCCGAAAAAAAATTGCGTCCGCGCTGGTGGACGGCCTTCCCCTGAAAATTGAGGGAGGCGACTATCGCCTGTGCAATGGCACGGAAGATTTCTGCGGCTTTGGCGGCTGTGGCTGGCATCGCCGCTGCTGCGGGCAGCGCGACAAACAGGAAACAGGAGGAGTTATGATGAAAAAAATTGCAATCGCCTATGAAAATGGCAGTGTCTTTCAGCACTTCGGCCACACGGAGCAATTCAAAGTCTACGACGTGGAGGACGGGAAAATTACCGGCTCCTCCGTGGCGGATACCAACGGCAGCGGACACGGGGCGCTGGCGGCCTTTCTGGGTAGACTGGGCGTGGACGCCCTGATCTGCGGCGGCATCGGCGGCGGTGCGCGAGCGGCCCTGTCCGAGGCGGGCATTCAGATTTACGGCGGCGTATCGGGCAGCGCGGACGAAGCCGCAGCGGCTCTGCTTGCGGGAAGCCTCACCTATAATCCCAACGCGTCGTGCAGCCATCACCGCGACGAAGAACACGCCCACACCTGCGGTGAGCACGGCTGCGGAGAGCAACATCACGGAGAACACCGCCAAGGCGGTGAGCATTCCCACGGAGAACATCATCGCAACAAAGAGCAGCACTGAGGCGAACACATTCGGGGACGGCCTGTAAAACAGGCCGTCCCCGGTCTTTTGAACCGTGTCTGGTCCGAAACCTTTGACGGACTTAAAACGTCTTTGTTATAAAGCCGCCGGATCAAGCTTCGTCACGCATACGCGCCACGCAATTGCCGTAAAATCGGTAAACGCAGCCATACCCGGTTCTCTCGAAACACAGGCCGACGACGGCGGCTTCCTCCGTTTAGTATGACCGGAAAACGCGCTTTTACAACGAAAGCCACAAACCATCCGAGACAGCGCTCAGCGCATATTTTACCGGAAATCTCCCGCATCTGCGCATCTTTAAAGGCAGATGGGTCCGCCTGGCTTCGCTTGACAAGGCCGACCGTCTCCTTTAAAATGAGGGAAATCCATTGGGAGAGCCGTCCCAGCAAGGGAGGACGGTTTTGGAAAGGAGGCCGCCATGCGCCGCGAAGCAGTCCGAATCAGAATACTGGCAATCGCACTGCTGACCACGCTTTTGGCGACAGCGTGGTTTGCGGAGTGGTACTCGGCGACTCATCTTCGCCACCCCTGCACGGGGGAAGACTGCACCGTCTGCGCGCGGATTACGGTCTGCCTGCAAGCGGTGGAAAAAACGGGAGACGCGGCCATCGGCTCCGGCACTTTTTTCGGGAATGTGCTTTTTTATCCGGCGGCGGCGCTTCTTTTGTGCTGCGCCGCCCTTCTGTGTCCTTTGTCGCTGCTAAGGCTTAAAATCCGGATGAACAATTGATTGCCCCACAGGAGAAGAATTCGCCCCGGCTTTGGGAGATATACATGTCTTCGCAGCCAAGGGTGCTCTTTTCCTGCCTTTTTGTATCTGAAACAAAAAACAGGAGGCAATTTTACTGTGAAACAGCCATTTTCTCCGCCGTTTATACGACGGCGGGAGGCGGTCTCCCCGCAAGGGGACTATATCCCTGTTTTCGCCATCACCGGCTTTCTGGACGCCGGAAAGACGACGCTTTTAAACAGCCTGATCCAATCCCGCCTGCGGGAGGGAATCAACCCGCGCTGCATCCTTTTTGAGGAGGGTGAGGAGGACCCCGCCCCTTATGTGGAGGAGTTGAAGCCCCTCCGCCTTTCCATCCGTGAGGTGCAGCGAAACCCGGAGGCGGTATCCAAAAAAATCTATCAATACCTGCTGGAGCAGGACCCGGAGCAAATCGACGAAATCTGGGTCGAGTGGAACGGGATGCTGCCCATCCGGGATTTGCAGGCGTTGTTTCCCGCCCCCACCCGTCAGGTCACCATGACGACGGGAGACTTCTGCCGTCTTCAGAAAATTCTGCATGTGGGGGACGGAGAATCGCTGGAGCGTCTGCTGGGCGGCGCAGGGGCCGCCTTGACCGATCAAATTTCGGGCTGCGACTTCATCGTGCTGCGAAACGCCCGGGACAAGGAGTTTTGCCGTCTGCGCCAGCTTTTGCGGGGACTGAATCCCGGCGTTCCCGTGTTGAGGTCTGATTGGCTAAAGGACATTGAAAAGGCCCTGCAAAAGCCCCGGCCTGCACCCAACACCTTTTTCCTTCTGAGCCTTGTTTACTTCTGCGTCGCCTACCTCCTTCTACGGCTGGTATTGGGCGGAACCCGTGTGGACGGCGTGGTGAACGTATTTCTGGGCATTCTCTTGCAGGCGGTGCCCTTTTTGCTGATCGGCGTGCTGCTCTCCTCCGCAATTCAGGTGTTTATTTCCGATAAGCTGATCGCAGAAAAATTCCCGAAGCACCCGGCGGGCGGCTTTTTGTTTGCCTTACTGGCGGGCTTTTGCCTGCCGGTATGCGACTGCACCTCTATTCCGGTGTTTCGCAGCATTGTGCGCAAGGGGGTTCCCCTGTCCGCGGCGGTCACGTTTCTCTCCGCCGCGCCGGTCATCAATCCGGTGGTAATGCTCAGCACCTGGTACGCCTTCGGCGGAAACTGGAAAATTGTGGCCTGCCGCGTGGGTCTGGGGCTTTTTTGCGCGGTGCTGATCGGGCTGACCTTCTCAAGAGCCAAGTTTAAATCCGACGTTCTCACCGGCGGCGGGCTTGGCGCGCTGTGCGGCTGCGGCTGCGCGGCGGACCCGGGAGCTGGAAAGCCGGAAAGCTTTATGCTTCACGCTCAGTCTGAATTTTTCAGCGTTGGAAAGTACCTGCTGCTGGGTGCGTTTGTCTCGGCCCTGTTTCAGACCATGGGCGCGGGCCTGTCCCGGACCGGCGCGGGAGAGGGCCTGTTGCTTCCTCTTCTGCTGATGATGGCGATGGCATTTTTGTTTTCCCTGTGTTCCTCGTCCGACGCGGTGGTGGCCAGAAGCTTTGCGGCCCAGTTTTCCATGGGGGCTTTGATGGGTTTTCTGGTGTTCGGCCCTATGATGGACGTGAAAAATGTGCTGATGCTCTCGGGGAGCTTTTCTAAAAAGTTTGTGCTTCGTCTGGCTTTCACGATGTTTGCCGTATGCGGCGCGGTCGTTTTTGCCGCCTTTTCTCTGGGACTTGGGGAGGTGTTGGTATGAAGCGCGGTGCTTTAAACCCTCAGGCCGCTTTGGAGCTGATTTGCCTGCTGGCCTTTTCCGGGGTCCTTATCTATCTGGCGCTCTCGGGCGCGTACCTCTCTTATGTTGCTCCGCGGGTAAAGCCGTATCTTTTCTTTTCCGCCGGGGCGCTTCTGGTCTGCGCCGTGTTTTCCGCCACGCGCCTGTTCCGCCCACAGTACCGCAGGCGGTCCGCCCACTGCTTTTTGCTGGCCATTCCCGTGCTGCTGGTGCTGCTGCCCCATGAGCAGATCAGCACCGTCAGCTCCGGTGGCCTGCTGACGGGCGGCAGCGCCTTTGGCGGGGCGGACAGTCAGCCGCCTGCCATTTCGTCCACCGCGCCCTCTTCCTCTTCGGAAAGCCCGGAGCCATCGGCGGAGGACGGCGTATATACCATGGAGGGAGCCAGCGGGCAGGTGATCGGCTATCTCCACGGGTACAATGCAGAGGCCAAGACCGTCACGATTCCGGACAGCGAGTTCTACAACTGGTGCAGTGAGCTTTTCGTGTATCCCGACCGCTTTGAAGGCTTTGAAATTACCATGACGGGCTTTGTCCTAAAGGACATTCCGTCTTTGAACGCGGACGAGTTTGTTCCTGCCCGGCTGATGATGTCCTGCTGCGCGGCGGATTTGTCCCCCTGCGGTATCGTATGCAAATACGACGACGTGGCAGGGCTGGCGGCGGATTCCTGGGTCACCGTCACCGGCACTTTGGAGGTGGGCTCTTTTGAGGGCGCACCCGAACCACAGCTTCACGTCTCCTCCATCGAACCGGCGGAGGAAATCACGGACTACGTCTATCCGTATTAAACCGTCCCGACGGGGGAGAACACAGCAGGGGGCA
Organism: Oscillibacter sp.; assembly: GCF_031978065.1. GTDB lineage: Bacteria > Bacillota > Clostridia > Oscillospirales > Oscillospiraceae > Oscillibacter. The sequence continues at coordinate 6,738 of NZ_DALZCH010000102.1, forward strand.
GAAATCGGCCCCCTGCTGTGCCGTTTCACGGGCCGGAACAAACGAAATCCGCCTGTCCGTGTTGACAAGGCCAAACGGATACAGTATGCTGTTTTAAAAAATAATATCATTCGGCACTTAGAAAGAAGAGATGCGTTTTATGAACATGGATGTATTGCAGGGCATTCTAATCCCGTTTATCGGCACGACGGCAGGCTCGGCCTGTGTCTTTTTTATGAAGGATTCTCTGGGCGACCGGGTACAGCGCGCCCTTACCGGTTTTGCCGCCGGCGTGATGGTGGCGGCCTCCGTCTGGAGTCTTCTGATTCCTGCCATCGATCAGTCGGCGCACATGGGAAAATGGTCCTTTATCCCGGCGGTTGTGGGCTTTTGGATCGGCGTGCTGTTCCTCCTTCTGCTGGATCACATCATTCCTCACCTTCACCGTGGCAGCGAGCAGGCCGAGGGCCCCCAGAGCCATCTTGAAAAAACCACCATGCTGGTGCTGGCGGTGGCGCTGCACAACATCCCGGAGGGGATGGCCGTGGGCGTGGTATACGCGGGCTTTCTCTCTGGCGAAACCTCCATCACCGCCGCCGCAGCCCTGTCTTTGTCCATCGGAATCGCCATTCAGAATTTTCCCGAGGGGGCCATTATTTCCATGCCTCTGCGCTCTGAGGGAATGGGCAAAGGGAAAGCCTTTGCGGGCGGCGTGCTTTCCGGCCTTGTGGAGCCGCTGGGCGCGGTGGCGACCATTCTGGCCGCCACACTGGTGGTTCCCGCTCTGCCCTATCTTCTGAGCTTCGCCGCCGGAGCCATGCTCTACGTGGTGGTGGAGGAGCTAATCCCCGAAATGTCGGAGGGCGGCCATTCCAACATCGGCACCGTGTTTTTTGCGGTGGGCTTCAGCGTGATGATGATGCTGGACGTGGCTCTTGGATAACGATTCGGCAAACAGAAAATGACTTTTTTCGGCGGGGGCTTCTCCGCCGAATTTTTCCTTTTTACTGATAAAACGCAGTCTTTCGCACAAACTAAATTCGAGTCCTCGACTCAGAAAGGGGTATTTATATGGATAAACACACGGATCAGTATAAAGACGATTTGGAATTCCCCGACGAGAAAAACCGCCAAAAAAAGCAGCGAGAGCCCGGAATCCCCTACGCCGATGACGCAACTCAGACCAATCCCACCTCTCAGCAGGACTGGCAGCACGGCACAAATTCTTCCGGAAGCGGCTATGGGCAGGATGAAAACGTGTCCCGCCAGCTTCGCCGGGAGAGTAGAAATTTCATGGGCTCCGTCGGCTCCATCGGGGCCTACGGTTCTCTTGGTGCCACGGGTTCCTCCCGCTTTACGGGCGCCATCAATCCCGCATCCGATTCGTCCTCTCCGGACGAGATGAAGCACACCGACCAAAGCTCTGGAGAGCATAAGGAGTACTAATCTCCCGCCTCCGCCGCAACCGACGGCAACTCGCGCAAAGGAGACGCCAAACCTCGTTTGGCGTCTCCTTTTATCAAAAAAGTTTTCCCCATGGACACAGGACCAAAAAAGCAGCCTTATATTATAGCAGTTCGAATTCATTTTTATGGAAGTTCAAAACGCCGCTGTCCCGCAGCCTTCCGAGCTCCGCCGACATGGCGCTGCGCTCTACACATAGATAATCCGCCAGCTCCTGACGGTTGAAGGGAATCGCAAACCGGCTCCCCCCCGCCCGCCGGGCCTCTGCCGAGAGATAGGCCAGCAGCTTTTCCCGCGTGGTCCGTCGGGAGGTAAACTCAATTTTCTGAGTCAGCGCAATGTTCTTCATGGAGACGATACGCAGCATGTTTTGAATCAGCCGGTTGTGAAAATCGCAGGCCCGGGTGCAGGGCGCGGTCAGCCTGCCGCAGTCGATAAACAGCAGCTCGCACGCGTCCAGCGCCATCACGCCCACGGGCAGCGCCTTCGCCCCCGCACAGGCAAAAGACTCACCAAACAGATTGCCCGGCCCGATATTTGCGAGGATGCTGCGGTTTCCGTAATAGTCGTCCTGAATCACCTGCACCTGCCCCGTCAGCACCACGCCAAATTCCCGAATTTGCTCTCCACCAGAAAAAACAGCCTGCCCTTTTTCATAGCGAACCATTCTGACTTGCAGGCAGCGCAACAGCGGCTCAAAATCCGCCTCCTCAATTCCCCGAAACAGCTCCGTCGCCTTTAACACATTAAAATATTTTTTCATAAAATCCTCTTTTGTTGGAATTCCAACCGACTTGCTGTCTGAATCATAGTACACTCAAAGCATAAAGTCAATTCAAACGTCTCACACTCTCATGAAGAAGTGTCCCCCACTCCAAATCAGCGGCCCATTCCGGGCAGACTGCTGAAATTCAGGATAAGCGGGTTTGGATTGACAAACGACCTTTGGGATGATAGATGTTAGGTATCAGCCGACGGAAATAAAAGCGCATCATCCCATTCCCCGATTATCCCCATCAACAGGTTCCATAAATACTAAAGGAGGAAAAAAGGAAATGAGTATGTTCTGCTATCAGTGTCAGGAAACCGCCGGAGGAAAGGGCTGCACCATGCGCGGCGTATGCGGCAAAACCGAGGAGGTGGCCAAGCTTCAGGATTTGCTGATTTACACCCTCAAGGGCGTATCGGAACGCGTCATTTTGGGAAAGCTGGATGTCGGTGCCATGCCCGGGACGAACCGCGAAGTGATCAACAGCCTGTTCATGACCATCACCAACGCCAACTTTGACGACGGCTCTATCGAGACGCAGATCAAGCGGATGCTGTCCATCCGGGATAGCCTGAAGCCCTCTGTGGCAAGCCTGCACGACGCGGCCACCTTTACGGTGGGCGACCGGGCCTCCATGCTGGAAAAGGCGGCAGACGTTGGCGTGCTGTCCACGGAGAACGAGGACGTGCGCTCCTTGCGGGAAATGATTATCTACGGCCTGAAGGGCATGGCCGCCTATGCCGAGCACGCGGCAAACCTTGGAAAAAAAGACGACAGCATCAGCGCGTTTATCTATGAAGCTCTGGCGGCAACGCTGGATGATTCCCTCACCGCAGACGACCTGGTGGCTCTGACCCTGAAAACCGGCGAGTATGGCGTGAAGACCATGGCGCTGCTGGACGAGGCCAACACCTCCAAATACGGCAGCCCCGAAATCACCGAGGTGAATATCGGCGTTCGGCAAAACCCCTCCATTCTAATCTCCGGTCACGATCTGGCCGATCTGGAGCAGCTTATGGAGCAGACAAAGGGCACCGGCGTGGACGTTTACACCCACGGCGAGATGCTGCCCGCCCACTACTATCCCTTCTTCAAGAAGTATGATAACTTCGTGGGCAACTACGGCGGCTCTTGGTGGCGGCAGGTGGATGAGTTCGGTCCGTTCCACGGCCCCATTCTCTTCACCACCAACTGCATTGTGCCCCCCAGAAGCGAGGAAATTCGCGCCAGAATTTTCACCACCGGCTCCTCCGGCTATCCCGGTTGCCGGCACATTGACCCCGACGAAAACGGCAAAAAGGACTTCTCCGAAGTCATTGCTCTGGCAAAAGCCCTGCCCGCTCCCGAGGAGATCGAGTCCGGCAGCATCGTGGGCGGCTTTGCCCACAATCAGGTATTAGCCCTTGCGGACAAGGTGGTGGAGGCCGTGAAATCCGGCGCGATCCGGAAATTCTTCGTCATGGCCGGGTGCGACGGGCGCATGAAATCCCGGGAGTATTACACCGAGTTCGCCAAAAAGCTCCCGGCGGACACCGTGATTCTCACGGCAGGCTGCGCCAAATACCGCTACAACAAGCTGGGCCTTGGCGATATCGACGGCATCCCCAGAGTGCTGGACGCAGGCCAGTGCAACGACTCCTACTCTCTGGCGGTCATCGCCATGAAGCTTCAGGAGGTCTTTGGGCTGGACGACATCAACAAGCTGCCCATCGCGTTCAATATCGCCTGGTATGAGCAAAAGGCCGTGATTGTGCTGCTGGCACTTTTGTATCTGGGCGTGAAGAATATCCATCTGGGGCCCACCCTGCCAGGCTTTTTGTCTCCCAACGTGGCAAAGGTACTGGTGGAAAAATTCGGCATTGCAGGCATCGGAACGGTTGAGGACGACATTGATCTGTTTTTGAACGCCTGATTGCAAACGTATCTGATTGAGGGAACTGAAAGGAAGGAGATTTGGCATTATGAACGCACAAATTGACAGAAACGGCTGCATTTCCTGTGGACTGTGCGAGTCCACCTGTCCCGAGGTCTTCCGTATGGGCGACGATGGCCCGGCGGAGGTCTACGCTGACCCCGTGCCCACCGATGCGGAGAGCGCGGCCGAGGAGGCCCGGGACGGCTGTCCCGTCTCCGTCATCTCTTTGGAGTGACACAGGCTTTCGCACCGCAGATCCGGCGCAATTGAACTCCCCCCATGATTGAAATTTCCCCTATCTTTGAAATCGAAAAAGCGCCCGCCCGAACGGCAAAACCGTTCGGGCGGGCGCTCGGCTATTTAAATATGGAAAAATAGGCGCACTTGCCAAATAAAGAGACAACGCGAATTATTTCTTGCGTGTAGATACACTTCGCTTTTTCTGTGCGTCAGGCCTCCTTTTGCGCATCGGCCGTTCGGATACCCCGAAGCGCCAGCTTCACCAACTCCTTTATCGGCGCCTCCTTGCCCAACTGCCGCAGGCGAAGAACCAGATGCGGGTTGGGAAGCCCCAGCAAAATTGTCGCGGCAATGCTCACGTCCATATCCTCCACCAGCTCTCCCGTCGCCTGCCCACGGAGAATCGCCTGTTCCAAGATGG